>NZ_RAWK01000063.1 GCF_003612165.1 Corallococcus aberystwythensis | reverse complement strand
CCTGGAACCCCGCCCCGCGCAGCACGCGCGACTGCAAGGCCCCCAACAGCGCGCCCACGCCCGCGAAGACGGCCAGCTGCGCGAGCCGGTGCACCACCCCCTTCTCCACCGGGGACAGCCGCCAGAAGGCCGCCACGCGCAAGCCCTCCTCCAGCCCCTGGACACAGCGCTCGCCCAGCTCCTGCGCGATGGACAACCCCAGCACGGTGACCACCGACAACAGGACCACTCGGAAGAGACGGGAGACCATGCCCGGCAGTCTGCGCGAGTCCTCTGGTCCAAAGCCATCCACGAAGGCACCTCCCTGCCCGGCGGCCAACGAAGGTGTCGCCCGGTGGAGGTGGATGTACGGCGCGACAGGCCCCCGAGGGTTGGGCTCTAGCGGCGGAGCGACACCGTCACCCAGGTGCGCCGCGGCGCCCTCGGGAGCGCCGTGAAGCGGCGGACACTGGGAAATGGAGCACAGGCACAAGGCGTGGCCGGCGCTAGATTGCCGCCCCTATGGCGCATCCCACCGACGACAAGAACTTCCGTCTGCCCACCACCCTCCGTCCGCGCCGCTATCAGGCGACGGTGACCCTGGACCTGGAGGGGCGCAGCTTCACGGGTGAACAGCGCGTGGAGCTGGAGCTGTCCCAGCCCACGACGGAGATCATCCTCCACGCCAACGCGCTGGAGCTGGGCGAGGTCACCTTCCGCGCCGGCAACGACGTGCGCAAGCCCGCGTCCAAGCGCGTCGCTCCGGTGAGCGAGACGGTGGTGCTCACGTTCGATGCGCCCCTGCCCGCGGGCAGCGCCACGCTGGACGTGCTGTGGACGGGGCGCTTCAGCGAGGGCCTGCGCGGGCTGTACGCGGCGGGCAAGGTGGCCGCGACGCAGTTCGAGGCCGCGGACGCGCGCCGGCTGTTCCCCTGCTTCGACGAGCCCGCCTTCAAGGCGCGCTGGGCGCTCACGGTGCGCGTGCCCCAGGGGCACACGGTGCTGGGCAACGGCCGGGTGGTGAAGGACGAGGCGGACGGGGCGCTGCGCAAGGTGACGTTCGAGGAGACGGAGCTGCTCAGCTCGTACCTCATCGCGCTGGTGGTGGGTCCGCTGGTGGGCACGCCGGAGGAGAAGGCGGAGGGCATCCCGGTGCGCACGTGGGCGCTGCCGGAGAAGGCGCACCTGGCGAAGTTCGGCCAGGACGCGGCGCTCCAGGTCCTGCCGCGGCTGCAGGACTACTTCGGGCTGCCGTATGGCTTTGGCAAGGTGGACCAGGTGGGCATCCCGGACTTCGAGGCGGGCGCGATGGAGAACGCCGGCCTCATCACGTACCGGGAGGTGGCGCTGCTGCTGGATCCGGCCACCGCGCCGCTGTCCGTGCAGAAGCGCGTGGCGGAGGTGGTGACGCATGAGCTGGCGCACCAGTGGTTCGGCAACTGGGTGACGATGGTGTGGTGGGATGACCTCTGGCTCAACGAGGCGTTCGCGACGTGGATGGCGTTCAAGATCGTGGACCAGTGGCGGCCGGACTGGCGCATGTGGCTGGACTTCGACGCGCACCGGGCGAGCGCGCTGGCGCTGGACGCGCTCAAGTCCACGCACCCCATCCACGGTGAGGTGCGCAACGCCGGTGAGGCCGGCGAGAGCTTCGACGCCATCACCTACGAGAAGGGCGGCGCGGTGCTGCGGATGATTGAAGGGTTCCTGGGAGAGGGCCCCTTCCGTGAAGGCATCCGGCTGTACATGCGCAAGCACGCGCGCGCGAACGCGGTGAAGGAAGACCTGTGGAACGCGCTGGGTGAGGCCGCGAAGCAGCCGGTGAACGAGCTGGCCACCAAGTGGATTGGCCAGAGTGGCTTCCCGCTGGTGTCGGTGAAGCTGGAGGGCCGCAAGGTGACGCTGTCGCAGCGGCGCCTCTATTCGGAGCCGGGGGTGAAGAGCCCGGAGACGTGGCCGGTGCCCATGGTGCTGCGCTTCGAGGACGCGAGCGGCGTGAAGGAGCAGCGCGTGCTCTTCCGCGACGCGCAGACGACGGTGACGCTGGAGGGCGGCGCGGGGGACGTGAAGTGGCTGTGCGCCAACGGCGGCTCCACGGGCTTCTACCGGGTGGCGTACGAGAAGACGGCGCTGGACGCGCTGGCGGCGAACATGGGGACGCTGGCGCCGTCGGAGCGCATCTCGCTGCTCGCGGACATGTGGGCGCTGGTGCGCGCGGGGCAGGCGCCGGTGGCGGACCTGTTGGACCTGGCGGCGCGCTTCGGGGACGAGGAGGACGAGGCGGTGCTGGACGAGCTCATCGGGCGGCTCGGTTACATCGATAACCGGCTGACGGAGGGCGAGGACCAGGAGCGCTTCCGCCGCTGGGTGGAGGGGCTGTTGGGCGGCGGCCTGAAGAAGCTGGGCTGGCAGGCGGCGCAGGGCGAGCCGGACCGGGTGAAGCTGCGCCGCGCGGCGCTGGTGCGCGCGGTGGGAGGCCTGGCGCGCAGTCCGGAGGTCCTGGCGGAGGCGAGGCCGCTGGTGCAGCGGATGCTCCAGGGGGACAAGTCCGCGCTGGACGCGAACCTGCTGGACACGGCGGTGGGCATGGTGGCGCGCGCGGGCGACGCGGCGCTGTTCGATGACCTGTTGCAGCGGATGCCGAAGGAGCCGGACCCGGCGACGCAGCGGCGCTACCTGATGGCGCTCACGTCCTTCGAGGACGCGAAGCTGACGGAGCGGGCGCAGGCGCTGCTGTTCTCCGAGACGGTGAAGACGCAGGACGTGGCGAGCTTCGCGACGGGCCTGCTGGGCAACCGCACCGGGCGCGACGCGTGGTGGGAGCAGCTGCAGAAGCGTTGGAAGGAGCTGGTGACCCGCACGGGAGCGGCGCCCATGCTGCTGCGCCGGGTGGTGGAAGGCCTGGGCCTCTTGCGCACGCGCGAGCACCTGGAGCAGGTGAAGGCACTGCTCCAGGCGAACCCCATTCCGGAGGCCCAGCAGGCCACGGCGCAGACGCTGGAGCGCCTGACGCAGGACGTGGCCCTGCGCGAGCGCGTGGCCCCGGAAGTGGCCGCGTGGCTCAAGCGCCAGCCGTGAGGTGAGGGAGCGGTCACCTCGGTTCCGCCTGGCCTGGGGGCTCCAGTGCTCCCGGGCCTCCTCATGCGCACGTGCTTCATCATGTCCGGACCGAGGCGCCACCCCTCTGCCATGATGGCAGGCTCCATGAAGACCACGCTCACGCCTGAAGCCTCCGCCGCCTCCCGTGAGGCCCTGCGCCGCGCCAACGTGGCGTTTGGCCACGCCTACCCGGGCGACTCCGCCCGGCGCCAGCCCGTGCACACCGTATACGGCGGTGCCCACCTCTTCCGCGCTGGCACCGCGCGGAAGATGGGGGACCTGGCGCTCGCGGCGCTGCGCGACCATGCCGCCGATGGCTCCCAGCTCGCCCACGGCCTGGGCCTGCCCCAGCGCGGCGGCTTCGCCCAGCGCGTCCATGACCGCGTCGTGGACAAGCTCCAGCGTGAACCCGTGGAGGACTTCCGCATCGACTTCGAGGACGGCTACGGCCACCGCCCCGACTCCGAGGAAGACGCCCACGCCGTCTCCGCCGCTGCGGAAGTCGCCCGGGGCCTGGAGCAGGACTCGCTCCCGCCGTTCATCGGCATCCGCGTGAAGTCCTTCACGGAAGAGCTCTACGCCCGCGCCTCGCGCACCCTGGACCTCTTCGTCACCGCGTTGCTGGAGCAATCCGGTGGCAGGCTGCCCCCGTCCTTCGTCGTCACCCTGCCCAAGGTCACCGTGCCGGAACAGGTGACCGCCCTGGCCAAGCTCCTCTCGGAGCTGGAGTCCGCCCACCACCTGTCCCCGGGCGCGCTCTCGCTGGAGCTGATGGTGGAGACGCCCCAGGCCCTCTTCGACGCGCGCGGCCGGCCGCACCTGCGCTCGCTCGTGGAGGCCGGCGAGGGCCGCTGCTCCCACGTGCACCTGGGCGTCTACGACTACACCGCCGCCCTGGACGTCAGCGCGCACATGCAGCACATGCTCCACCCCGCTTGCGATTCCCTGCGCGACACCGTGCAGGTGCTCCTCGCGGGCAGCGGCGTGCGCCTGTCCGACGGCGCCACCAACGTCATGCCCGTGGGCCCCCACCGCAAGCAGGGCGACACGCCCCTTCTTCCCATGCAGCTGCGCGAGAACACCGACGCCGTGCACCGCGCGTGGCAGGTGGCGTACCGGCACACGCGCCACTCGCTGGAGCGCGGCTACTACCAGGGCTGGGACCTGCACCCCGCCCAGCTCCCCGTGCGCTACGCCGCCGTCTACGCCTTCTTCCTGGAGGGCCTGGAGCCCGCGTCCCAGCGCCTCAAGGCCTTCGTGGACAAGGCCGCCCAGGCCACCCTCCTGGGCGACGTGTTCGACGACGCCGCCACCGGCCAGGGGCTGCTCAACTTCTTCCTGCGCGGGCTCGCCTGCGGCGCCCTCACCGAAGAGGAGACCCGCGCCACCGGCCTGACGCTGGAGGAGCTGCGAAGCCGCTCCTTCCGCGCCATCGTCCAGGGCCGCGCGTCACGCTGACGCGGGCGGCTCCGCGGGGGGCGCCGCGCTCCGGGGCCCCAGCCACTCGCGCGCGACGGCCACGTCCACCGCGAGGATGCCCAGCAGGAACAGCCACGGCCCCGGCCGCGACGACAGGCCCGTCAGCGCCCAGACGGTGATGAGCCCCGCGAGCACCGCCGGCACCACCGAGGGCAGCGCCTCCCTCGCGCGCCGCACGGACCCCAGCACGCCCAGCGCCAGCAGCCCCAGCACCACGCCCGTCGCGCCCAGCCGTCCGCGCCCCGTTCCCGCGCCACGTCCCGCCGCCGGGAGCACCAGCGTGTTGAACTTCCACGTGTCGTTGTCCTGGATGTCCCAGCCGAAGTTGTCGTCGATGGTGATGTTGCGCTCGCGCTGCAGGTGCGCCGTGGGCACCAGCGACCACGCCGAGCTCCACGGCAACAGCAGCCCCACCGCGCACGCCGCCACGCCCGCGAACACCCAACGCTTCAGCCGCACGTCCGCGGGCCGACGGGTGAGTGACAGCTCCGCCAGCGACGACGCCTTGAACGCGCGCCACTGCACGGAAGCCAGCACCACCGCCGCCAGCAACCACAACAGCGGCGCCACGCCCAGCCCCAGCGACAGGAACGCCTGCGTCACGGTGAGCGCCGTGAACATCGGCAGGAACGCCGGATGCGCGGCCCACTTCACCACTGGCACCAGCGCGGGCGGCAGCGTCCGGCCCGCGGCCACCCACTCGCGCGCGCCCAGCATGCCGGCGCCCACCAGCATCAACGCCGACCACGGCAGCCCCAGCCCGCCAGCGACGAAGGGCAGCACCGGCACCACCACCGCAGCCGCCACCAACCCGGAGCCGAGCAGCGGCAGCGAGCCCCCGGGCAGCCGCTCGCGCAGCCTCGGGTCGTCCAGCACGTCCTGCACCGCGCGGCCCGCCGAGTCCGCAGCCTTTTGAGCGGTGTCCGCCACCTCGTCCATCACCGGCGAACCGGGCGCGTTCAGGTCCCCGCCGCAGTGGGGACACGTCCGCGACGACCGGTCTTCAGGGAGCGGCTGACCACAATGCGGGCAGGACATGGGGTGGAGTCCTCCTCAGGCGAAAAAGGCGCGAGGAGCCTACACCGCGCCCCTGCTGCATCCTCCATGAACGCGCAGGCAGCCCTCAGGGCTTCGCGCCCTTCGCATGCACGGCCGCTTCCAGGCGGGACAGGCTGCGCTGGAGCTCCGCCATCTGCGCCTTGAGCGCGTCCACCTCCGCGCTCTTCGCGTTCAGCTCCTCCGTGCGGCGCGCCAGCGCCTGGATGGCCACCATGTTCACGCCGTCGATGTCCAGGAGGCCAATGCTCTTGTCATCCGTGCCCAGGCCGAACGCCGCGCGGAAGTCCTGCGCCACCGGGCCCACGTGCCGCACGCCGTCCGCTTCCGTCTTGTAGCGCCAGCTCTCCACCGGCATCGCCGCCACCTTCGCCAGCACGGCCTCCGCGTCCACGCGGCGGAAGTCCTCCTTCGTGGTCCGGTCCGACGTGCAGCTGAACCCGGCCGAGCCCGCGGGCAGGTCACAGCCCGTGGTCAGGTTGCTGCTCGTGCGGAACCGGAACCCGCCCGCCGCGCGCGCCATGAACTGGTTGTTCGCCGTGTTCGTCACCACGCTGGAGACGGTGGACTGGTCCGCCCAGATGAAGGACCCGGTGAAGCCACCGGAGCTCGCGCGCTGGCCCAGCGCCGTCGAGTAGTCCGCGTCCGCGCTGGTGCGGTACCCCAGCGCCACCGAGCCCTGCCCCGCGGCCACGGTGGTGTAGCCCGCGGCCACGGAGGCGAAGCCGCTCGCGATGCTGGAAGCCCCCACGGTGAAGGACGCCGTCCCGCTGGCCTTGTTGCTGGAGCCCATGCACACCGCGACCGTGGCGGTCGCCTCGCACAGGTCGCCGAACGCGAAGGCGCCATACCTGCTGGCCACGGTATTGGAGCCTCCCGCCCAGGAGTACTCCCCCACGTTCGCGGCATCCCACTGCGTGTCCACGGTGCCCGCGCGGAAGGCGCCCATGCCCGGGTACCACATCATCCGGGTCCCCTTGCCCTGCGCGGGGAGGGTGCCGAAGCCGAACGCCCCGCGCGCCACCAGCCCGCCCGCGGAGTCCACCGCGAACACGCCCTGGCGCTCCCAGGTGGGCTCGCCCGTCCCGGACACGGTGTTGCTCACGGACAGCAGCGGCACCGGCGTCTTCGCGGACGCCGCCGCGTCCAGCACCACGTCCGCGTTCGCCGTCAGCCGGCCCCGCACCTGGCCCGTGCCCCCCACCGCGAACGACGCGTCCTGCGGCTCCGTCCCGTTCCGGATGCCCTGCCCCGCGGCCGACAGGCGAGGATCATTCCCCTCCACCGCCGTGCCCGGCCCGTTGCCGTAGACGACGCGCACGGCGTCGCCCTCCAGCGTCAGCCCCGTGCCAATCTCCCGCTGCGTCGAGGGCGCAGGGTCGGAACCACAGGCGCTGGTGAGCAATCCCACGACACAGCCCAGCGCGACTCCAGCTCCTCGGACAGACGACATGCGGTGCTCTCCCGGTGAAGAGCGCCCACACTGTCAAAGCACCGGGTCCAAGACAACCCAGGACCTCCCGGAGAGTCCGGCCCTCCGGGAGAACAGCCCCTACCAGAGCATGTCCTGGTCCTCGGTGACGCCGGGGACGTTGGACAGCTTCAGCTCCTGGCCGCCCACGCGCAGGGTGCCCTCGAAGAAGCCCACGGGCTGCGCGAAGTGGCTCACCACGAGGCGCAGGTTGCGCTCCTCGCGGTGCACGTAGATGGGCTTGAAGCGCAGGTCCACGGCGCCGTCCGCCGTCGTCAGGCGCCACGGGTCCAGCAGCTCCTTCGCGTCGTATTCGAAGCGCGCGCGGCCCACGGGGTAGAGCCGGTCACCCAGCCAGACGGCGTTCTCGTTGGCCTCGGTGACGCCCTCGTTGAAGCCCTCCACCAGGTTGAGGCCCACGGGCGTGCCGTCCGCCAGCCGCCCGGCCGCGAAGGCCCAGCGCCAGGCGGTGTGCCGCGCCAGGTAGCCCTGGGTGTAGTCCATGCCGCCCACGCCGCCGTCCAACCGGAAGCGCCGGCCTCCCGCCTCCAGGCTGCCGAAGGCCAGCAGGCCGCTGCGCTTCTGGGTGACGTTGACCAGCCCGTCGCCCTCCACCGGCGCGATGACGGTGAGGGCCGGCGGACCGCCCGCCACCAGCAGCTCGCCGTTCCACTGGAACGTCTGGAGCGACTGCGTGCGCATGCGGCTGACGTCCACCTCCACCTGGTAGCGCTCGTCGGACTCGCCGCGCTTCACGGACATGCGCCCGCCCAGGGTGCGGAAGGCCGCCACGAGCCCCGCGCCCGGCTTGTCACTCACCTCCGCGAGCGGCCCGGGCACGCCCAGGAAGCTCACGTCGCACAGGGGCTTCTTCTCCTGGAGGTCCACCGCCACCGCGAAGGCGTTGGCCGTGTAGCCCAGGTCCACCACCGCGAAGAGGGCCGCCACCTCCTGGGTGGCGACGAAGGTGTAGTGCCAGCGCTTGCGCTTGAGCAGGCGCGTGGTGCGCCCCGGGGCCCACTTCCCCAACAGCCGGGGCAGGTCCACCTCCGGCAGCTCTCCCTGATACGTCCCGAACCGCGGTTCCCCTTCCGTGGAGGCCACCGAGGCCGGGGCGAAGGGCAGCAAGGCTTCTCGTTCACGCTCAAGCGTCATCGCGAAACATTGGACGGCACTTCGCTGTCCCTGTCACGCGAACACAGCGCCCAAGCGGCGCCCCGAAAACACTCGGGACGCCCGAGCCTGCCCGCTCCCCCTCTTCAGGGAAGTGGCTCAAGGACGCTATTCAGGACCCAGCATCATGAGGACCTCGGCAACTCCGTCCGCGTGCGGCGGGTTCTCCTGGGCCACCGTGCGGAAGCCACACTTCTCGAGGACGCGGATGGACCCGGCGTTGTGGACAGCGACCCACGCATGGAGCGGACGAACCGGCTCATGCACGAGGAACTCCGAGAGCGCCCGTGTCGCGAGGCCCTTGCCCCAGTGCTCGCGACCCATCCAATAGGCGATGAGGCGCTTTCCGTCCTGTTCCCAACTGCCCATGTACCCAGCGACCCGGCCGCCAACGACGATGGTGCGGGTCACGTTCTCGGGGCGGAGCACCTTCGTGCGCCAGTGGGTCAGGAAGGCATCGCGTTCCCGCGACGGGAATGCGGCCATTCGCAGCGCGACCTCGTCGCGTTGGTGCTCGAAGAAGAGCGGGAGGTCTTCCTCTGTAACGTTGCGCAGGGTCACGGGCCATCACCTTAACGGACCTGCCTGAAGCAGGTCAGCTCCTGCCGAAGATGATGCGCTCCTGGCTCAACAGACGCGTGGTGAAGTGCAGCGCCACCGCTGACACCACCACGCAGGAGAGGAGCGCGAGGACGAAGGGCGCCGGGCCCAGCGACTCGCCGCGCATCACCTCGCCCGCGAGCAGCTCCTGCCCCAGCACCGGGACCGCGAACATCCACGTCTGGGTCTGGATGGGGGACAGCGCCAGCAGCATCCCGGGCAGCGTGGGCAGCACCATCAGGAGCGACAGGTACGTCTGCGCCTCCTTGAACGACCGTGCATAGGTGGACACCCACATCTGCACGGCGGACGCGGCCAGCACCAGCGGCAGCACCGCGGCCAGCATGCCCAGCGCGGCCGGCGCGTCGAACCGGGCGCGCACGCCCAGGTCCTCCAGCGGCACGCGCTTCACCACCAGGAAGTAGCCCACCAGACACAACAGCACGCCTGTGCCCGCCATGGCGCAGGTGGCCAGCCACTTGCCCGCCACCACCGCGCCGCGCGGGGCGGGGTTGAGCAGCAGGGGCTCCAGCGAGCCGCGCTCACGCTCGCCCGCCATGGTGTCGCTTGCCAGCTGCATGCCGCCCGCGAACGCCGCCATCACCAGGAACAGCGGGATGGTGGTGAGCACCGTGGCCGCGGTGCGCTCGGGCGTGGACAAATCCAATTCATCCACGCGCACGGGCACCGCCAGCTCCGGGGACACGCCGCGCGCGAACAGGCGCTGGCTGCCGGTCTGCTGCGAGTACGCCGCCAGCATCCGCTGCGCGCGCTGCACGGACTGGCGGGCCTTGTTGCGCGAGCTGTCCACCACCAGCCGCACCGCGGCGGTGTGCCCGTCCGCGAAGTCCTGCGCGTAGTCGTCCGGCACCACCAGCACCACGTCCAGCTTCCCGGCCTGCACCAGCGCCTCGTAGTCCTTCGGGGCCTCCGTCAGCTTCGCGCCGTAGCGCTCCAGGAAGGCCATCAGGCTGGGCGCGTGCTCGCGGCCCACCACGGGCATCTCCAGCGGCCGGTCCTGCCGGTACCAGGAGGCCATCACGTTGAACATCACCAGGAACACCAGCGGGCCCAGCAGCGGCCACAGCACCGCGGAGCCCAGCGTGCGCCGGTCCCGCAGGTGGTCGAGCACCTCCTTGCGCAGCACCGTTCCGACCTGGCCCCTCATTCGCGCAACCCCTGCTCGCTGCCAATCACGCTCACGAAGGCTTCCTCCAGGCTGTCCTTGCCGGTGCTCGCGCGCAGCGCGTCCGCCGTCCCGTCCGCCACCACCCGCCCGCGCGCCACCACCACGATGCGGTCACACAGCGCGGCCACCTCCTGCATCACGTGGCTGGAGAACACCACGCAGCAGCCCTGCGCCTTCAGCTTGCGCAACAGCGTGCGTACGGAGCGCGTGGCCATCACGTCCAGGCCGTTGGTGGGCTCGTCCAGCAGCACGTTGCGAGGCCCGTGCACCAGCGCGCGCGCCAGCGCCACCTTCACGCGCTCGCCCTGGCTGAAGCCCTCCGTGCGCCGGTCCGCGATGTCCTTCATGTCCAGGAGCTCCACCAGCTCCTCCACGCGCGCGTCCAGACCCGCGCCGGACAGCCCGTGCAGCTCGCCGAAGTACCGCGCGTGCTCGCGCGCGGTGAGGCGCGGGTAGAGGCCGCGCGCGTCGGGCAGCACGCCCAGGGCTCTCCGGGCCACCTCCGGCTTCTGGGCCACGTCCACGCCGTCCACGGTGGCGGTGCCGCCGTCCGGGCGCACCAGCGTGTAGAGCATGCGCAGCGTCGTCGTCTTCCCCGCGCCGTTGGGGCCCAGCAGGCCCGTGATGACGCCGTCCTCCGCGGTGAAGGACACGTCGTGCACGGCCGTCACGGAGCCGAAGCGCTTGTGCAGGTTCCTGGCTTCAATCATGGGCGCTTGAGAATCCTACGGCACGGGGCCAGCGAAGGAGGTGAAGAAGGGCGGCCGCTTGAGGCCCGCGCCACAGTCCGGCGACAGGCCCTCCACGCTGCCGCGCGTGAGCACCTCCGCCATCAGCGTGCGCGCGCAGTCCGCGCCCACCGTGTTGTGCCCCAGCCCCGGCACCACCACGTGCAGGCTGTGCGTCAGCGTCCGCTTCGCCTCCTCGCCCCAGGGCGGCGGCGTCACCGGATCCAATTCGCCGGACAAGAGCAGCGTGGGGATGTCCGACTTCACCGGCTCGCGGAAGCTCTTCGGCACGTTCGCCCGCGGCCACTTCTCGCACGCGCGCTTCACGTCCAGCGCCATGCGCGAGCCGAACCAGGTGCCCTTCGCCTCGCGCTCGGCGTCCTCCTCCGTGAAGAAGGGCGCGTCCTCCGCGCACACCACGGCCAGGAACATGCCCCGGCTGGTGGTGCGGGCCACTTCATCCGTGAGCCCCAGGGACAGCGCGACGAAGGACGTCCAGTCATCCTTCGTGGCGCGGTCCAGCATCAAGGGCACCAGCGACGCGACGTCCGGGCTGTAGAGCAGCGAGAACAGCTCCGACAGGAAGACGCGCCGGGTGAGCGTGAAGTACTCCGGCACGCCCGTGCGCGGGTGCGGCAGGTGCACCTTCGCGGGAGCGGCCTCCAGCTTCGCGAGCAGCGCTTCCGTGCGCGCCCGCAGGTCCGGGTACGCCTTCGCGCAGACGCCGTCCTTCGCGCACGCGTCCAGGAGCAGGTCCAGGGCGCGCTGGCCGTCGCGCGCGGCGTACAGCGGCAGGTACTGCCCCATGGGGGCGACGCCATCCAGGATGGCGGTGCGCACGCGGTCCGGGTGCTGGCGCATGTACACCAGCGCCGCGCGCGTCCCGTAGGAGATGCCCCACAGGTTCACCTGCCCGTAGCCCAGCGCCGCGCGCACGTCGTCCAGGTCGTCCATCGCGATGGACGTGGTGTAGAGCCGCTCGTCCGCGTCCCAGCCCTTGCGGCACTGGGGAATCACGTCCGCGTCCTCGCGGTCCTCGAAGCGCTCCGCCAGCGACGTGCGCGACGGGTTCAATGCCTCGCAGTCCAGCGGGTGGGAATCCCCCGTGCCGCGCTGGTCCACGAAGACGATGTCGCGCTGGCGCCGGATGCGATCCAACGCGGGCAGGATGCGCGTGCGGGACGCCGCCTGACCGGGGCCCCCGGCGAGGAAGAACAGCGGATCCTCCTTCGGCTGCGACGCGAGCGCGGGCACCACCACCACGCGCAGGGACAACTTGCGCCCCTTCGCCGCGGCGCGGTCCTCGAAGACCTCCAGCGTGCCGCACAGCGTCTGCGCGGCCACCCCGTCCAGCCGGCACGGCTTCAGGTCCATCCGCCGCGCGGGCGCGGTGCCGGCGCCAGGCTCGGCGCTGGAAGACTTCGAGCAGCCCGTGAGTGACAGCGCCGCCAGCACCGCCAGCGCGAAGGGGTGAGACAAGATACCACCTGTCACGAGGAGCCAACCTCCAGCACGGGGGAGTCCTCCTGGCGCATACCATTGGCGTGTCGAAGGTGCACCCGTCGAGGCCCCGACACGCGCGGCGATTGAATCCGCGCGAACGCGGGGCGTCCTCTGCTACGCCCATGCCCATGAAGAAACGCGCGTTCCTGGTCCTCTTCGCTCTCTCGCTCACCACGCTCGCCGGCTGCGCCACGCTGCAGAGCCTGCTCAACGGCGCCTTCAAGAAGCCCACGTTGAAGTTCAAGACGGCCCGGCTGTCGGACGCCTCCCTGTCCGACGCCACGGTGGACCTGGTGTACGAGCTGGACAACCCCAACAGCCTGGGCCTGAAGCTGGCGTCGGTGGACTACGCCTTCTTCGTGGAGGGCAAGCAGCTGGTGGCCGGCAAGCCGAAGGAGGGCTTGAACCTCAAGTCCAACGGCAAGAGCCAGATTGTCTTCCCCGCCAACGTGAAGTTCGCGGACGTCGCGCCGGTGGTGACCACGTTCCTCAACAAGGACGCGGCGGCCTTCAGGGCGCAGGGCACGCTGGGCATCCAGACGCCGCTGGGCCTGCTGAAGTTCCCCCTGGAGAAGGAGGGCACGTTCCCCGTCCCCAAGATTCCCCAGGTGCAGTTCCAGGCGCCGCGCATCACCAACATCACCCTGAGCGGGGCCACGGTGGAGTTCCCGCTGGCCATCACCAACCGCAACGCCTTCCCCCTGCCGGTGGCGGGCATCACCGGGGCGCTCAAGGTCGCGGGCGCCAACGTGGGCAACCTGTCCACGGGCAACCTGGGCATGCTGGACGGCAGCGGGACGAAGCAGGTGACGCTGCCCCTGACCATCAACTTCGCGAGCGCCGCGTCCGCGGCCATGGCGCTGCGCTCGGGCGGCAACGCGCAGGTGAACCTGACGGGCAACCTGACGTCGGACGCGCAGTCCGTGCCCCTGAACCTGAGCCAGCTCGTGAATTTCACGAAGTAACGGAGGGCATGCAGGGGAGCAGGCGGTGGGACACCGGGGATGTTGTTCCTGGAAGGGGGAGCCGTTACGGTTGCGCGGCTTCCCGAGGGCCCCCCATGCGCCGCATCCTCTTCAAGTCCAAGATCCACCGCGCGACGGTGACCCAGGCCGACCTCGACTACGAGGGTTCGGTGACCATCGACCAAGACCTGCTGAAGGCGGCGGACATCCTCCCCTTCGAGAAGGTCGCGGTGTGGAACGTCACGCGCGGCACCCGCCTGGAGACGTACGCCCTGGAGGGCGAGTCCGGCAGCGGCGTCATCTGCATCAACGGCGCCGCCGCGCACCTGAACCAGCCGGGCGACCTGGTCATCCTGGCCACCTTCGCGGAGGTCGAGGAGGCGGAGGCGGCCCACTGGAAGCCCACGGTCGTCTTCGTGGACGGCAAGAACCGGGCGGTTCCTGGCGTCACCGAGGAAATCCCCGGGCCCGCGCGCCGTATCGCGTAGGGACGCTTCGCGGGGTCCTTCCGGCACCTTTTGCCGGTCCCACTCCTGTCTGCCATGCTTCCCGCCCTTTCAAGGCGCGGGCGCGGCGACGCGCGTCCCGGAGGCGATGACGCGATGAGGTGGACGTGGGCGGGCCTGCTGGCCCTGGTGACGGTGGCGGGGTGCAAGTCGGTGGGCCCGTATCAGCGCGACCCCAACGACGAGGACGCGCTCAGCTCCAACGTGCCGGTCATCCGTTCGCCCGCGCAGGACCGCTGCGCGGCGCTGGGCAAGGCCTCCGTGCGCGGCGGCTGTGATGACGCCCTCTACCTGGCCAGCGAGTACACCCGGCGCCTGTCGGTGGGGGACGAGGTGTGCCTGGAGGGCGGCTTCGGCGAGGAGCCGGGCGCGGCGTGCAAGGCGCGCGCGGCGGTCATCGACACGGGGACCAACCGGGTGAAGCTGGAGGTGCGCTCGGCGCGTCCGGACTCGCGGTGGTTCAAGTCGGAGATGCGACACGCCTGGTACGAAGAGGGCGCGCTGGTGGACCTGTATCTGGCCGAACGGGGTTACTAGAGACGACGGGCCGCGCGCATCGCGGCCAAAGGAGGAGGACATGGCCTTCTACGACAGCGTGACGGAGCGGCTGGGCTTCATGAAGAAGCTGAGCCCCGCGGAGCTGAAGAAGCTGGGGACGCTGCGCCTGTCGGACCTCATCCAGGCGGAGGTGGGCCGGGCGCGCGTGCGCGTGGCGGCGCTGGAGAAGCGCTACCCGTCCGCGACGACCAAGGAACTGGCGCAGCGGCTGGTGGACGAGAAGAAGAGCCTGGCGGGCATGGTGGGCGGCGTGAGCGGCGTGTTCGGGCTCATCTCGTTGCCGGCGGACCTGACGTTCATGGCGTACCTGCAGATCATCCTGCTCACGGACGTGGCCACGCTCTACAAGGCGAACCTCAAGACGGACCGGGCGCGCGGGGAGCTGCTGGACCTGTTCGGCTACGCCAACGGGCTGGGGCCGCTGCACCGCTCCGGACCGAAGGTGCTGGGGAAGCTGGCGGCGTTGCTGCTCGCGAAGGGCGGCATGACGACGCTGGGCCGCGCGATGCCGCTCGTGGCGGCGCCCATCACGGCGTACCTCAACAACCAGCACATCCAGATGGTGGGTGAGCAGGCCGTGCGCTTCTACGAAGGCTTCGACAAGGCGCACGCGAAGGCCCGCAGCGCGAAGCGCAAGGCGGCGAGCGGGGAGTAACGGTCGGTGAACCCCACGTGTTAGGTTTGCGGAAGCAAGGCCTGACACGTTGGGGGGCAGTCAGTGAGTACGCATACTGAGTCGGTTCTCGATTCCATCGCGCTCGTCGTGACGCCATACGGGTCCCACGATGGGCCCCGTTGGCATGCCATGGCGGCGCTGCTGGCACCAGGACTGGCGCTCACTACCAATCACGCCCTTGTCGGCGAAGCGGGCCGCGTCGTCGTTACATTGAGAACGCGAGGGGCCCTCACGACAACAGCTCGCATCATCGAACGCGATCCACGGAGAGACTTCGCGCTCCTGGAGATTGAGCAGTACGACCATGCCATTCAGCCTCCCCCCGCCCTAACGCTCCAACCTCCGCGGGTAGGCGCGGGATGCCAGTCCCGCAGAATAATCGAAGGTGGGCTGATTCCCTTTACCGAGCGGTTCTCGGCTGTCATTGCTCAAGTCGAAGACAGCGGACTGTTGACCCTGAGAGTCGACGGTCCACTTCTCTCAGTGGGGAGCAGTGGCGCCCCCATCGTCTCCGAAGGCCGCCTCGTCGGCATTCTTCGTTCGATCTCCTCGTCATCTGGGATGTGCCAAGCCATCCCTATGGCTTGGCTCCGAGAGAGCCCTATCTGGCCCATCGTCCAGAAGTACCTCGTGTCAGAGCACGAAGAATCAGAGCACGAAGAAGCGGTGTCGGTCCCACTGAGGACCACCGAGCGTCGATGGTTTGAACGGTTGTCACCTTCCGCGCTACAGGTTGTCTCGGTCGCGGATGGCTTGCGCCGAGCCGTCCTGAACCCCTGGTCCAAGCTCCTCCTGGAGTACCTCGTCGCGGCACTCGTAGCGGAATCAAGCGGTCCCCTTCCCAACCAGATGCGGCGCAAGGGCATCACTTCCGACGAGCTGATGGGCCGCATCCAGGAGTGGAGCCAAACTGCGATTGCTCTCAACGGAAGTTACGACGTCACTCCTCTGGAAACCGTCCCGGAGCTGTCTTCCTACGTTCGCGAAGCCCTGGAGCTCGCCGCGAAGGCAGCCGACGCTCAGCGTTCGGCTCACATCGAGAGCACTCACCTGCTCTACGGTGTCCTCTCCGTCACCGACAGCCCGCTCGTCCAGGCGATGGCGGCCATGGGCTTGAGCCGGGAACTCATCGTTGCCGAGCCCGTCGACACACCGATCCTCGCGGGCTTCCGCCCGGATGATCTCCAGGGTGAGGACCGCCTGGGCATCGACCCGGAAGTCCAGGCGCTGGTCTCCGTCCTGGCCGCGCGCGACGTCGCGCCCCCCTTGTCCCTGGGCCTCTTCGGCGACTGGGGCAGCGGCAAGAGCTTCTTCATGCGCCGCTTGGAGAAGTCCATCGACGCCGTCGCGGCGACGGCGGCCCCGGGTTACTGCGAGAAGATTGTCCAGATCCGTTTCAACGCCTGGAGCTACATCGACACGCAGAACCTCTGGGCCAGCCTGACCTCGGAGATCTTCGAACAGCTCGCCCAGAAGCTCTCCAGCGGCGACACCGTCACCGCCGCTACGAAGCGCGCTCAACTGCTCGCCGCCACGGATAGCTCGCGCAACGTGCTGGCCGAGGCCCAGAAGCAGAAGGAATCCGTCGCGCTCAGCCTCCGTCAGAGCGAGGAACGGCTCCAGAAGCTGGAGTCCGCGGAGGAAGAGCTCCGCTCCGACCTGCGAGACGTGAAGCTCAACCGGAACACCCTCCAGCGCATCCTGGAGACCACTGGACTCCAGAAACAGGCGGATGAACTCTCCGCGAAGCTCCAGCTTCCCCTGAAGCAGGCGCTGACTACCGAGGGCATCGAACAGCTGTTGGAGCTGCGCAGCCTGTCCGGACGCCTCCGCGCCTTCTGGCAATCGCTGTCGGTCAAGCCCTCCGGAGAACGGCGGAACTTCCTGCTGTTGTTGCTCGTATGTTTGGGCCTCCCCCTCCTCGCGCTGTTCGTGGCGCCTCACTTCATCGATGCCTGGAAGGAGCTGTGCGGATTCCTGGGCGTCGCCGGCATCGCGGGACTCGTGCTGAAACTCCGGCCCTTCCTCGCGGCGGCGAAGGCGGCGGCGAAGGAGCTGGAGACCGCCTGGAACGCGGCCACCGCCCAAATCGAAGAACGCAAGCAGGCCCGGCGCACGGAGCTGGAGACGGAACGCAAGGCCCTCACCCTTCAGGTGGATCAAGCCCAGAAGTCCGTGGACGAAGCCACACAGGCGCTACACGACGTGGAGGCCCAGCTTGACGCCCTGCGCGCGGACCGGCAGGTCTCCGACTTCATCCGCAAGCGGCACCAGAGCACCGACTACACCCAGCACCTGGGCGTCATCGCCCGGGCCCAGCAGGACTTCGAACGGCTCACCGAGCTGCTCAAGGCGGCGCGCGAGGAACACTCGAGCATGCCCTCCGACCTGCCGCGCATCGACCGCATCATCCTCTACATCGACGATTTGGACCGCTGCCCGGAGGACAAGGTCGTCGACGTCCTCCAGGCCGTCCACCTCCTCCTCGCCTTCGAACTGTTCGTCGTCGTGGTCGGGGTGGATTCACGCTGGCTGCTGCACTCACTCCAGCAGAGCTCCAATGTCTTCCAGTCCTCGCTCCGGAAAGACAGCGGCATGTCCACCGAGGAGCAGCACCACTGGCAATCCACGCCGCTCAACTACCTGGAGAAGATCTTCCAGATTCCCTACGCCCTGCGCGGCATGGAACCAGAGGGCTTCGGCTCCCTCATCGACGACCTGACCCAGGCCAGCGCCGAGCCCCCCGCCGCCATCCAAGCTCCGCCCAGGGAGCCCACGTCCCAGCCCGTCCTCCCCGCGCCTACGGCGTCCACGCCTGAACCGAAGCCCCTGCCCGCTCTGGAAGCCGGCCCTGCCCTCCGCGGCGAGCCGCCTCCGCCACCTCCAGCACCGCTCCTCCTGCGCATCACGGACGAGGAGCGCCGCTACATGAAGGCGCTGCATGGATTCATCCCCTCGCCTCGCGCCGCCAAGCGATTCGTCAACACGTACCGACTCCTGCACGCATCCCTCCCTCCGAACGAGCGGGCTACGTTCGTTGGGAACCAGGAGCGTCTCGGGGAGTGCCTGTTCGCCCAGTTCCTGCTCGCGCTGCTCATTGGCCACCCGGCGGAAGCGGCGCGAGTGCTGGAAACTTTGGTGGAACTCGAGCCAACGGGTTCGTGGTGGGATTTCATCTTCGGCTTCTTCGCCAACGAAACGGCGCGTGACGGGTCGCTGGAACATCGGGAGAAGCTGCTGGCGCGGATAGCGGACATCCGGGCGCAACGCATCTTTCCGGAGGACCTCACCTGCGGAACTTTCGTGAAGTGGGCCCCCCGCGTCGCGCGCTACTCCTTCCAGGCACGCTCGGTGCTGATGGCGCGGAAGAAGCCAGCGCCCTTCGTTCTACACAAGGAGAGCAAGGCCTCGTGAGGATCCAGAACTCGCTGTGCCAGACGCGGTAAGCCCGCCCCGTGAAATCCGGTCAGAAACCGGAGCGATATGTCCGTCACGTATCCCCGTTGAGTCCTTCGCGGGACCTTGGAGCCCGCGGGATGCCGGGAGCAACGCCCGCGGAGCCGGACGCGGGTGAATGCCCTCGGCGCGGAGGGGTGCATGACGGAGCTCTCGGTGGACGTGCGCGTGCAGGTGGCTCGGTGGCGGAACCTCCTCGTGGACGCGGCCCGGTGCGGCGCGCTGGAGAGCCCCCTGGCGGCCCTGAGCCATCCTCACTGGGAGCGGCGGGAACTCCAGGCCATTTGGTGGCTGCGCTCGGAGAGCCTGCTGCCCGTGGGCGTGCTCGCCATGCGCCTGGGGGGACTCGCCATGCCACGCCTGAGCCGGCTGGTGGATCGCCTGGAGGACGGCGGCCTCGTGCGCCGTGAACGCTCGGTGCGCCATGACCGGCGGCGCGTGCGCGTGCGCCTCACCGACGCGGGCCGCGCGCTCGCGGATGAACTGGACGCGCAGGTGCAGGAGCGCATGGCGAAGCTGCTGTCCCCGCTCCAGGGCGAGACGCGCAGCGCGCTGATGGACATCCTGGAGCTGTGGGTGCAGGCCCTGACCGCCCAGGCCCGCACCGCTGAGGAAGTGGCCGAGGAGAACACCGAGCTGGCCAGCGCCCCCGACGAGCTTCTAACGGCGTCGGCCGCCTGACGGATTACAGCCGCACCTCGACGACGCCCGAGCGGCGGCACGCCTCCGCTCCGTCACCTTCCCAATCCATGGCGTCTCCACCGTGCACCTGCAGCGGGAGCGCGCTGGAGGTCACGGGCCCCATGCGCCACCGGCCCGCGCTGTCCGTATCCCCGCGCACGGGCGGCAACGATGGAATCCCTCCGCCCGCGATGACCATGGCCCCCGCCACCGGCTGTCCCTCGCGGGTGACCCGCACCTCGCACGCGGACACAGCCGCGTCCTCTGGTGACAGCCGCGTCTCCACTTCCGCGAAGTCCTCGCCGACGCGCGCCGTGCTGCTCGGGCGTGACGCATACGGCGACGACGCCACCTGGATCCGGTACGTGCCGGGCTCCGTCAGGGACACCGCGAGGTTGTCGCCCTCCGGGCGGAACTCCCGCGTGGGCACGATGATCCAGTCACCCCGCGCATCGCGGCGCTCCAGCAGGTACACCGGATAGGGCGGCTCCGAGTGCTCCCTCAACTGCGCGCGCGTGAAGCCATCCATCCGGAGCACCAGCCACCGGTACACCGGCATGCGCCACACCACGTCCACCGTGCCCCGCGACTCCGCGGTCGGCGTGAACACGAAGTCCCACCACAGCGGTCCCTGGGGCCGTCCCTCCTCCTCCGCCACCTCCCGCCGGACCGTGAAGCGGGTCTCCGTCCAGGCCGGCACGTCCGGAATCGTGAAGCGGCCATCCAGCGCGAGCGGCAGCTCCTCACCATCGCCGCGCCGGTACACCGCGGTCCCCAGGGGCCGCGTCCCATCGCCCAGCAACACCCGCCCCCGCAGCGTGACGGTTTCCCCCAGGCCCTCCGGGAACATCCTCGCCACGTCCAGCGTCACCTGCGCGATGGAGCCCTCGCGCATTGAAACCTCCACCGGCTCGCTCTGCTTTCCCGAAGGCGTGCGCAACCACAGCCGCAGTGAGCGGTCCGGTGGCAGTGGCGCGAGCCGCGTCTCCCCGTCCTTCACCAGGGGCACGGGAGTGTCGTTCTCGAAGGCATGCATCAACCCTGGCGCCGCCAGCGCCAGGACCGGCAGCAGGCGGCTGACCGCATCCACGGTCTCCGGATCCGCGACCCGCTGCATCCGCACGGAGAACGTTCCTGGAATGTCGCGTGCGCCATCCAGCCGCAAGCGGATGCCCGTGGGAGGGTGTTCGCGCAGCCGGCCCAGGTCCACGCGCCCCGTCACCGGCTGCGTGGCGGGCACGTGGTCGCCCCACCAGACGGTGCCATCCGGCGAGAACGCCATGACCTGGTAGCGCGGCGCGGACGGCACCTCCACCGGTCCCACCACGCCCCCCTGCGCGGAAGCAGTGACAGGGGCCTCCACCCACTCGCGCACGTTGGCCAGGTCCTCCAGGCGCGCGGGCCCCGTGCGCGCGATGCGTTGGCGGCCCTCCTCCTCCCACCATCCGCGATCCGAATCAGAGATGAACGCCGCACCCACGCGCGCCTCTCCCTCGAACGGCCGCGAACCCTCCAGCGTTGCCGTCAGCCACAGGCCCGCGTCCGGGACCCCAGCCGTCTCGACCGGAGGAGACACCTCCGGCACCCCGGCGTCCTCGATCCACGTGGCCACGGGTGAAGGCATCGGCGGTGGCACAGGTGCGGAACGCAGCAGCATCCACGCGCCCACGCCCAGGAGCACCGCGACCAGCAACCCGCCCAGGATCCGCTTCACGCGCATGCGGCGTCAGTCCGTATCGCTGTTGGAGTACAGGGACAGCCACACCGGCGCGTGGTCCGACAGCCGGGTGACGTAGTCCACCGTGTTCGCGATGTAGTCGCGGCCCGTGCTGGAGAACTCCGTCACGTAGGTGTCCTGCATCCAGAAATGGTCGTACGCGTTGGCGTAGCCGCCGGACGTGTTCATCGTCGTGGCCACGTCCAGCTTGCACGTCACCGCGGGCGACAGGGCCTTCAGCTGGTTCCAGGACGCGTGGGTGCAGATCATGTTGTGGTCGCCCACCAGGATGACGTCCTGGTCCGTGCCGCTCGCGGACTGCACGGACGCGAACACGCCGTCGATGGCCTGCGCCTCCAGCGTGCGGTCCGCCGCCACGCCCCACACCGCGTGCCAGTTGAGGAAGGTGTAGTCCGCGCCCGTGGGCACGTGGCGCACCTTCACCACCTGCGGCTCGCGCTCGAACAGGTCCCCCGTGTCCGTCCACACCGTGGAGGACAGGAGCGACACCGTGTCCGCGCGGTACAGCACCGCGTAGGACTCCTTGTAGGACGACCGGCCGATGAGCGGCGTCACCACCGCCTTCCACGTCACCCCGGACACCTGCGTCAGGTTCTGCGCGATGGCCGTCGCCGCCGCCGCGTCCATCACCTCCTGGAGGAACACCAGGTCACAGCCGTTGTTCGACGTGCTGTTCGCGCCGAACTGGTTCCACAGCTGCTTCGCGTCATCCAGGTACGTCTGCTCGGCGGCCCATCCCTCGTGGCGGAGGTTCCAGCTCACCACCCGAAGGTACGAGCCCGCCTGCGCCAACGCAGGGAGCACCAGCACGGTCAACACCAGGACGCGCGACAAGAAGGACGACCCTCTCATTTCACGGCACCTCGGGGCCAGCGGGAGAAGAAGCGCCCCATCTTCGGCATGCCAGGGCCTCCAGGAAAGCCCCGCTGCGTGGAATCGAGGTGACAGCCCTCCCTGGCACGACACTCCCCGGACACCATTCCGCAAATGCAACTTGATTGCATGTGACTCCAAATGGCATCTATTGCGGGGCCCCGCCTTCACCCGAGGCCCCACCCCAAGGAGTCCCCATGTCCAAGCCGAAGCATCCCCATGCCCTGATCGCAGCCGTCTTCCTGCTCGCCGGCTGCGGTACCGAAGAGGCCCCCGCCCCGGAGTCGCAAGCCCCCGTCACCCAGCAGTCGGAGCTGCTCGCCGCCTGTCAGGACACGGAGGAGCTGGCGGAGGTGGCCGAGCACTCCTGCTTCCACGCCGAATACGGTCCCTTTGAGTCCGTCACCGCCGCGCCCTATGGCGGCCCGTCCTTCGTGGACGTGAGCGTGGGGCACACCGCGTACAACGTCACCCTGCCGGCCATCGCATACCAGCAGTGGACGCTCGGCTACGCGGGCTCCGTCATCTTCACCCCGGAAGAGTCCACCGAGTACGCCTTCCTCACCTCCGGCTACCGCGCGGTCCGCGTCGTCAACGCGGCCACGAATGAAGAAGTCGGCCTGGAGTGCCGCTACAACATCCCGCAGGAGGTCTGCGGCAGCCTGCGCACCGCCGTCACGGCCGACCTGGAAGGTGGCATCGACTACCGCGTGGACTTCGCGGCCGTCGTTCCCCAGCCCTCCACGTTCCTCCTCGTCATCGAGGAGACCGGGCACGACCACCACGAGGAGTAACCCCGGGTGAGTGAAGGCCCGTGGGCACCTCCAAGGCCCACGGGCCTTCCCAACATCCGAAAACTTCTGTATCTCAGTTGCATATACATCACGGATTCCGATGAGGCAGCTCCATGCGCACCCCGTTTCCAGCCCTCCTCCTGGCCGGCGGCCTCGCGGTCCTGACCGCCTGCGGCGGCGGCGACGATCCGCCCGGTCCGGACGACACGCCCCAGGAGCAGGCCGACCCATGCGCCCCCCACGGCCACATCCACCGAGAGCCTGAGGGCGACTGGTGCCACTGCGACCGGGGCTACCTGGCCAGCGAAGGGGGGCTGTCCTGCGTGACGGACCCGGACTACGTGCCGCGCGAGGGCTTCGACTTCGGGGACAACGGCGAGCACGCCTGCTTCCACGTCACCCATGGCCCCTTCGCCACCGTCACCGCGTCCCCGGAGCGGCAGCCGCGCGTGGATGACTTCCACACGCACTACACCGTCAAGCTGCGCCCGGAGAACAACCAGTCCGTGGGCACCTTCAGCTTCAAGGCCTGGGCCACCGGTGACTTCGCCCTCTACCTGAGCACGCCGGACGTCTCCGTCACCGTGAAGGAGGGCGAGCGCGTCGTGGAGCCCGTGGGCAGCCAGGCCACCGGCGCATTCTGCGACGGCCTGAAGCAGATGGTCGGCTACGAGCTGACGGACAAGGTCCAGTACACCGTCACCTTCGGCCCCACCGCGAGCACCGAGCTGGGGCTCGTCATCGAACACCTCCAGTGACGGCCTGAATCGCCCGGCCATTATTGCAACCAAGTTGCGTTTACGGCATGAGTGAGCCACCGGGCGCACCGGCGGCTCCTGGCCGCCTGGCACCCCGCCGCGCCCGGCATCCCGAAAGGAAACACCCATGTTGAAGATGAAGCGCATCGCGCTGGGCGCGCTGTTGTCGCTCGGCCTGACGGCCTGCGGACCGATGGAGGAGGCGCCGGAGGCCTCCTTCGAGGCGCAGGACTCGCAGGAGCTGGAGGCCGGTTGCACGTCGATGGGCACGGGCATCACGACGCATGCGTGCGCCCACGCCGGCAACCCCACGGACCACGTGGCCATCACGGCGAGCGCCACGCGCACCACCAGCGCGCCCGCCATCAGCACGAAGCACAAGGCCTACGACCTGACGCTGCCGTCCAGCGCCGAGGGCTCCGTCACGTACGTGCCGGCCACGACCGGCTCCTACGCGTTCTACCGGACGAAGAACGTGGCGTTCACCGTCGTCAACGGCGGCACCAGCGCGACGGTGCCGGCCGCGCTGTCGCACACCGTGTCGGCCGCTGGCTGCACGCTCGTCCACGTGTCCGTGTATGACCTGACGGCGGGCACGACGTACATCGTCGCGGCGGGCCCCGCGTCCGGCAACACGGTCACCGTGGTGCCGGAGTTCCTCAACGACACGCGCACGCGCTACTACCAGGACGCGGACAGCGACGGTTACGGCAACAACTCCGTGTCCGTCCTCACCGCGTGCACGCCGCCTTCCGGCTACACGACCCAGCGCTTCGACTGCAACGACGCGGCGGTGAGCATCAACCCGGGCGCCACGGAGATCTGTGGCAACGGCGTCGATGACAACTGCGACGGGTCGCAGTGCTGACCGCGGTCCCCTGACGCGGACCTGAGAAGGCCCGCTCCCGCGCCGGAGCACCTCACCTCGGAACGGTGCTCCGGCGTGGGTCTTTCCCCGCATGAAGGACGCTCGACGACGCGTCCTCCACCGCCTCCCCGAACGCGGCGCGCCGCTTCCGCCGCGGGCCGCCCCACCGCATGAAGGACTCCCCAATGCGTCTCTCCTCCGCCACCTTCCTGTTCGCAACCTGTGCCGCCCTCGCGTTGACGGGCTGCGATGACGACGACCCCATCGTCACGCCGGACGCCGGCACCTCGACGGACGCGGGCACCGGCATGGACGCGGGCAGCGATGCAGGCACGGACGCGGGCACGTCCACCGCCGCCGTCACCGCCTCCCTTCCCTCCGAGGGCGAGACGGACGTCTACCCGCTGGAGATGTACCTGGACGCGTCCGGGCAGACGCCGGTCATCGCGTTCCGCAAGGTGCTGGCGCTCACCTTCAGCGAGCCCATGGACCCCACCGCCGCCCGGGTCACGCTGCACGACCGCACGGACACCACCGTCCCCTCCCGCGCGCTCACCGGCACCTGGTCCGGGGACGCCCGCACGCTCACCGTCACCGTGCCGCGCACGGAGGAGAGCACCCGCCCGCTGGAGGTCTCCACGCATTACGCCCTGTCACTGGAGGCACTGAGGGACGCGGCCGGACTCGCGCTGCCAGACACCGCGCTGGACTTCACCACCGGCGAGCGCGACCCGGAGCTGGAGCACGCGTGCACGCACACGCTCGTCAACACGCCGGAGGCCGTCACCGCGGGCCGCACGCCGTTCGACTTCCCGCCCGACACCCACAACGGCCACGCGCGCTACGACGTCACCCTGCGCTCCGGTGAAGCGGGCTTCGGTGGCTACACGGGCTTCATCTCCGACCCGGACAACGCCGAGCACGTCACGCTCTACCTGGACCAGGAGGTGCCCACGAAGGTCACCAACGACACGGCGGGGACGGACGTCGCGTCGGTGCTCGCGCCCGCACGGTTCATCTGCGCCGGCATCACGCACACGGTGACGTTCACGTCGGAGCCGGGGGATCAGATCCACCTGCTCCAGTTCGGCCCCGTGGCTTCGGAGCACATCCAATTCGTGCTGGAGCGCGAATAGCAAGCCCCACACGACCCGTGGGAAGTGCGTGCGTCCACCAGGACAAGATGGGCCGCCCTGGCGGTCCAATGCCGCGCGGAAGTCTGCCCGCTACGGTGACGGTCTCTCTCGGACTCGGAGGACCACCGCATGGGCCACGCCGCCACCCGCAGGACGCTCGCCCCTTACGAGGAAGTGCAGACGTTGCCCCACTACCTGGTGGGCGAGGCACTCGACGGCGTCCTCTACGTCTCGTCGCCGCCCACCGCGCGCAAGCAGGGCCTGACGCCGCTGTTGGGTCGCGCGCCGGAGGGCTGGTGGTGGACCTCCGAGCCGCGGCTGCTGCTGGGCCAGGACGTGCTCGTGCCGGACCTGGCGGGCTGGATGGGCGGACGGCCGCCGACGCTGCCCGACGGCGCGTTCATCGACCGCGTGCCGGATTGGATCTGCGAGGTGCTGACGCCCGCCACCGCGAAGCTGGACCTGGCCGCCAAGCTGCCGCGCTACGCCCGAGCGGGCATCCGCAACGCCTGGGTCGTCAACCCCGTGCACCGCGTGGTGGAGGTCTTCCGTCAGGACCACGAGCGCTGGGTGTTGATGAACACCTTCGTCGCCGAGGAGCGCGTGCGCGCGGAACCCTTCGGCAACGTGGACCTGATGCTGTCACCGTTCTGGACCCAGGACTGAAGGCCCTGTGCCCGCGGCTTCACGCCGCGGGCTCCCACGCCCCCGTGAACGCGTCGAAGCGGCGCACGTTGACGCTCAGCGCCCGGTACACCTGCGTGTCCGTCCCCACGTCCACCGGAGTGCCCTCCGCGGGCAACGTCAGCCGGTCGAACCGCGCGCCGGTGAACCAGCGGTGCGGTTGCGGCTCCAGGACGAAGAGCCCCTCGTCGTCCAGGTCCACCTCGATGGGCACGAAGTCCACGCGCTGGAGCTCCACGGGAGGCGGGAAGTCCATCGCGACGCGGAAGGGCACGCGGGCCGCCGCCTGGGTCGCGACGCCCTCCAGGAACAGGGAGCGCCCCTCCATCACGTCCGCCTCCGCGCCCAGGGCGCTCGAAGGCGGCTGGAGCAACAGCGACAGCGACCGCGCCATGCCCGCGATGCCCGGTGAGCGTCCCAGCACGCGCACCTGTCCCGCGTCCGCGAGCAGATCAAAGACGACCTCCCGGTCCCACTCGCCCAGCACGCGGCCTCCGGAGAAGAAGTCCCCTTCGTGCGCGTGCGCGGTGGGCAGCAGCACGTCTCCCAGCCGGCGCAGCAGGGCCTGGGGCTGGAGGGGCGAGGCTTTCTCGAACAGGTAGATGGGCCCCAGCACCAGACGCGCGGTGGTGAGCGCCACGCGCCAGCCGGTGTCCGTGGTGAAGGTGCCCACCGCGGACTCACCGGGCGCGAGCGCTGTGCGCAACCCCATGCGGAAGGTGATGCTCCGGCCTCCGGTGCCGGACAGGCCGCAGCCCGCCGCGAGCGCTCCGCCCAGCATCCACGTGAAGGCACGACGGGTGGGACGCATCATGGCCGGTCCTCCTGAAGGTCCAGGTACACGGTGAGGGTGCCGCGTACGGTGCGAGGGGCACCGGCGGAGAAGTGGCGCGTGGCCAGCAGGGACGCGGGGGCGTCGGGTCCGCGGAAGTTGGAGACGTAGTTGAACTCGGACTCCCGCCAGCGCGCGTCCAGCAGGTTCTCCACGGACACGCCCAGCTCCACGGCGCGCCACCGCGCGCGGGCCGCCACGTCGAAGAGGAAGATGGATTGGCTGTAGCGGTCCAACGGCAGGGGCTTGGGCCCGATGGCGCTGTGCCCCAGCGCCACGCTCCACCCCACCGGTTGCCGGGCCACGGTGGCGGTGCCCCGCCACGACGCGTCCACGCGGCCCAGCACCTGCGGGATGTACGGCAGCACCGTGCCGTCCCACACCTTCCACGGCGAGGCACCGGGCAACGGCTGCGTCGCGCGGGCCCACGCGAGGCTCGCCTGCACGTCCAGGCGCTGCTCCCACTGGAAGCGCGCGCTGCCGAAGGCGCCCAGCCGCTGCGACGGGCCAATGGGCTGGTTGCGCCCCGTCGTCTCGCTGAACACCAGGTCCTGGGACACGCGCGTGGCGAACACGGCGCCGCGCAGCTCCAGCGTGGAGGGGCCATCCCCCCACCGCCAGCCCAGGCCCGTCTCTCCCGACGTCACCCGCGCGTAGGGCGCGAACTCCGCGTCGGACAGGCCCGCGGCATCGCTGGAGCGCGCCCCCAGGCCCGCGCTGGTCTGCCACGTGAGCCTCGGCGTCAGGCGCACCTCCGCGCTGGCCCTGGGGCTGGCGAAGAAGCCATAGGCCTCCACGGACTCCTCCGGGATGCGAGCCCCCTGCCGGTCCTCGGATGGCCGGTTCAGGTCCTCCACGCCGAACAGGAACGTGTCCACGCGCACGCCACCCCGGAGCGTGAGCCACTCCAGCGGCGCGCCTCGCAGGGACAGGTAGGCGCCCAGGTTCGTGGTGCGCACCTGGTTGTCGAAGACGGTGGCGTAGGGCGCACCGCCCTTGTCGCGCAGGCGCCGCGCGCGGGTGTGCACGTTGTCGTAGCGGGCCACGTAGCCCAGCTCCACCGGCTGCGGCTGTCCCGCCCAGGTGAGGCCCGGCGTGTAGCGTCCGCGCAGGCCCACGGTGGTGCCCTGGTAGGACTGCTCGGTGTTGTCACCGCGCTGGGCCTCGCCGATGGGCGGCGTGTCCTGGAGGAAGCCGGTGAAGTTCTCGCGGCTGCGCATCTGCCGGGCAATGGCGAAGGCCTGCTGCACGAAGCGGCCGCCGCGCTCCAGCCGGGACGTCAGCTCCACGGAGGCGATGTGGCGCTGGCTCGCGCCGCCCTGGTTCGGGTCGTAGAGACAGAAGAACTGCGAATCCGCGTCCGCGGCACACGGCAGCCGCGAGTCCACGACGTCCGTCTCCCGCACCACGCCCGCGGAGCCATAGCGCGCGCCGTAGCTCGCGCCGAACAGGCGCAGCTTCGTCTCCGGCCCCAGGCGCAGCTCTGTCTGGGCCATGAGGCCCGCGTTCGCATACGCGCGGTTCGGACCGAAGCCGTGTCCCTGGCGCAGCAGCACGCCGACGAAGGTGGCGGCGGTGGACTCCGGCGGTCCCCACACCAGGGACAGCCGGCGGGACGCGAAGCTGCCGTAGCTGGCGGACGCGGTGATGCCCCGCCGCTCCAGTCCCAGCTGGTACTCCACGGTGCCCGCGACGCCGAAGTCCCCCTGCGACGGATCATAGGGCCCCTCCGTCACGCGCAGGGACTGCACCAGCTCCGGGATGATGAAGTACGTGTCCGCGTAGCCGTGGCCGTGGGCCTGGGAGACTTCGTTGAGGGGCACGCCGTCCAGGCGGATCTCCACGTCCTTGCCCTCGCCCGCGTCGAAGCCGCGCAGGTACACGGTCTCCGCGTGCCCTTCCCCACCGTGGTTGGCGAGCATCACCCCCGGCGCCAGCAGCATCAGGTCCGTCGCCGAGTTGCGAGGCACGTCCGCCAGCTGCCCCACCGTGATGTGGAAGTCCCCCACCGCGACCGGAGGCGGCGCGGCGGACTGCCCACGCACCGTGGTGGAGAACGCGGGCGGCTCCGGCTTCGCGGGCACCGGAGGCAGCTCCGGTTCCGGTTCCGGCTCCGGCTCTGGAACCGGTGCGGCCACCGGCTCGAACACCACCGGCACGTCCACCCGCACCTCCAGCGGTTCCTCGCCACGCCGCGCGGGTTCGAAGCGCCAGCGCAGGGCCGCCGCCATCGCGGCCCGGTCGAACGCCTGCCCTCCGGACTCCCGCACCTCCACCTGGGACACCTCGCCCCCGGCGTCGATGGTCAGCCGCAGCAGCACGCGCACCGCCTCCGTCAACGGCGGCACGTCCGCCGGCATCGCGGGCGGCTGCGCCTCCACGGGCACGGGCGGCGTCACGGGCACTTCGGGCGACGCGCTCAACAGCCAGAGCACCAGCGTCGGGATGAACACGGCAACGACCTCGGGCGGCGGGGTCCACCCGGCACAGGCGGTCCTCCCAACAGCGGTCCGTGGATATCGCAACCCAGACTTGACTTGCAACACTGTTGCAAATACCAACCAGCTACATGAACCAACGAAGCAAGTGGATCCGGGGCCTGCTCGTGGGCGCGCTGGGGCTCGTGGCCTCCGGCTGCGGCGACGCCGTGGCGCGGGGCGATGTGCGGGTGACGCTGAGCGGCGGGGACGGCACGCAGCGCGGCTACGCGGATCACCTCTTCCAGGATGGCTGGTCCGTGCAGTTCACGAAGTACCTGGTGTCCCTGGGCGACTTCACCCTCACCTCCGCGGCCGGCGACGTACGGGCGACGTCCGAGCACCGGGTGGTGGACGTGCAGAAGGGGGACGTGCCCCTCACCGGCCTTGAGGGCCTGGAGGCGGGGCGCTACGGCGTGGCCTTCCGCGTGAGCCCGCCGGAGGCGCGCACCGTGGCGGGCGCATCCGTGTCCGCGGACGATCTGGCGATGATGCGCGAGCGCGGCTTCAGCTACTTCGTGGAGGGCCGCGCGCAGAACCGCGACCCCGCGCTGGGCCTCTACACCTTCCGCATGGGCTTCCCCGTCAACGCGCGGATGGTGGACTGCATCAACGGCGTGGACGGGACGCAGGGCATCGTCGTGCCGGAGGGCTCCGTGGCGGAGGCGGAGGTCACCATCCACGCCGAGCACATGTTCTACGACCGGCTGGGCACCCACCGCGGCGTGCAGCTGCGCTTCGAGGCCATCGCCGCCACCGCGGACACCCACCACGCCATCACGCCGGAGGGACTGGCGTCCCAGGACCTGCTCGACCTGCGCGGCCTGGACGGCGGCGAGCTGCGCGACGCCCAGGGCCAGCCCGTCGTCTACCAGCCCGGCGCCTACGCCTTGCGCACGCTCCAGGAGTTCGTCACCCAGAGCATCGTTGATCAGGCGCATCTCAACGGCGGCGGCGTCTGCACCGTCGCCGCGCCTTGAGGGCCTCCCGTCACCCGGGAAGGCCCCCGGCGGGACGTCAGGCCTTGGGCGATTCCTTCGCGGAGCGCTGCGCTTCGACCTCGCGGCGCACGTCGTCCATGTTCAGCGCACGGACCTGCCGCAAGAGGTCCTCCAGTGCCGCCGCCGGCATCGCGCCCGGCTGCTCGAACAGGAGGATGCCGTCCCGGAACACCATCAGCGTGGGGATGGAGCGGATCTCGAAGGCCCCTGAAAGCTCCGGCTGCGCTTCGGTGTCGATCTTCCCGAAGACGACGTCCGCGTGCTTGTTGGAAGTGCTTTCGAAGATGGGAGCGAACGAGCGGCACGGACCGCACCAGGTCGCCCACCAGTCCAGGATGACGATGCCACCCTTGCCCACCGTCTCCTTGAAGTTGTCCTTCGTGATTTCGAGCGTCGCCATGATGGCCTCCTAACGAACGTCCAACAGCTCCACCTCGAAAAGGAGGGTGGCGTTGGGGGGAATCACACCGGCCGCGCCGCGCGAGCCGTAGCCCAGCTCCGGCGGGATGGTGAGCTTGCGGACGCCGCCCACCTTCATGCCCGCGACGCCCTGGTCCCAGCCCTGGATGACCTGGCCGGCGCCCAGCCCGAAGGTGAAGCCCTGGCCGCGGTCCCGGCTGCTGTCGAACTTCTTGCCGTCCGTGAGGGTGCCCACGTAGTGCACCGTCACCCGCTTGCCCGAGACCGCTTCCGCGCCGGTCCCGACCTTCACGTCTTCAATTCCCAGGCTCATGCCAGGCTCCTTGGCGGGAATCCGCCATGCAAAAATGCGCACTCTAATGCCGGGCGCAGCCTGCCGCCTCCCTGAATGGCGGGAGCCCTGCCGGAATAAAAAAGTGGCGGCGGAGCTCCGGATGATTCCGGACACCCCGCCGCCAGCTCCTGCCATGGAGACCTTCACTTCAAGCTTCCGGTCAGAACGTGCCACCCACGTTCAGCGTCGTGGTGTAGCTACCGCCACCCGCCGGGTCGCTGCCGCCCGGGTCGATGTCCGGGGCGAACTGCTTGTCGAACAGGAAGTTGTAGTAGCCACGCAGGTCCGCGGTGAAGTGGCCGAAGTGGCCGCGCACGCCCACGCCCGCCGGGATGTTGCCCACGGTGTCGTCGCTGTAGCCAAGCGACTCACCGCCGCGGAAGTGGTAGTTGCTGATGCCGATGCCGCCCAGCAGGTACGGCTGCACCGCCGCCGGCGAGATGGCGAGCGTCAGGGCCGCCTGGCCACCGTTGCGCACCAGGTCCGGGCCGTCGTCAGCACCCGCGGCGCCCGCGTCCTTGATGTTGTTCAAGGCGCCGGAGTAGCCGACCTCCACACCCAGCACGGACGTCGGCTTGAGCGACGCCGTCACGGCCGCGGAGGGGCCGGGGGCAATCTGCGGAGCCAGGGCGCCGGTGTAGCCTTCCACACCACCACCGATGAGCAGCGTCAGGCCCTTCTTGTCGTTCTTGTCCTTCTTCTCCACCTCGAGCGGCTTGACCTCCTCGCTGGACGCCGTGGGCGCGTAGCTCGGAGGCGGCGTGGTCATGCCGCTGCCGCCCGTGGCGTCCTGCTGGCTCATGCCGCCGCTGCTGGAGCCGGTCGGAGGAGGCGGAGGCGCGGGGGGCTCGGCCGCGGGAGGCTGCGCCGTGGGAGCCGGAGCGAGGTCCTGGCTCTCCGGCGTGATGCCACTGGCGCCACTGCCACCCACGCCGGACTGATCCACCGGCTCGCAGCGCAGCGGCATGTTCAGGTAGACCGCGCCGCTGCCACCCGTGGCCCCCGCGCTGGGGCTGCTCAGGCCCTGGTCGCTGGTGCCCAGGCTGCTCTTCGAGGAGTCATCAATCGATGACCCGGAGGAACCGCTGCCACCCGTTCCCTGAAGCGACTCATCCACCGGTGCTTCCTCGATGAGGAGGTCTTCCTCCTGCACCGCGTCCCCGGAAGACTGCGCCGTCTGGTCCTTGTTCTCCTTGTCCTTGTGAACCGCGGCCTGCCCCGGAGGGCAATCCTTCTCCGCCGCACCAGCGCCCGTCCCATACATGAGCGCCGCGATGGCGCCCGCCAGAATCTTCGCTTTCATCAAACCCTCCACCGTCGACTGACTGACATGAAGGTTGTCGTGCGAGGGACATCCGGCAAGCCTTGCTCAGGTCATCACGGACAGCTGACCTGCCCGCCTGCCCTCCAGGGGAGAAGGCGTGGTTTCAGAGCCACTTCACGGGGGCGGAGGGCTTGAATGCCCCTCCGTCCACCGTCAAAGACAGACGTTGAAAGGCAATGCGCTCACGCGCCGCGCAGCCACGCCGAACCGGTGACGACAGGCAGTTGCAGCGCGCGTTCCCGGTCCAGGTCCAGGTTGCCGATGTGCAGCGACAGCGGCGCCTGCACCCACTTGTAGATGGACTGGTGGAACAGGCGCACGAAGCGGTCCACGTACCCGCCCAGCCGTTCGGCATCCACCTCCGGGAACATGGCGGTGAGCGCGGTGCGCATCTCCGACGGGGTGAGCTTCTCGCCCGCGTGCAGGTAGAAGCACGCGTCCAGGATGGGGAAGGGCATCAGCTCCTCCTCGCCCACCTGATCATGCGCCAGCTCCGGCCCCGCGGGCTTGGCCAGCACCTTGCGGATGCCCTCGTAGCCGGTGGTCTCCTGCAGGTAGTCCAGGAGGTACATCACCACCGTCTTGGGCACGTTGGCGATGACCGCGAGCGCGCCCATCAGGTCGCCGCCGATGGTGGTGTAGCCCACGGACTTCTCGCTCATGTTGCCTGTCTGGAGGAACAGGCCGCCGCAGGAGTTGCTCCAGTTCCACATGCGCTGGGCGCGGATGCGGGCCTGGATGTTCTGCTCGGTGATGGGGGTGAGCTTCGCGTCGCCCAGCATCTGCTGCGCGGCGGCCTTCTCCCGCTCGAAGGCCTCTTCAATGGAGACCACCTGGAAGGGCACGCCCAGCTCCCGCGCGATGGTCTCCGCCGCGTCGCGCGTCTGCTGACTGGAGTACGGGCTGGGCATGTAGAACGCCTGGATGAGCGAGCCCGGGTTGTCCGGCCGCGCGCGCTTCGCGTACCGGTGCGCGATGAGCAGCGTGAGCAGCGAGTCCCGCCCGCCCGACAGCGCGATGCCGAACAGCTTGAAGGCGCGCGTCTTCTCGAAGTAGTCGCCCACGCCCAGGGACAGCGCGTCCAGGATGTCCTCGCACAGCGCCACGCGCGCGGTGCGGCGGGTGTCCGGCGCGGGCAGGAAGAAGCTGCGGTGCGCGGGCACGGGAAACGCCAGCTTCTGGCGCTGGGTCTTCACCGCCTGCGTGCAGTCCAGGGTAGGCACCTGCTTGCCGCCGCCCGTCACCCAGTCCTCGCGGTCCACGCGCCAGGTGGTGTTCTCCGTGCGCAGGCGCAGCGTGCGGTCCAGGTCCACCACGGCGGAGGTGAAGCCCTGCTGGAAGCGCGGCGTCTCCAGCACGTGGCGGCCGTTCTGGTTGATGAAGCCGCCGCCGTCGAAGATGAGGCCGTCGTTGCTGCCCACCGCGTTCGCGTACGCGATGGTCACCTGGTGGTCGGACGCGCGCGTGGCGAGCAGCTCGCGGCGCGTCTCCCAGAAGCCCAGCCGGAAGGGGGACGCGGACAGGTTCACCACCAGCTCTCCGCCGGAGTACGCGCGCCGGCGCATGGGGCCATCCGCGCTCCAGATGTCCTCGCACACCTCCGGCGCCACCGTGCCGAAGTCGAACTGGAACATGTAGTCGCCCAGCGGGACGCCCCGGTGCTCTTCCGCCATGCCCGGCTGGCCGTGGCCGAACGTGCGGCCCTCGTAGAAGACGTTGTACGTGGGCAGCTTCTCCTTCGGGACGAGGCCCAGCACCTTGCCGCCCGCCACCACCGCCGCGCAGTTGAGGCGCACGCCCTGGTGGGCCACGCCCACGCCCAGGATGCTCACCAGGGGCAGCGACGCGGTCTCCTTCGCGAAGCGCTCCAGCTGGGGCCACTGGTGGTCGATGAAGCCCTGCCACTGGACCAGGTCCTCCGCGGGGTAGCCGGCAATCACTTGTTCGGGGAAGACGCCCAGTGTGACGTCGTCCGCCGCCATCTTCCTCGCCAGGTCCAGCACCCGGTCGGTGTTCGCCTGGAAGGCGCCCACGGTGGTGTTGACGCTGGCGATGCCAATCTTCACGAGCCGCATGGTGCGTCGCTCTCCCTGGGAAGGCGTGATGCCCCGAGCAATGCGCGCCTGGGGCGGTCAGGGCAAGCGGATGATGCGGCCCGCGGGCCCGGGGCGTTCAGTTCCGCGGAAGGCCCCGGGAGATGGCGGGCTAGTTCAGCGGTCCGCTGGGGCGCACCGGCTGCAGCTGGCCCAGGAGGTCGCTCACGTCCTCCAGCACCTGCGCCAGGCGGCGCCGGACGTCCAGCTCCGCCAGCAGCTCCTGCCGCCGGCCGGGCTCCGGCACCAGCGAGGACGCCACCACGTCCGCCAGCATGCCCCCACCCGCGCGCGCGGCCACCGGCATCAGGCTCTCCGCGAACGAGGGGGGCACCCGGCCCGCCAGCTCGAAGACGGCCTGGCGCAGCTGCTCCTCCTCCGGCCCCGTGTAGGGTGCATCCGGCAGCACCTGGGCGCGCACCTGGCGGTAGAGCGTGCCCGGCGTCAGCTCCTCCACCACCCGCACCCGGCTGACGCCCTGCAGGAGGATGTTGTAGCGCCCGTCCTCCACCTGTTCGTCCCAGACGATGACGCCCGCGCACATCAGGGGCTGCAACGGAGGACGGCCCTCGTAGTTCCCCTCCCAGCCCGGCTCCAGCTGGCCCAGCGCCAGCACCCGGTCCGTGGCGAGCGCGTCCTTCACCAGCGCCCGGTAGCGCGGCTCGAAGATGTGCAGGGGAATCACGGTGTGCGGAAACAGGACCGCCGACGGCAGCGGAAACACCTTCAGTGAGATGGCGGCGCGTTCCACGGTTTCTTGTGCGGTCATGGTCACCCTTCTTCCGTGTGTAAGACCCTGGGGCAGGGGGCGCATTCCAATCAGGCAGGCATCCGGGCCCGGCGTCCCGGTGGCAAGGGCCCCGGGTTCCGCTAGGGTGCGCCCCCGCATGTCTCCTACCGAGCCCGTCTCTCCCGCCCCGGCCTCCCCGGCCGCCGACACCCCGAAGCTGTCCTGGTACCGCCGGATGTACCTGCGCGTGGAGGCTGCCGCGTCCACCCCGCACGCGCTCGCCACGATGATGGCGGTGTCGGTGGTGGATGGCTCCGTCTTCCCCATCCCGCCCTTCGCCGTGCTGGTGCCCATGGTGCTCGCCCAGCCGAAGAAGTGGGTGCGCTACTGCCTGCTGGGCACCCTGGCGAGCCTCGTGGGCGGCCTCATCGGCTACGGGCTGGGGGCGTTCGTGGGCGAGGGCATCACGCAGCTGCTGCACATCGACCTGGACGTGCGCGTGGACCGCTTTGGCGTGTCCGGCACGGTGGGCGAACTCCTGGGGCGCAACTTCTGGGTGCTGGCGCTCCTGTGCTCCATCCTGCCCACGCCGTTCAAGATCGTCGCCATTGGCAGCGGCCTGGTGTCGGTGCCGCTGGAGCAGTTCCTCCTGGCGTCCGTCATCGGCCGCTCGGTGCGCTTCTTCCTGGTGGGCAGCGTGGTGCGCTTCTTCGGCCCCACCGCCCGCAAGTGGCTGCGCGTCTGACGCGCGCCTAATGGCCGCGGCGCGTGCCGCCCACCGCGCCGCGCGCCGCGACCTCCTCCGGGGGGCTGCCCTCCAGCACCGCTTCCACCGTGGCCAGCAGCACGTCCGGGCGCACCGGCTTCTCCAGCACCCGTTGGGCCACGGTCTCCACGAAGGCGCGCGCCTCCGGCGACGACGCACCGCCGGAGATGAACACCACGCGCGACGCCAGCGCGGGCGCCTCCCGCTGGAGCCGCCGGTACACCGCGATGCCGTCCATGCCCGGCATCTGCAAGTCGCACAGCACCACGTCGAAGGACTCGCCCGCGGCCACCTTCGCCAGCGCGTCCTCGCCGCGCGTGGTGGTGACGACCTCGTGGCCAGGCTCCAGCAGCAGGCGCATGGACTGCGCCAGCCGGGGCTCGTCGTCCACGATGAGCACCCGCCCCCGCCGCCCGGAAGCGGCCTCCGTCTCCGGCATTGAAGGCTCCACGGCCGGCGGGGACGGCGGGCGCACCGCGCCCTGCACGGGCGCGGGCGGCAGCAGCAGCGTGAAGGTGGCGCCCTTCCCCGGCACGCTGTGCACGCGCAGTTCGCCCCCGTGCGTGCGGACGATCTGCTGACAGATGGCGAGCCCCAGGCCGGTGCCCTCGGCACTGCCCTTCGTGGTGAAGAAGGGGTCGAAGATGCGCGGCAGCACGTCCGGCGGGATGCCGCCGCCGGTGTCCTCCACCTCCACGCGCGCCTGGCCGGACGCGTCCGTGCCGGTGCGCACGCGCACCTCGTGGCGGCCGGGGTCCCCTTCCGGGATGGCCTGCATGGCGTTCACCAGCAGGTTGAGCAGCACCTGCCCCAGCCGCGCCTCGCTGCCCAGCACGCGCGGCACCGGCCCGAAGTCCTCCACCAGCCGCGCGCGCGCGCGCAGGGCGTGCAGCACCACGCGCACCGCGGGCGGCACCAGCGCGTTCAGGTCCACCAGCCCGCGCTCCGGCGCGCCCTCGCGGCTGAACACCTGCAGGTCCCTCACGATGAGGCGGATGCGCTCCGCGCCCTCCTGGGCCCCGCGGATGCTGGAGAGCGCGTCGCGCACGCCCTCCGGAGCCGCCGCCCCTTCCGCCGCCAGCCTGCGCCGGGCGGCCTCCAGGTTCAGCGCCAGGTAGGCCAGCGGGTTGTTGATTTCATGGCCCACGCCCGCGGCCAGCGTGCCCACCGCCGCCACGCGCTCCGCGGCCACCAGCCGCGCCTGCAGCTCCTTCGTCGCGGTGACGTCGCGGTGGGTGGCCACGAAGTGCGTCACGGCCTCGCCGTTGGCGCGCACCGGGGACAGCTGCATCTCGCTCCACACCCGCGTGCCGTCCGGCCGCGTCAGCGCCACCTCCGCGCGCAGCGAGCGCTCCTCGCGCAGCGCCTCCGCCAGCCGCTGCCGGTCCCCGCCGTCGCCGGACGCCAGCAGGTCCCCGGGCGCCGCGCCGACCAGCTCCTCGCGGCGCCGGCCCACCAGCGCGCAGAGGGCCTCGTTGGCGAAGACGGTGTGGAGCCCGCCGGATTCGCGCACCTCGCAGATGAGCACGCCTTCGTGCACCGCGCGCACGGTGGTGGCCAGCAGCTCCAAGAGCTCCACCGCCTGGCGGCGCTCCGCGCGCGCCGCCGCGAGCAGCAGGCCCGTCAGCGTGGTGATGCCGATGAAGAGCTGCAGCACCACCAGGCCCCGGTACGGCAGGTCCACCATGAAGAACGGGCCCAGCTCGCGCGCCGTGCCGGCGATGGCCGCCAGCGCGATGGAGAGCGAGGACAGCGCCGCCCCCCGCAGCCCGAAGCCCAGGGCCGCCCAGGCCATCAGCGGGAAGAGCAGGAACGTCAGCGCGTGCGCCGCGCCGGAGCCCGGCCGGGGGAAGGCGAAGATGCCCACGCACACCGCCGTCGTCAGCGCCGTGAGCAGCAGCGCCTCCCACGAGCGCTCCATGCGCCGGGGCCTGCGCAGCAGCAGCACCGGCGTCACCAGCAGCATGCCCAGCAGGTCCGCCATCCACCACAGCCAGCCGGAAGGTCCCCACTGCGCGGCGGAAACCACCCCGCCCAGCACCAGCCCCAGCGTGCCCAGCCC
>NZ_RAWK01000062.1 GCF_003612165.1 Corallococcus aberystwythensis | reverse complement strand
CACCTATTAAGTCGGCGGCAGCGTCAGATGTGTATAAGAGAGCGGTGGTCGAACTTCATCTTCGCGGGGCTCTTCGCCCTCGCGCTGATTCTCTTTTCACGCATCTTGTTGCCGTTCCTGATGCCGGTGCTGCTGGGCGGCTTCCTGGTCGTCCTGTTCATGCCCATCCAGGACTCCTTGGACCGGCGGCTCCAGGGCCGCAAGTCCCTGGCGGCGGGGCTGTCCACCCTCGCGGTGTTCCTGCTCATCCTGGCCCCGCTGGCACTGGTGGGCTGGATGGTGGCCCGTGAGGTCCTCCAGTTCGTGGGCCAGGCGCAGGACCTGTTGGATCAGGTGGACCTGCGCCACCACTTCCTCAACAGCCTGCCCCGGGGCCTCTCCCGCTACGTGCACTTCGATCCGGAGAGCTCGGAGACGGAGCGCCTGCTGATGACGGCGGTGTCGGGCGGCGCGGGGCTGCTCGCGGACCTCGTCGGCGCCGGCACGGAGCTGCTCGTCAACATGTTCCTGATGACGGTGGCCATGTACTACTTCTTCCTGGACGGCCGCCGGCTGGTGAACGAGGTGGCCCGGCTGCTTCCGCTGGAGCGCCGCTACTTCGACGCCTTCTCCCACGAGTTCACGGACGTCGCGTACGCCATCATCTACGGCAACACCGTCACCGCGCTGGTGCAGGGGGCGGTGGGCTTCGTGGGCCTGCTCCTCGCGGGCGTGCCGCACGCCGGGGTGTGGGGCGCGGCCATGGTGCTGGTGGCGCTGGTGCCGGTGGGCGGCACCGCGCTCGTGTGGGGGCCCATTGGCGTCATCCTCATCGCGGCGAACCGGGTGAGCGAGGGCGTCTTCCTCCTCGCGTGGGGCACGTTCCTGGTGGGCAGCATCGACAACGTCATCCGCCCGCGGCTGTGCGGCTCGCGCATGGCGCTGCACCCGCTGCTCGTCTTCCTGTCCATGTTCGGCGGGCTGGCGGTGTTCGGGATGATGGGCCTGCTGGTGGGGCCGCTCATCGCGTCCATCTTCATGGCCATGGTGCGCATCTACCGGCGTGACTTCCTCGGGCGTACGCAGGAATCGCAGCCTGCTCCCGTGGTGTCCGAGGATTCCTCGCCTTCGCTCTCTTCGCAGCCCGCGCCAGTGCCCTCCACGGCAAGCGTGGGTCACGTGATGAACGCCTGAGCCCGGAGCCTGGACTTCGCATCGGCGCTGGGTGAACCTGCCCGGAGCATGACGACCACCCGAAGCGCGAGGGTCCCCTCGGGCCTGTTGCGGACCCTGGCCCTCGCCGGAGCCCTGGCGGCTCCGGCCGCGGCGGCCTCTGACGCCCTGACGCCGCCGGCCTTCCACGGCACCCGGGAGTCCCCCGCGTGGCTGTCGCTGCGGCTGGGGGCCGGGCCGTCCGGCAAGACGCCGTCGAAGGCGGAGCCGGAGGTGGGCGCGCCCACCTGGGTGCGGATCAATCTGTCCTTCACCGCGACGTGGCGGCGCTACTGCGCGCGGCCCGGCGTGGACAGCTGTGGCGCGTACGACCGGCTGCCGGAGGAGGACCAGCTGGGGGACACGTCGGACTTCTCCTCGTCCAAGCCGTACCTGGGTCTGGCGCTGGAGGCGGAGCTGCTGCCCCTGGCGCGCACGGAGTCCTCGGTGCTGCGCGGGCTGGGGCTCCTGGTGGCGGCGCAGCGGGGCTTCTCCAGCTCCGACGTGACGCTCACCGGGGACGGCGGCCAGACGCCGGTGCGCGAGGTGTCCGCCACCGACACGGCCTTCACCGCGCAGGCGCTGTATCGCTTCTACTTCCGCTTCGGCACGACGCGGCCGCAGCAGGGCTACGTGGGCGCGCGCGCCGGCATCCAGACGCGGTCGTTCGACGTGGAGGCCTCCACGGACAACCCGCTGTCCGGCACGCACCGCGTGTTCCCGTCCGTGGCGTTGGACCTGTCCGTGCCGCTGTTCAGCTCGGTGCGGTTGGACGCGTCGGGCGGGCTCTTTCTGTCGCCCAAGCCGGGTCGCTCGCCGGACGCGGACGGGGGCCGGCGGGCGCTGGAGGTCCGCAACTTCGGCACGTCCGTGTCCAGCTTCGGGTGGAGCGCGGAGCTGGGCGTGACCGGGGACATCTGGGGACCGTTCGGCTACGACGTGGCCTGGCGCCTGGCGCACTTCACGGACCGCTTCTCCGGGGCCGGCACGCTCACCGGTTGGGAGAACGGGGGAGCGACCGAGGAGACGTACTCCAGCCTGCACGCCGGCGTGATCGCGACGTACTGACCCCCCGGCCTGTCCGGCGCGCGACATCGCCCCGGGAGCGCGGGTTTCTGGACCCAGGCGGGATGCCTACCCCTTGCCTCCACGGCCTGATGCAGGCCGCGGCCCAAGGGGGACGGTTCACGGTGCGAGCAAGGCGATGGTGGAAGCGGGGACTGGCGGGGCTGGCGTGCCTCGCCCTGGTGGCGTGCGGCGGCGGGGATGACACCCAGGCCCCCACGACCGGCACTCCTTCCGGCACGGCCTCCGATGACGCGGGAACGGGTTCGTGGCCCGATGCGGGCCCGGTGGACGGGGGCACGGGCTCACCGGCCGACGGGGGCACGGGCTCACCGGCCGACGCAGGCACGGACGCGGGCACGGTGCCGCTGACGTGCGCGCCCACGGCGGGCGACGCGCGCTGGGTGCTGGAGGGCGAGGCCTTCACCGCCAGGGTGACGTGCGCGACGGGGTACACGGCGGCCGGGCTGCGCTTCGGGGTGAAGAACCTGCCCCAGGGCGCGACGTTCGACGAGTCCACCGCCACGCTGAGCTGGAAGCCCGCGCTCAACCAGGGCGCGGTGTGGATGCTCACGCTGGAGGAGCGCACCACCGGCGAGACGGGCACGCTCAAGGTGGGCGTGGCCAACAACGACAACGCGCCGGGCAAGGTCGACATCGTCGATCCGGTGGCCTACTCGGAGGAGTACGGGCTGCCGGTGGTGCACCTGTTCTTCGATCCGGACGTGGGCCTGACGTCTGGCTTCTACCGGCCCGCGGAGGTGGTGTACCGGGGCCACCGCTTCACCCTCGAGGCGAAGTACCGCGGGGCCACCTCCAGCGTGTTCCCCAAGCGCAGCCTGACGTTGAAGTTCGCGGAGGACGACCTGTTCTCCGAACCCGTCTTCGGCGACGGCTTCAAGGACCGCAAGCGCGTGGTGCTCATCACCACGTTCAATGACAATTCGTACCTGCGCTCGCGCCTGGCGTTCGACCTGTGGAACAAGCTGTCCCCGGACGCCGTGCGCATCCGCACCTTCAGCGTGGTGGTGTACGCGAACAACAAGTTCCGCGGGCTCTACACGGCGGCGGACCACGTGGACAAGCGGCTGATGGAGTGGAACGGCATCGACGACGACTCCGACCTCTACAAGGCCGACACCGCGGACGCCAACTTCTCCCGCCTGACGCGCAACGGGCAGACGAAGGAGAACCTCCACGTCGGCTTCGTGAAGGACGAGGGCACGCCGCCGGGCAACTACAGCACGCTGCACGACTTCGTCGCGTGGGTGGCGGACTCCAGCAACGACAGCTTCCGCCAGGAGTTCGGCACGAAGCTGAAGGCGCGCGACTACGAGGACTGGTGGATCTTCAATACGCTCATCCAGGGCAATGACTCGCAGGCGAAGAATGCCTATCACGCGTTTGATCCGAAGACGGGCGGCCCCTGGCGCTACATCCCGTGGGACCTGGACGCGAGCTTCGGGCAGAACTACGACACCACGCGCACCAGCGCCACGGCGCGGCCCACCTATTCGTCGGACAACCTGCTCTTCAAGCGGATGCTGGCGGAGCCGGCCATCGCGGGCCCCCTGCGCGAGCGCTACCGCCAGGCCCTGAAGAACGAGGTGAGCGAGGCCACGGTGCAGGCGATGATCGACGGCTACGTGAAGGAACTGGGGCCCAACGCGCAGCGCGACGAGGCGCGGTGGGCGGAGCAGTACCGGAACTTCGCGAAGCCGGAGGCGGGGAGCGAGGGGGGCAACCACAACTTCCCGGACTGGCACCTGCGCCAGGACTTCAAGACGCACGCGGAAGAGGTCGAATACATCCGGCAGTGGGTGCACACGCGCTGGGGCGCGTTCCAGTCACAGCTGCCGTGAGGTTGGCGGCGCGGCGGGGGGAGGACCTCGCCGCGCCTGCCGGGACTACCACTGCGCAGGGTCGGCGTCGGCGAACGTCGTGCCGGCCGCGATTTCGTCAATCCAGATGCTGCGGGTGGGCTGGCTGCCCTGCATGTAGCCGCTGTCGTACCAGCCGTTGGCGTAGAGGCCGACGCGGAACTGGAGGTAGCGGTCATCCGCCACGGTGGTGGCCAGGTCGTGCTGTTCCAGGACCTTCACGCCGTCGAACCACAGCTTGATGAAGCCGGTGTTGTCGCTGGCCCACTTCACGTGCATGACGACCTTGTGCCATTCGCCCGCGGAGACGGTGGCCAGGTTGCGGAAGGTGACGGTCTTCTGGGCGCAGACGGTGCCCTGCTTCACGCGGGTCGTGAGCTGGTTGCCGGACAGCCACACCATGGTGGTGGGCATGTGGCCATCGCAGCCCGTGTCGGAGAAGTTCGCGATGAACTGGGCGATGTTGTAGCTCTGCGGCTGGAACTGCCAGTCCTGCTGGAGCCGGAACATGAAGCCGTAGAAGCCCGTGTCGCCCCGCCGGTACACGTTGTGCTTCACGACTTCCGAGTGGTAGCGCTCGGTGTAGTTCGGGTCGTAGACCTGCGTGGCCTTGATGGCGGTGGGGCCCTCGTAGGTGACGTTGGTCACCTGCTGCAACGAACCGTTGTGCTCCAGGTTGAGCGAGTTCCAACCGGTGAGTGTTCCGGTGTTGCGGAAGATCTCCGCGGCCTCCGAGACAAGCCCGAAGGAGAACAACGACACGCCGGCGGCCACGGCGAGATGCTTCGCTTGCATGGGAAGGTCCTTTCCTGAGTTACGGACTATGCGTTTTAGGTGGGCTAGTCACGTATAATCCGCAGTCAGATGAACCACCGCTGGATGCTGGGTGTCGTGCTGCTGGTCCTGGGGTGTGCCTCCGTGCCACCCGTGCAGGGGACGCGGCGTGAGCTGCACCAGTCCTCACGGGCAGGCGCGGGCTTCAGGTGGCAGGCGCGTCCGGTGGCAAGGGCCGCGGCGCCGCATCTGGAGCAGCGGGCCGTCCGGGATGCCATCGGCGAAGTGAAGAACTCGGTGGACGGCATTGCCCGAGGACTCGCCAGACTTGAGGACCGGGAGGCGGGCATCGGAGGACACGGGGGTGTCTTCACGCGCTATCTCGAGCATGGCTCCGGACAGGTGGCCCGGCTCCGTGGGCTGCTCAAGGACGCCACGATGTTCGTGGACGCGTCGGATGCGGCAGCGGACGCGGACCTGGCGCGAGGCCTCCTCCAGATGGCGGGCCGGCGCATCGAAGCCGCCCTGGGCAGCGCGGCGGTCCGCATCCAGGCGGGCCAGGTGTTGATGGCGCAAGGGCACCAGGACCTGCCGAAGGGCGTACGTGAAGCCCTTGGAGAAGGGCCGGAGGTGCGTGGCATGCACGAAACCGGCAGGGCAGGGGCCGGAATGGCGGATGGGCCGAGGCACCACGTGATGCCGCGTGAGCACCGGGAGTGGTTCGAGAGGCGCGGCTTCAAAGGAGCGATGGACATCGACCAGTTCTGCGTCCGTCTGGAGCGTTCGCAGCACGAGGCCATTCACGGTGGAGGCGACTGGCGGCTGGAGCGCACGTGGCCGGGCGAATGGAATCAGATGATCATGAAGGCAATGGAGCGAGGCGAAGCCCGAGTGCGTCGGTTGTTGACGCGGAACGAGGTGCTGGCAATCGTGGCGGACCGCATGAAGTACTACGACATCCCCATGAACTTTGTCCGAGGGAGCAGGCGATGACCGACGGACGTTCCTGGAACGGCAACTGGAAGGTCCGCATCCATGAGCGGCTCGAGGCGCGCGGTTTCAAATCGCTCACGGCATTCGCTGAAGCGCACCCCTCAATGCCCTTCGTGGAGCTGGCGGAGGAACTTGGGAAGGACGATGTCGCGGGGGTGCAAGTCCTTCGTGGATTGCTCGCCGAGGCGGAGCAGCGCAAACAGGTCACGCGATTCGTGCGCGATGTGCTGGTGCGCCATCTTGCCGAAAGCCTCCCGGATGGGTGGCCCGCCAAGATGGACAGGAGCAACCGCTTCCTGGTCGCCAAGGCGATTGCCTTCTGGTCCACCGACACGCCTGACACCCACCAGGAACGAATCGATCGGGCGAGGGCCGCCCTTCGCGCCAATCCACCCCCGCCGGGCTGGCGCCCCCTCGGTCCCGACGATGAACTCCTCCTCACGTTGCTGCCGGACGAGGAAGCCTGAGCGACTACTGAAAATTTACGGATTAGTTGTTATTTCTAGTTTTTCTAGTTTAGCGGGTTGATGACTCGTTTGCCTTGTTAGACTGGTGCCTTCCTTCCAGGAGGCTCCATGACGGCGATTCGTCGGCTGTTGATGTTGTGCTTGGGCTGGGTGCTGTTCTCCGCGCAGGCGGCACTGGCGGCACAGGGGGAGGTCGTGGCCCGTCCATACGGCACGGTGCCGGGGATGAACTACGGGTACTGGGAGTACCTGCCGTTGGGGTACGACGACGCGCCCACGGAAGAGTTCCCGCTCGTGGTCTTCCTGCATGGGGTGGGGGAGGCGGGCAACGGGAACGCCACGAACCTGGAGAAGATCATGAACCGCCGGGCGCCGCCGAGGCTGGCCCGTGACGGGCGCGACTTTCCATTCATCCTCGTGTCGCCCCAGCGCTTCAACGCGTTCATCCAGGTGGCGGAGATCGACGCCATCATCGAGTTCGCGAAGGTGCACTACCGGGTGGATCCGAAGCGCATCTACCTGACGGGCATTTCGGCGGGAGCCATCCAGACGTGGGCCTACGCGGCGGTCCATTACGACAAGCTGGCGGCGGTGGTGCCCATCGCGGGCAATGGCAACGGCGTGAACCTCTGCCCGGCGGCGGCGTCGGGCCTGCCTGTCTGGGCGTTCCACGGCACGGCGGACGGGACGGTGTCGCCGTACGGCTCCATCAACGCGGTGAACGCGATGAACACCACCTGCTCTCCCAAAGCGAACCCGGCGGCGCTGCTCACGCTCTACACCGGCGTGGGGCACGACTCCTGGGGCCGGACGTATGACGGCTCGGCGGGGCACGACGTCTATACGTGGATGCTGGGCTACAGCCTCTAGCAGGGTGGCGGAAGGCGCCCATCCCGGTTAGCTTCCGCGTCGCGTGCGGAAGCCCCGGGGTGGGGTCTCCGAGCCCGGACGAGGTGCGCCGTACCCGGTCACGACAAGACGACGCCTGAACGGGAGTCGTGCGTCATGACGTCGTCGTGGATCCTCCTCATCTTCGCCGGGCTGCTGGAAGTCTGCTGGACCATCGGGCTCAAGTACACGCAGGGCTTCACCCGGCCGCTCCCCAGCGTGCTCACCGCGACGGCCATCGTCGCGAGCATGGGGCTGCTGGCGGTCGCGGTGAAGCAGCTGCCCATCGGTACGGCCTACGCGGTCTGGGTGGGCATTGGCGCGTTCGGCGCGGCGATCGCGGGCATGGTGCTCTTCCATGAGCCCGCCACGCCCTCCCGCCTGTTCTTCCTGGCTCTGCTGATCATCGCCATCATGGGGCTTAAGTTCACCAGCGGGACGCACTAGCACCCCGCCCGCACCGGAAGATCCGCCGATCTTTCCCAAAGCGCCGCCCTCCATTCCGGGGCGGCGCCTTCCTACCGTGTGAAGCCAGGAGGAAGGCAATGGCGGACTCGCGGGATGCGATGATGGAGCGCTTGCTGGACGACGCGGGAATCCGTGAGGGCATGCGCGTGCTGGATGTCGGCTGCGCTTTCGGAGCCCTCACGTTCCTCGTCGCGAAGAGGGTGGGCAGGACAGGGCACGTGGTGGGCGTGGATCGCGACCCCCAGCTGCTGTCCATGGCCCGGGCGAAGGCCCAGGAGCAGGGCCTGTCGAATGTCACCTTCATCGAAGCGGATCTGGCCGAGGTGCCGCCCGAGCAGGGCCTGTTCGACGCCGTCACCGGACGGCGTGTGCTCATGTACCAGCCCGACGCGGTGGCGGCCCTGCGGGGGCTCGTCCGGGCCGTGAAGCCCGGCGGGCTCGTGGTCTTCCAGGAGAACGACGCGTCCATCGGCCCGGTGAGCCTGCCTCCGCTGCCGCTTCACCGCCGCGTGAGCGAGTGGACCTGGCGCACCGTGGAGCGCGAGGGCGCGGACCTCCACATGGGCTTCCACCTGGCACCCGCGATGGAGCAGGCCGGCCTCTCGGTGGAGCACGTCCGCGCCGAAGCCATCTTGCAGACGCCCAAGGTGCACCACGCGATGGCCCCCATCCTGCGCGCCATGCTCCCGCGCATCGTGCGGCACGGTGTCGCCACGGAGGAAGAGATGGGCATCGACACCATCGACGCGCGCCTCCTCGAGGAGCGGACGAAGGCGAACACGACCTACATGGGCGAGATGGTCTTTGGCGCCTGGGCGCGAAAGCCCTCTGCGAGCTGAGCGCCAGCAGTTCCGGACTGTGGGGGAGTGAATCCTCCCCACAGATGGGTTTCCGGAATGCGCATCCCGGAAGCACAGGATGCACGCCGGTTTCCATCACGCGAGGTGACGGCGATGAGCGACGCGAAGTTCGAGCTGTACTACTGGCCCGGCATTCCCGGCCGGGGCGAGTTCGTGCGGCTGGTGCTGGAAGAAGCAGGCGCGGACTGGGTGGACGTGGGCCTGCAATCCGGCGGGAAGGCCGTCTCGGACATGATCGGCAAGGGCCCCGTGCCCGCGTACGCGCCGCCCGTGCTCAAGGTGGGCGACCTCGTCTTCTCCCAGGCGGCCAACATCTGCTCCTACCTGGGCGAGCGCTTCGGCCTGGTCCCCTCGGACGAAGCGTCACGGCTGCACGCGCGCCAATTCCAGCTCACCGTCGCGGACGTGGTGGCGGAGGCGCATGACACGCACCATCCCATCGCCGTGATGAAGTACTACGACGAGCAGAAGGACGCCGCGAAGCAGCGCGCCGAGGACTTCCGCACCCAGCGCATCCCGAAGTTCCTGGGCTACTTCGAGCGCGTGCTGAAGGCAAACACCCAAGGCGGCGGGAAGTACCTCCTGGGCAGCGGCTTCACCTACCCGGAGCTGGCGCTGTACCAGCTGGTGGACGGCCTGCTGTATGCCTTTCCCAATGCCATGCGCCGCGTCTCCCCGGAGGTGCCCGGCGTGATGGCCTTGCACCAGCGCATCAAGGAACGTCCCCGCATCGCCGCGTACAAGCAGTCCCCGCGCGCGCAGCCCTTCAACCCGCAGGGCATCTTCCGCCACTACCCGGAGCTGGACGACCCGAACGCGACGAAGTGACCCTGGGGCACCTCGACGATCTCCCGGGTGAAGAACAGGTCCTCGCCCACGCCGGCCACGCGCACCTGGATGAGCGGGTCGGCCGGGTACTGCGTGTCGGGGTCGTCGAACACCAGCGCCACGACGACACCCACGCGGCCCAGGAAGCGCTCGGACACGGCGTCGTCCGGTTCGGTGCGGACGATCATCACCGCCGCGCCCATGCGCACCGGCGCGCCGTCCACGTCTTGCGTCAAGATGAGCGAAGGATCGTGCTTCATGGTGCGTAGGTCCGGGGTTTGAGTCGTTTCGACAGCGCCCAGGTCGTGAGCGTCAACAACGCCCATGCCCCCAGGTGATAGGTGGCCACGTGTCCGGGGCCCTGCTCACACGCCAGCTCGCCCACGAACGCGCCCACCGTCCCCACCGACAGCCCCGCCACCGCCGCGCGCAGCGGGTCGAACGCCGCTGACCGCAACGCCACCAGCGCCACCACCAGGGGCACCAGCGCCAGCGCCACATGGCTCACCGTGCACACCCACTCCGGAAGGGAGGAGGGGCCCCGCGGGGCCACCCGCGTCAGCACCAGCAGCGCGGAGCTCAGCAGCGCCATGCCCACGCCCACCCAACGCAACGGGCGTCCACGCGGGGACAGCGCCCCCCAGGAACACACCGCGCCCGTGGACAGCAGCATCGCCAGCATGGGCGCGCGGCCCGTCAGCATCGCGCCCGTGGTGCGCCCCAGCGCCAGGAACACCCCCAGGACCGCGAGCGCCAGGCCCGCGGACGCCGCGAACACGCCCACCGCCTGCGAACGCCAGGGCCGCACCGGCCGCTTCAGGGCCAGCTCCGCGCGCGAGGCCGCCAGTGCGCGCTCCATCGCCCTCGGGTCCAGGCGGGGCGGGGCGGACCGCCAGGGGTCGGAGGGAGGACTCATGACACCTCCTCCAGCCCGCCCAGCAATTCGCGCAGCCTCTCGTAACCCCGGTGCGCCCGCAGCCGCGCCGCGCCCGCGCGGATGCCTCGCATCTCGGCGATCTCCTCGAAGGACCAGCCCTCCAACTTGCTCAGCACCACGGCTTCGCGCTGCTCGACAGGCAATTGCTGGAGGGCGTCCTCGATGCGCCGGCGCATGGCCGGGTCCCCATCCGGGGCCGGGACGGACGTGGGCCCATCCGGCGGCGCGTGCGCGTGCGCGTCCACATGCTGCTGGTGCCGCAGCGCGTCCCGGGCCGCGTTCGCCGCGATGGTGAGCAGCCAGGGGGTGAAGCGCGTGCCCCGCTCGTAGCGGCCCCGGGCCCGGATGACAGAGAGGAAGGTCGTCTGCATGAGGTCCTCCGCCAACGGCCCGTCCCTCACCATGCGGGCGAGGAAGCCGTGCACACGCCCGGCATGCCGGGCGAACAGCGCCTCGAACGCCGGCTGTTCTCCCTGACAGAACTGGTCCATGAGCGCTTCGTCCGTGACGCCTTCCATCGTCTGGCTCACGGACGGCCCTGCTCGGAAATCGTTTCCAAGGGCGGACGATTGCCTCCACGGACGCTCCAAGGGCTTGAAACGACAAGCCCTGGACGTGACATGACCAGGAGGCTCGCTTCCAGGAACCGAAAGGGTAGTGTCCCGCGCCTTACCGGTTTCAACGCGTTTCCCCAATTCGAGCGCCCATGTCCCCGGCCGAGGTCGTCATCCAGTCCACGCTGTTCGAATCGCTCATGCGTTGCGTGCGGTTGGACGCGTCGTTGCGCGAGCGCATGGCGGCGGCGGGCTATGACCCGGACCGGCCCCGGGCCAGCTATCCGGCGTCGGTGTTCCAGCGCTGCCAGAACCTGGTGCTGCAAGCGGCCTACGCGGGCCGGCCGCCGCAGGAAGCGCTGCGGCAGATGGGCCGGGACCTGGTGCGTGGCTACTTCGAGACGCTCGTGGGCAAGGTGGTGAACGTGGCCCTGAAGGTCGCGGGCCCGGAGCGCGCGATGAAGCGGGTGGCGCTGAGCTTCCGTTCGGTGATGGAGCCGGTGGAGATCACCTCGCAGGAACTGGCCCCGAAGGACTGGCGGGTGACGTTCCAGGGGTATCCCTTCTCGGCGGAGGCCGCGGCGGGGTGTTGTGAAGAGGCATTGCGCCAGGCCGGAGCGGCGAACCCCAGCGCGGTGCTGGAGTCCGACGACGGACACGGCCGCTTCGAACTGCGCATGCGTTGGTAGGACGTCCGTGTGCACGCGGTAACGGTGATCATCATCCTTCCACCGCGGCATGACTGAATGCGCTATGAGGGCCCCATGAAAATCGGCAAGGACAGTGTTGTCGCCATTGACTACAAGCTGCACCTCGGTGACGGGAAGGTCGTGGACGAGAGCGAGGCAGGCGAGCCGCTCGTCTACCTGCACGGCTACGAGGAGATCGTCCCCGGCCTGGAGAAGGCGCTGGAGGGCAAGGCCGCGGGCGAGACGCTGAAGACGGTCGTCTCCGCGGCGGAAGGCTACGGCGACTATGACCCGGAAGGCGTCGAGGAGGTCCCCCGGACCGAGTTCCCCGAGGACCTGGAGATCAAGGCCGGCGGCATCCTGAGCGCCACGGATCCGGAGGGCGACGAGGTCGACTTCCTCGTGAAGGAAGTGCGCAAGGACACGGTGCTGGTGGACTTCAACCACCCGTTCGCCGGCAAGGAGCTGCACTTCGAGGTCAGCATCAAGGAAGTGCGCGCCGCGACGCCCGAGGAACTCGAGCACGGCCACGCGCACGGCCCCGACGACGACCACGATCACTGACCGCTGGGGCCCTTCGGCCGGCCCTTGCCGTGCGTCCGGGCATGCCGCCCGGGCGCCGCGCCCTCGGCCCGCTTGGAGGTCCCGTGGTCGGCCTGGCGGGGCCCCGGGTCGCGCTGCTTCGCCACCCAGGCCTCCATCTCCCGCTTGAAGATGGGATCCCTCCGGGGAACCTCCGTGCGGGGAAGCTCCTGGCGGATGATGCGCTCGATGTCCTGGAGCGTGCGGCGCTCCACCTCCAGCGCGAAGAGTGACGCCCGCCCACTGGCCGCCGCGCGAGCGGTGCGGCCGATGCGGTGCACGTAGTCCTCCGGCCCGTGCGGCACGTCCAGGCTGATGACGTGGCCAATGTCATCCACGTCCAACCCGCGCGCGGCGAGGTCGGTGGCCACGAGGCAGCGGTACTGCCCCCGGCGGAAGCCCTCCAATGCCTGACGCCGCTGGGCCTGCGTGCGGCCCGCGTGCAGCGCGGCGGACTTGTGGCCCGCGGCGGCGAGCAATTCCTTCATCTTGTCCGCGCGCTGCTGGGTGCGCACGAACACGAGCGCGCTGGCTTCATCCTGCGCGAGGAGCGTGAGCAGCAGGGGCCACTTCTCCTCCGGCTTCACGATGTAGAGGTGCTGTTCGGCGCGAGGCGCGGGCGTGCCGCTGGGCGTCACCTCCACGCGCACGGGCTTGTGCAGGGCGCGCTGTCCGAAGCGCGTCACGTCCGCGCCCAGGGTGGCGGAGAACAGCAGCGTCTGGCGCTGGCGGGGCAGCGCGTGGAGGATCTGGTTGATCTGCGGCAGGAAGCCCATGTCGAGCATCCGGTCCGCCTCATCCAGCACCAGGGTCTGGATGCGTGACAGGTTCACGGCCTTCACGCCCAGCAGGTCCACGAGCCGGCCCGGTGTGGCCACGATGAGGGTGGGACGTGAATTCAGCGCATCCACCTGCGCGTTCATGTCCTCGCCGCCGACGATGAGGACGGGCATGACGCCCAGGGGCTCACCGAAGAAGCGGGCCTGCTCCTCCACCTGCTGCGCCAGCTCGCGCGTGGGGGTGAGGATGAGGCCCCGCGTGCCCTTCTCGCCCGCGAAGCGCTCGATCATGGGGAGCAGGTAGGCGGCCGTCTTGCCGGTGCCGGTGGCCGCGCAGCCGATGACGTCACGGCCAGACAGCGCGGGTGGGATGGCCTGCGCCTGGATGGGCGTGGGGGTACCGAAGCGGGCACGCTTCACCGCGCCCAGCGTTTCGGGGGACAGGCCCAGGGACTTGAAGGAAGCACTCATGCCCCTACGCCTCCCACGTTTTGGGCCGGAGAGGGAAGGGGATTGAAGGACAGGGGCGCCCCAGGCCGTGCAAGCCCGGGGCGCGGGAGGGCGGTTTTCAGCCCGCGTTCAGCGCCGCGCCATGGTGGCGCAGGTGGTCTTCCATGAACGTGGAGACGAAGTAGTAGCCGTGGTCATAGCCCTCCTGCATGCGCAGGGTGAGGGGCTGGCCCGCCGCCTCGCAGGCTTCCTTGAGGAAGTGCGGGTGGAGCTGATCCGGCAGGAACTTGTCCTTCGTCCCCTGGTCCACCAGGAGCGCCGGCACGCGCTTCCCGGAGCGCAGCAGCTCCGTGGCGTCGTACTCGCGCCACGTCTGCTCATCCGGCCCCAGGTAGCCGCCAAAGGCCTTCTTGCCCCAGGGGCTGCGGATGGGCGCCCCGATGGGCGCGAACGCGGACACGGACTTGTACCGGCCCGGGTTCCGGAGCGCCGTCACCAGCGCGCCGTGCCCGCCCATCGAGTGTCCGAAGATGCCCTCGCGGTCCATGCGCGCGGGGAAGTGCGCGGCGATGATGCCGGGCAGCTCCTTCGTGATGTACGTGCCCATGCGGTAGCGCGACCGCCACGGCTCCTGCGTGGCGTCCAGGTAGAAGCCCGCGCCGGTGCCGAAGTCCCAGTCCGCGTCCTCGCCGGGGATGCCCGCGCCGCGAGGACTGGTGTCCGGCGCCACGAGCATCAGCCCCAGCTCGGCCGCCACGCGCTGCGCGCCGCCCTTGGTGGCGAAGGTCTCCTCCGTGCAGGTGAGGCCCGCCAGGTAATACAGCACTGGCACCTTGCCGTGCTTCGCCTGGGGCGGCGTGTAGACGCTGAAGCGCATCTCGCCGCCGCAGGCCTCGGACGGGTGCTTCCAGAAGGACTGCGTCCCCCCGAAGCACGCGTGCTCGCTGACGAGCGTGGGAGTCACCGCGCTCATGCGTACTTCACCACGCTGCGGATGGACTTGCCCTCGTGCATCAGGTCGAAGCCGTGGTTGATCTCCTCCAGCTTCAGCGTGTGCGTGATGAGCGGGTCCACCTGGATCTTCCCGTCCATGTACCAGTCCACGATCTTCGGCACGTCCGTGCGGCCGCGGGCCCCGCCGAACGCGCTGCCCTTCCACACGCGCCCGGTGACGAGCTGGAACGGCCGGGTGCTGATCTCCTGCCCCGCGCCCGCCACGCCGATGATGATGCTCTCGCCCCAGCCGCGGTGGCAGCACTCCAGCGCCTGGCGCATCGTCTTCACGTTGCCGATGCACTCGAAGCTGTAATCCGCGCCGCCGCCGGTGAGGTTCACCAGGTACGGGACGAGGTCGCCTTCCACTTCCTTCGGGTTCACGAAGTGCGTCATCCCGAACTTCTCCGCGATCTCCTTGCGAGCGGGGTTCAGGTCCACGCCGACGATCATGTCCGCGCCCACCATGCGCGCGGCCTGCACGACGTTCAGGCCGATGCCGCCCAGGCCGAAGACGACGACCTTCGCGCCGGCCTCCACCTTCGCGGTGTAGACGACGGCGCCCACGCCCGTGGTGACGCCGCAGCCGATGTAGCAGACCTTGTCGAAGGGGGCGTCCTCGCGGATCTTCGCCACGGCGATCTCCGGCAGCACCGTGAAGTTCGCGAACGTGGAGCAGCCCATGTAGTGGTGGATGGCCTGCTTGCCCAGGCGGAAGCGGCTGGTGCCATCCGGCATCAGGCCCTTGCCCTGCGTGGCGCGGATGGCCGTGCACAGGTTCGTCTTCTGGGACAGGCACGACTTACAGCCGCGGCACTCCGGCGTGTAGAGCGGGATGACGTGGTCGCCCTTCTTCACGCTGGTGACGCCCGCGCCCACACCCACGACGATGCCCGCGCCCTCATGGCCGAAGATGGCGGGGAACAGGCCTTCGGGGTCCGCGCCGGAGCGGGTGAACTCGTCGGTGTGGCACAGGCCGGTGGCCTTGAGCTCGATCAGCACCTCGCCCGCCTTGGGGCCTTCCAGGTGCACGGTTTCGATGCTCAGGGGCTTGCCGGCCTCGAAGGCGACGGCGGCGCGGACGTCCATGGTGGGGCTCCAGTCAGTGGGGAACGAAGACTTCCCACTGTAGGGGCCACGCACCGCGTCGGCAGCGAGAAAGTAGGGGCCCCAGACATCCAGGGCCCGGAACTACACGGAGATGAGGCCCTTGCGGATGCCCTCGGTGACGGCCTCCACACGGTTTGTCACTTCGAGCTTCCGGTAGATGTGCTCCAGGTGCGTGCGGATGGTCGCCTTGGACAGCGACAGCAGCCGGGCCGCCTCGCTGTTGGACACGCCCTTGGCGATGAGCTGGAGGATCTCCCGCTCGCGGTCCGACAAGGGCTTGAGCAGCGGCTCGTGCGCGGACGCATCCACCGGAGAGGACTCCGCCGCGGACGGAGTCACGGGCAGCGGCTCGGTGGGCACGGGCGCGGTGTCCGGCTCTACTCGGAAATGGCGCAACAGCCGGCGCGCGAGGTTCGGCTGGATGACCGTGCCGCCCGCGCGCACCTCCTTGATGGCCTCGACGATCTTGTCCACCGTGGCGCCCTTGAGCAGGTAGCCGGACGCGCCCGCCTTCACGGCTTCGAGGACTTTGTCCTCCTCGTCGAAGATGGTGAAGATCAGGATCTCCATCTTCGGGAAGCGCGCCTTCACCTCACGCGTGACGTCGATGCCGCTCATGCGCGGCAGTCCCAGGTCCAGCAGCAGCACGTCCGGGTTCGCGCGCTCGACTTCCTCCAGCGCGGCCTCGCCCGACAGCGCGGTGCCCACGATGTCGATGTCCGGGTGGCCCTCGAAGAGGCGCAGCTGGTTCTTCAGGATCTTGGTCTGGTCCTCCACGACGAACACGCGGATGGGGAGGGGGGCGGCGCTGGAAGTCGGGTCCACGGGGCGGATCTCCGGTGCGTGTCAGGCGGAAAGACAGGGAAGGGAGAAGGCCACCTGGGCCCCGGCGCCGGGCGCCGAGTCCACCACGATGGAACCCCCGAGCTTCATGGCCCGCTCACGCATGTTGAGCAGGCCGTAGTGGCCGCGCGGCGTGCGGCCCGGGTCGAAACCCTTGCCGTTGTCGCGGACCACCAGGTGCACGCCCTCCGCGCTGAAGTCCAGGCGCACCTGGACCTCCTTCGCCTCGGCGTGCTTCGCGGCGTTGGACAGACACTCCTGGAGGATGCGGAACAGCGCCAGCTGCGCGTCCGGAGGCAGCTTGCGCGTCAGGCCCGTCCGCTCGAAGTGGATGGTCTGGCCGGTGCGGTCGCGGAACGTCTTGACGTAGTCCTCCAGGCCCTGCGCCAGCTCGAAGTCGTCGCGCATCATCCGCAGGTTGCGGCGCAGCTCTTCAATCGACTCCTCCGCGGTGGCCTTCATCTCGCGGATCTCCGTGCGCAGCCCGTCCTCGCGCGCGAGGTTCAGGATGTACTCCGCCTGGATGATCATCGACGATAGGGACGCACCCAGGCCGTCGTGGATCTCTCGCGCCAGCCGGTTGCGTTCCTCCACCACCGCCAGCTCCTTCAGGTCGCCCTGCAGTGACACCACCTCGCGGTGCGCGGTGGCCTCGCGCTCGTTCAGGTACACGAGCACGTAGACGATGATGAAGTTGAGCCCCAGGTACCAGAGCAGCGTGAGCAGCTCCACCGCCGTCACGGAGCGGTTGAGGAGCAGATCCAACCGCGTGGTGATGGGCAGCGCCAACAGCGGCGGCAGGATGGCCAGCGGCTTGGGGAAGAGGATGGCGAACAGGGTGGTGAAGAGCAGCTGCGTCGCCAGCAGCGGGCTTTGCAGACCGCCGCCCACCTGCGGCCGGGCGATGAGCACCACGGTGATCAGCAGGTCGATGCAGAGCGACAGGTACGTCACCCACCGGCCCGCCTTCGGGTGGTCGATGACGAGCAGGTTCGCGACGCTGTAGATGAGCATCGCGAAGTAGCCCAGGAAGGAGATGGGCCCGTTGAAGCCGAAGTAGCCGCTCCACGCGGGCACCGCGAGGATGAGCAGGCCCAACGTGAGGAACATCATCCGCGCGTAGAACAGCGCGCGGGCCCGGGCGACGAAGCGGTCCTGCTCCCAGGAGGCCGCCGCCTGCTCCGCGGACACGTTGTCCGTGAGGTTGCGGCGCTCCAGCACGGCGCGGACGCGGGCCTTCAGGTCATGGGCCGGGTGGTCGTCGCCGGGTCGGAGGTCGCTGTCCATTCGAGCGGCAGCTTACGGGACCTTCCCGGGGAGCGGAATTCCCGGCAAGCCGCCAGGTCGGCATCCTGGCGGGGGCAGCCAGGCCGCGTGCTACTTGGGGGCGCCTTCGTCCACGCACGCCTTCTTCGCCTCGGGCTGGCGGGAGAGGACGAAGTCCAGGCGGTCGGTGGTCTCGCCGGTGCGCTCGTCGAACAGGGGCGTGCCGCCCGCGTACATGGTGCCCTTCTGGCTGCCGTACCTGTCCAGGTTGTGGGACTTGAGCCAGCCGTCCACGCAGGCCTCCAGGGCCAGGCGGTCGCTGGCGCCCGAGTCGTAGGTCACGGCGCTCGCGTCCTTCGTTCCGGCCTCGGCGGTGGCCGTCGGGGCCGGGGGGGCGGCGTCGCGGTCCGACTGGAGCTCCTCCTTGACGGTGCCGGTCTGAGTGGCCGCGTCGGGGCTCTCCCCGGTGTTCTTGTGGCAGCCGACAGCCAGGGACAGCAGGGTGGAAAACACGAGCGCGCCGGTCAGGTTTTTCATATGTCCTGGCAGGTGAGGGCCGCTTGTGACGGCGGCGGTTGAGAAGGCTTCGGGAACGTCCTGAGGTCCGGACGTGAAGTCGCCGCACCATATTCGTTTCGTTCCTCGCGGAGCACCAGCCCCATGCACGGTTCCCCGGATACCGACCATCACGCGCGCATTCCCCACGCCACGCGCATCGAGCGAGCGCGGGTGCTGGTGGTGGGAGCGGGCGGCCTGGGCTGTCCGGCGTCGCTCGCGCTGGCGCAGGGCGGGGTGGGCCACCTGACGCTGGTGGATCCAGACCGCGTGGACGTGACGAACCTGCCCCGGCAGCTCTGGCACCGCACCCAGGACGTGGGCCGCTTCAAGGCGGAGTCCGCCGCGGCCGGCCTGCTGCGCGCCTTCCCCGGCTTGAGCGTGGAGGCGCTGCCGGAGCGGCTGGACGCGGGCAACGCGGAGGCGCTCTTCCGCGAGCACGACCTGGTGGTGGACGCCACCGACGGCGTGGCCACCAAGTTCTTCCTGTCGGACGTGGCGGTGCTCACCGGCGTGCCGCTGGTGTACGGCGGCGTGCTGCGCATGCACGGGCAGGCGCTGCGCATCGACCCCGGCGGCCCGTGCCTGCGCTGCCTCTACGAGGACGTGCCGCCTCCGGACGCGGTGCCCACCTGCGCGCAGGCGGGCGTGCTGGGCGCGATGGCGGGGCTCATCGGCGCGGTGCAGGCGCTGCTCGCGCTGGAGCTCCTGGCGGGCGCGGCGACGGGGCCCCGGGGTCAGGCCACGCTGCACGTGCTCGACGGCGAGACGCTGGAGGGGCGCACGGTGAAGGTGACGCGCGCGCCCGACTGCCCGGGGTGCAACATCCGGACGCTGCCCCCGTTCCCCTCGACCCAGGAGGACACCGCATGCCCGACGTGACGGCGACGTTGGACATCACCCGCGAGGTGTGTCCGATGACCTACGTGCGCACCAAGCTGAAGCTGGAATCGCTGCCCCCGGACACGCTGCTGGAGGTGCTGCTCAAGGGCGACGAGCCCTTGAAGAACGTGCCCCGCAGCGCGAAGGATGAGGGCCATGACGTGGTGTCCCTGGATCCGCGCGGGGATGGCACGCACCGGTTGATCATCCGCAAGCGGGGGAAATGAACCATGGCCACGATTCGCATTCCGACACCCATGAGGACGCTGACGCGCAACCAGTCCGAGGTCCAGGCCACCGGCGGCACCGTGGGCGAGGTGCTGCGCGACCTGGAGGCGCGCTACCCCGGCATGGGCGCGCGCCTCTTCGACGACAAGGGCGCCGTGCGCCGGTACGTGAACGTCTTCCTCAACGACGAGGACGTGCGCGCGCTCAAGGCCCTGGACACGCCGGTGAAGGACGCGGACCGGATCACCCTCATCCCCGCCATGGCGGGAGGCTGAACGAGGGCGTCATGGCGCTGCGCGAGGATCAGATTCTCCGCTACTCCCGGCAGATCCTCCTGCGGCACGTGGGCGGGCGCGGGCAGGAGGCCCTGCTGTCGGGCGGCGCGCGCGTGGACGGGCTGGGCGCGTCCGGCCTCACCGCCACGGCGTACCTGGCCGGCGGCGGCACCCCGGTGACGGGTGTGGGCTCGCTGACGATGGGGCCGTGGTCGCCGGGCTTCCTCGCGTCCGCGCACGACGTGGGCCAGCCGGTGGCGGAGGTATTGGCGCGCGTGGTGCCGGAGGTGAACCCGGACGCGGTGGGCACGCCCGGCGGCGGACTGCTCGCGGAGCTGCCGGCGGCCTGGAGCGGCGAGGCCCCGTGGGTCGCGCTGGGCGGTGACGGTGCGCGCGGCGCGGTGGTGTTCCGGGGGCAGGACGGCTGCGTCTGGTGCTTTGGCGAAACGGTGCGCCACCTGGGCACGCCGCCAGACGGGGCCCTGGGCGTGGCCCTGGGCGCGCTGGGTGCGCTGGTGTTCCAGCGGCTGCGGCTGGGCATGGGCCCGTCACTGGGCGGCAGGTGGTTGAGCGCCCCGGGCTCGATGACGGACCTGGAGCCGCGCCGGTGCTCACGCTGCGCGGCGGCGGAAGCGAAGCCCTGATCCACGAGCCCCCGCCGGAAGCGCTCGCCCAGATGATCCGCTACCTGGAGGCGGCGTGGCCTCACGAGGGCTGCGGCGTGATCCTCCGGAGCGATGAAGGGGCAGGGGAGTCCTGGCGGGTCGTCTCCCTTCCCAACGCCTCCCCCACACCGCGCGTCGCCTACGCCTTCGCGCAGGAGGCGTGGCTTCAGGTCTGCCTGGACGCGGATGCGCGACGGGAGGTGGTGGCCTGCGTCTTCCACTCGCACGTGGACGCGCCCGCGGTGTTCTCCACCGAGGACCGCCGCCAGGCTGCTCCCTCGGGAATTTCCCTACTGCCGCAGGTGTCATATATTGTAGTCGCCATATACGGAGGCCGAGCGGTCTCCGCCTCAAGGTCGGTTTGGATCACGGGTGGTTTTCAGACTGTTCCGCTTCTGTTGGCGGATTTCAGGTTTGAAAAACCCGTGTAAGGGCGGGAACTTGCCCTGCGACCGACCCCACCTGTGGAAAGGTGGGTCCGAATTGTCAAGTGACTGGGTTTTCGTCTATAAAGCGGCGGTCTACTGGATCTGCCGCGTCCCACGCCGCGTGCAAGAAGCGCTCCGGACGCAGGGAGTTTGAACCCTTATGGCCCCCAACACTGGCTTCACCCTCTGGCTGACCGGCATGTCCGGGACCGGGAAGACCACGACGGCCGCTTACATCGCGGCGCGCCTCCGTCAGGTCGGACGCAACGTGGAGGTGCTCGACGAGGGCGAACTCCATAACGACCTGTGGGCCGGCATCGGCGACACCAAGGACGAGCGCAACATGGTGGTGCGCCGCCTGGGCTTCGTCGCTGGCCTGCTCGCGCGCAATGGCACGGCCGTGCTCGTCCCGTGCGTGAGCCCCTACAAGTCGAGCCGTGAGGAAGTGCGCCGCGCGGTGGGCAAGTACGTGGAGGTCTACGTCGACTGCCCCACGGAGAAGCTCATCGAGCGCGACACCACCGGCAAGTACAAGAAGGCGCTCAACGGCGAGATTCCCAACTTCATCGGCATCACGGAGCCGTACGAGCCGCCCACCTCTCCCGAGGTGACCATCTACTCCGACACGGAGTCGGTGGAGGACGGCGGGACGAAGATCTTCCAGGCGCTGCTGGACCTGGGCCTGATGTCCACGGACGAGCTGAAGACCATCACCGGCAAGAAGATGAAGGCCAACCCGCTGCCGGCGAAGAAGGCGCGCCGCGACGAAGAGGACCCGCCGGTCCGGGTCGCCGCAGTGAAGGCCGCCAAGGCCCCCAAGGCGGACAAGGGTTCCAAGGGCGCCAAGGCGCGTCCGGCCACCCGCGCCGCCCGCGTGGGCAAGCCGGCCCCGGCCGCGAAGAAGAAGGCCGCCAAGGGCAAGGCCCGATAGTCCCCATCGCTGTCCCCTGACTGTCGAAGGGCTCCAGGTTGCCCGCGCGATGCGCGTGCAATCCGGGGCCCTTCCGTTTTAGGAGTCCCCCATGCTGAGCCCCGAGCGGATTGAAGCCCTCTGTGAGTCGTCCCGCCCCAAGCTGGAGGCGATGCGCGAATCGCTTCGCGCCCACGGCAGCGCGCTGGTGGCGTTCTCCGGCGGCGTGGACTCCACCTTCGTCCTCCAGGTCGCGGTGGAGGTGCTGGGCGAGCGTGCCCTGGCGCTCACCGCGCTGTCGGCCTCCGTCGCCCCGGAGGAGGAGCGCGAGGCCCGCGAGCTGGCGGCCCGCCTGGGCGCCCGGCATGTCGTCGTCTCCAGCAACGAGCTGGCGAACCCCAACTACGCCGCCAACCCCACCAACCGCTGCTACTTCTGCAAGACGGAGCTGTACGACCTCTGCGAGGCGAAGCGCGCGGAGCTGGGCCTCGCCGTGGTGCTGGACGGCTTCAACGCGGACGACTTCAAGGATCACCGCCCCGGTCACAAGGCCGCGAAGGAGCACCAGGTGATGTCCCCCCTGGCACAGGCCGGGCTCACCAAGGATGAGATCCGCGCGTGGAGCCGCAAGCTGGGGCTGCCCACCTGGGACAAGCCGCAGATGGCGTGCCTGGCGTCGCGCATCCCCTACGGCACGTCCGTGACGCGCGACCGGCTCCTGCAGATCGCCGCCGCGGAGTCGGAGCTGCGCGCCCTGGACTTCAAGCAGTTCCGCGTGCGCTACCACCAGGACGTGGCGCGCATCGAGCTGGCCAGCGAGGAGTACCCGCGCTTCTTCGAGGCCAGCGTGCGCGAGCGGATCAATGGCGCCTTCAAGTCCCTGGGCTTCAAGTTCGTGGCCCTGGACCTGGAGCCCTTCCGCTCCGGCCGCCTCAACGAGGCCGCAGGCATCGCCCCCGCGGCGGGAGCAGGGCAGGGCGGCACCGAGGGCTTCCGGCTCCCGGTGGTGGGGTGAAGGGCCTCGGCTCTGCCTTCCTGATCCTCGCGTCCACCCCCGTCGCCGCCGCGGAGTACGTGGACGACGGGCCCTACGCGCGCCGGCGCTCGCTGATCCTCACCGTGGGGCCCGGGGCCACGTACACCGAACGGATCAGCGGGGATGCCGCCGTGTCCGGGCTCGTCGGGCACCTGGACCTGGGCGTGGGCCTCACCGTCGGCTACGAGGGGGACGAGGTGTTCCTCCTCGCGCGCGGCAGCACCGGACGCCCGGGAGAAGAGCTGGCGCTGATCACCGGCTACCGCAGCGTCTTCGGATCCGAGTCGTGGCGGACCTTCTTTGATCTCGGCATTTCCGTGCGTCCGATTTCTGGGCCGTGGCTGGGGCCTCGCATAGGGTTCGGCGCCAGACACACCCTCTCGGATCATTTCGCGCTGTACGGCGGGCTCGGCTTCACGTTCGGGTTCGGCTCCGGACTGCGCGCGGACACCGAGCTCTTCACCGGGTTGCAGTGGATCATCCCGGTGGGTTCGGCCTCGTAGGTTGTTTTCTTGAGGTTGTCCGACATTGTGAGAGGGTGTGTGCATCTGTCGGAGGCCACGCACTTGGACATGAATCCCCGCCTCACCTCGGTCGTGTTTCGTCTCAACCGCGAGAAGCTGGACGCCCTGAAGGAGCTGTCGCGCACCACGCGCATCCGTCAGAGCGAATACCTCCGGGAGGCCATCTCGGATCTGCTGGCGAAGTACGAAGCGCGCTTCGTGGACTGAAAAGCGCGACGTCAGCCCGGCGGCGCTCCCGTGAAGGGTGGCGCGTCGGGCAGACCGGGCGGGTGGAGGCGCTCGCCGGGCCCGAAGGGGTCCACCGCGGAAGGATAGCGGACCTCCCACAACACCAGCCCATGTGCCGGGGCCTTGAATCCGGCCAGGGACACTCCCGCATCCAGCGCCGCGTGCCACTGCTCCTCGGACAGGAGCCCCGCGGCCACCTTCAGCGCGCTGCCCACCAGGTACCGCACCTGGTAGCGCGCGAAGCCATCTCCCGTCAGCCGCGCCTCGAAGAGCCCTCCGCCCAGCTCCCGCAGGGTGGCGGACGCGAGGGTGCGCGGCTTCTGGGGACTGGAGCGCTCATGGAACGCGGTGAAGTCCCGCGTGCCCACGGCGCGGGCGAGCAGCGCCTCCAGCCTCTCCGGTGTCACCCGGTGCCCCGGCTGGAGCGTCTCGTCCGCCGCCACGTCCAGCGCGTACGGCCTCCACGCTTCCGAGGGTGGAGTGCCCAGCGTCAGGTGGTAGCGGTACTCCTTGCCGCTCGCGCTCCACTGGGCATGGAAGGCGCCCGGAGGCCGCTTCGCGATGCACAGCCCCACGTCCGGGGACAGGTGCGGGGCCAGCCGCACGGGCAGTGAGTCCAGGGGCACGTCTTCATTGAGGCGCAGGCTGATGACCTGCATCCGGGCGTGCACGCCCCGGTCGGTGCGCCCGGAGGGCATCACCGTCGCCGGTGAGCCTGCCTGCTCCAGGGCGTCCTCGAGCGCGTCCTGGACCGTGGGGCCTTCCACCTGGCGCTGGAAGCCGCGGAAGTTTCCGCCGCGATACCAAGTCCACAGTACGGCGGGAATTCGTTTGAGCGAGGGCCTGGCCACGGCGTTGCGATATCGGCGGGAGAAACACGATACTCCCGCGCGAATGCTGGCCGGACAAGAACTCGCGGTGGACAGTGATGGGCAGTGGCTTTTCCGACAGGGCGACCTGGTGCTGGGGCCCATCACCGCGTCCCAGGTGGTGGAGAAGCTCTACACGGGGGAGTTGACCCCGGACAGCCCGGTGGCGCCGGCCGGTGAGCGGGAGTTCCGGACGCTCCGGGACACCGCCGCCTTCCAGGTGCACATCGCGCGCTACGAGGCGCAGGGCCGCGTCGCCCAGACGATGCTCGTCGAGCAGGCCCGCAACCAGATGCGCGTGAAGGTGCTGGGCGGAGTCGCCGCGGGCGTGGCGCTCCTCTTGGGCGTCACCGGCTGGTACCTGGCTCGCAACGCCGCCGTGTACGGCCTGTTCGGCGCGACAGAGGAGGGCGACGGCATCACCATGGATCCGCCCACCATCCGTCTGGCCCAGGCGCGCGGGGACGACGAGGACCTCTTCGCCTACCCCACCAACGACCCGCGCCGCCCGGATCGCCCCGCGGGGCAGGGCAGTGCCGCCCCCAAGACAGGGGGCACTGCCGCGGTGGCCAGCGCCTCGGCCACCAACCGGCCGCCCCGGACGGGCAGCGTCTCCACGGATCCGGACGGCCTGGAGATGGCCCAGCAGTTCGATCAGGGCGCCATCAACCGCGTCGTCGCGGGCAACCAGTCCAAGCTCTTCCGCTGCTTCAAGGAAGAGGCCGAGCGCACGCCCGGCCTGGCCGCGAAGATTCCCATGGAGTTCGTCATCGGGAACGACGGCCGCGTGGCGAAGCTGTGGGTGGACAACCCCCAGTTCAAGCAGGGCCCGCTCTTCGAGTGCCTCTTCTCCGAGCTGAAGAAGTGGCCCTTCAAGGCCTACGACGGCGAGCGCGCCACCGTGGGGCTTTCGTTCAACATCGGCAAGCGAGGGTAGGGCGACTTTCTTGCCCACCCCCCGGACGTGCCCGATACAACAGGCATGTCCGCCTCTGTCGCCGAAGTCGAAATCGCCAAGAAGGCCATGAGCGTCCCCCCGGGGACGTTCCGCCACACCGTCCTGCTCGCCGCCAAGCGCTTCAAGTCCACCTGGGCCGAGCTGGGCAAGCTGCTCGTCCAGGTCCGGGATGAAGCCAAGTACGAGGAGTGGGGCCACGCCTCCTTCGAGGCCTATTGCCTCAAGGAGCTGCACATCAAGAAGCAGACCGCGCTGAAGCTCACGCGCTCGTTCAGCTTCCTGGCCAAGCACGAAGCCCCGGAAGAGCTCCAGCAGCACGAGTTCCCGGAGAAGGCCCCCGCCTTCGAGGTGGTGGAGGTCCTGGCGGACGCCGAGGAGCGCGGCCAGCTGTCTCCCACCGAATACAAGTCGCTGCGCGACAGCATCTGGAGCCCGGAGAAGTCCCCCACGGAGCTCAAGAAGGAATTCACCGAGCGCTTCCCCCGGCCCCCGCCGGAGCCGCCCCCGGAGAGCCTCCAGGTGCGGAAACTGGCGCAGCTGGCGCGAAAGCTCGCCTCCGAGCTGGCGGGGAGCCGTCGAGTCCCCAACGCCGTCGCCGAGCGGGCGGCCTCCCTGGCGGACGATGTCGAAGAGATCGCGTCGAGCGTGACGGACGCCTGAGTCGCTGTTATCCAACGTCGACCCGTTGACCTGGGATGAACGCTCCTGGGAAAGGGCACCTCCGCCGGGCTTCCTGCCCGGAGGGGAGGGCCCTATAGTGGGTTCAGGGCCTGTAGCAGGTGGGCCTGGAGCCGTCGAAAGACGTGGGCGGCTTCGCGGGTGGTGCTGTGCGGTGGTCGGCGGAGAAGGTCCCGAACCGGGACCGGCGAACTCGGAGGCGGCAGTGAAGAAGGAGCACCACGTCAACCTGTCCTGCTCGTTCTGCGGCAAATCGCAGCGCGAGGTTCGGAAGCTCATCGCCGGACCCACGGTCTACATCTGCGACGAGTGCATCAAGCTGTGCAACGACATCATCGCGGACGAGAACGAACGCGAGGAGGGCAAGCCGCAGGTCAGCCTGCCCACGCCGCTGGAGATCAAGGCGTTCCTCGACGACTACGTCATCGGTCAGGACCAGGCGAAGAAGGTCCTCTCGGTCGCGGTCTACAACCACTACAAGCGCATCTACCAGAAGAAGCCGGCCGCCCGGCCGCGCCCCGGTGTGAAGAGCCCCGGCGGCGAGGAAGTGGAGCTGCAGAAGAGCAACATCCTGCTCATCGGCCCCACGGGCTCCGGCAAGACGCTGCTCGCCCAGTCCCTGGCGCGCTTCCTCAACGTTCCCTTCACCATCGCGGACGCCACCAGCCTCACCGAGGCCGGCTACGTGGGTGAGGACGTCGAGAACATCATCCAGAACCTCCTCCACAACGCCGACTACGACGTGGAGAAGGCCGCGCGCGGCATCGTCTACATCGACGAGATCGACAAGATCGCGCGCAAGGGTGACATGCCCAGCGCCACCCGCGACGTGGGCGGCGAGGGCGTGCAGCAGGCCCTGCTGAAGATCATCGAAGGCACCCGCGCCAACGTCACCCCGCGCGGCGGCAAGAAGTACAACCAGCAGGAGTATGTCCAGGTCGACACGACCAACATCCTCTTCATCTGCGGCGGTGCCTTCCACGGCATCGACGGCGTGATCAAGCGCCGCGTGGGTGAGAAGGGCCTGGGCTTCGGCGCGAAGATCACCCACAAGGAAGAGCGCAGCGTGGGTGAGCTCCTGGCGATGACGGAGCCGGAAGACCTGATGAAGTTCGGGATGATCCCGGAGTTCATCGGCCGTCTGCCGATGATCGCGACGCTCAACGACCTGAAGGAGGATGACCTCGTCACCATCCTCACGATCCCGAAGAACGCCCTGGTGAAGCAGTACCAGAAGATGTTCGAGATCGAGAAGGTGAAGCTCACCTTCACCAAGGAAGCGCTGCGCGCCATCGCCCGCGAGGCGATGCGCCGTCACTCCGGAGCGCGCGGCCTGCGCGCCATCATGGAGGACGCGATGCTGGAGATCATGTACGACGTGCCGTTCCGCGAGGGCGTCAAGGAGTGCAAGATCACCGAACAGGTGATCACCAAGCACGAGCCTCCGCAGATCGTCATGGAGAAGGAAAAGAAGACCGCCTGAGGTTTCCCTCGGCGGTCGTTGTCCCCACCCGGCGCCCCTCGCCTTCGCAGGCAGGGGCGCCGTGGTGTTCCTGGCGCCCTTCAGCTCTGCGTGACGCGCACCGTGGTCTTCATCTCGCGGCCGGTGGCGGGGTCCTTCGCGCGCATGGTGAGGATGCCCTCCACGCTCACGTCGAAGATGATCTCCACGTTCACCGTGCCGGCCTTCGCGGGGACGATGCCGGAGAAGGTGAACTCACCCAGCATGTCGTTGCGCGCCACCGTGTCGTGGTCGCCCTGGTAGATGCGCATCGCCAGTTCGGTCTGGTTGTCGATGCTCGTCGTGGCCAGGAGCTGCTTCGCGTTGGGGATGGACGCGTTGCGCGGGAAGACGACGTGGAAGCCGCCGTCACCGCGCTCCAGGCCAATGGCCATGGGAATCACGTCCAGCAGCTGGATGCGCAGGTTGGTGTCGTCCTGGAGCGAGTGCGCGTAGAGCGCGGCGCCAATGGCCACGGCCTCGTCCGGGTGCACGCCCTTGCTGGGCGGCTTGCCGAAGAACTTGGTGAGCCGGTCCTGCACGACGGGCATGCGCGTCTGGCCGCCCACGAGCATCACCTCGTCGATGTCCTTGGTGGACAGGCCGGAGTCCACCAGCACGCGCGCGACCATCTGGAGGGTGCGGTCCACCAGCTGGTTCGTCAGCTGCTCCAGCATCTTGCGCGTGAACTTCATCTCGATGTTCAGCGGCTGGCCCTGCGCCGTCATCGTGATGAAGGGGATGTTGAAGGGCACTTCCTCGCGCGCGGACAGGTCGATCTTGGTCCGCTCCGCCAGGTCCTTGATGCGCTGCATGGCCACCGGATCCGTGGCCAGGTCGATGCCCGTCTTGGCCGCGAAGTCCTTCAGGACGTGGTGGATGATGGCGTTGTCGAAGTCGATGCCGCCCAGGAACACGTCGCCGCCGGTGGACTTCACCTCGAAGACGCGGTCGCGGATTTCGATGATGGAGACGTCGAAGGTGCCGCCGCCCAGGTCGTAGATGACGACCTTTTCCGACAGCCCCTTGCCCACGCCGTAGGCGAGCGCCGCCGCGGTGGGCTCGTTGATGATGCGCACCACCTCCAGGTCGATGAGCTTGCCGGCATCCTTCACCGACTGGCGCTGCCGGTCGTTGAAGTACGCGGGCACCGTCACCACCGCCCGCTTGATGGGCATCTTCAGGTAGTTGGAGGCGACCTCGCGGATCTTCCCCAGGATCTTGGCGCTGATCTCCTGGAGGGTGAACTCCTTCTTGCCCACGTCCAGGGCGACGTCGTTCTTCGCGCCGGGGCGCATGTTGTACGCCACGGCCTTCTTCATCGTGCCGACGACGTCGCTGTTGAAGTTGAGCCCGACGAGGCGCTTGGAGCCGTAGACGGTGTTGCGCGGGTTGAGCTGCCACTGGCGCTTCGCCTCGAAGCCGATGAGCTCGTTGCCCTTGTCGTCGATGGCGAAGATGGAGGGGATGGTGTACTCGCCGCCCTTGTAGGGGATGAGCTTGACGTTCCCGCTGTCCTCGACGATCGCCGCGCACGAGTTCGTCGTGCCGAGGTCGATGCCGATGATGGGCTCCTTGTGCATCGCGTGTGGGCTCCGGGTGAGGCGTTGCGGCTCTGTGGGGTGTGGCAGTCCGGGACCGTATCTCACCCGTCCCGGGTGCGCGAATCGCGAACCATCCGTCATCCGACGGACGGCCTCAAACTTCCAGCGCGCTTGAACCTCCCACCCCGGACGCCCGCCTGGCCGGGTGGGACACGCGGCTGGCGTCCAAGCGCGTGGCCCCGAACACACCGGACGCCGGGGAGGGGGCGCTCGCTTTACATCCCCCCGGGCCGGGAACGAAGGTCATTCCCCGGGGTTCACATGCGACGGCGATGCGCCGTGGCTACATCCGAGAGACTACCCACCCACAGAGGGGAGCCGCCGTGGAAGCGAAGGGCTATCTGCAGGAGGTGGGCGCACAGGTCAGCGCCGACTTCGTCAAGAACCGGTCCATCCTGTCCTTCGAGGAGTACCTGTCGCTCTTCTTCACGGACCCCAAGGGGCAGTCGCGCAACGCGGCGCAGTACCTGCGGGACGTGATGGACCACTACGGCACGGAAGCCGTGCCGCACCCTACGGGCTCCATCCGGCGCTTCAAGGTCTTCGACGTGCCGTCCGCGGAGCACGACGGCCGCGTCGCCGGGCAGGAGGAGGTGCAGAACGCCCTCTACCGCATCCTGGGCAACTTCGTGCGCGCGGGCCGCATCAACAAGCTCATCATGCTGCACGGCCCCAACGGCAGCGCGAAGTCCAGCCTGGTCAACGCGCTGAAGCAGGGCATGGAGGACTACTCCCGCCAGCCGCAGGGCGCCCTCTACCGCATCGCGTGGGTGTTCCCGTCGGAGAAGCTGATCAAGGGCTCCATCGGCTTCGGCGAGCGCGCGGGCGCGAAGACCGCGGAAGGGGAGCTCACGACCTACGCGCACCTGGACGCGGAGGCGCTGGACCTGCGCATGCCCTGCGAGCTGCGCGACCATCCGCTGTTCGCGGTGCCCCCGGCGGAGCGCAAGTCGCTCTTGGAGGGCGCGCTCAAGAAGAAGGGGCTGGGCAACGGCGACGGAGAGACGGGGGACTTCATCCTGTCCGACTACGTGCGCGACGGCGAGCTGTGCGCCAAGTGCCGCCGCATCTATACGGCCTTGCTCAACTCCTACGGCGGGGACTACCTCAAGGTCCTGCGCCACGTGCAGGTGGAGCGCTTCTACGTGTCGCGCCGCTACCAGGTGGGCACGGTGACGGTGGAGCCGCAGATGAGCGTGGACGCCGCCGCGCAGCAGATTTCGGCGGACCGCACCCAGCTCAACCTCCCGGCCGCGCTGCACAGCACGGTGCTCTTCGAGCCGCATGGCCCGCTGGTGCACGCCAACCGCGGCCTGATTGAATACGCGGACCTGCTCAAGCGCCCGCTGGAGGCCTTCAAGTACCTGCTGGGCTTCAGCGAGACGAGCGAAGTGCCGCTGGAGCCCTTCGTGCTCCAGCTGGACGAGGTGCTCATCGCGTCCTCCAACGAGAAGCACCTGGCGGCCTTCAAGGAGCTGCCGGACTTCGCGTCGTTCAAGGGCCGCATCGAGCTGGTCCGCGTGCCGTACCTGCGCCGCTACAAGGTCGAGCAGGAGATCTACGACGCGCAGATCACCGCCACGTCCGTGGGCAAGCACGTCGCGCCGCACGCCACGGAGGTGGCCGCGATGTGGGCGGTGCTCACGCGCCTGAAGAAGCCCATCCCGGACCGCTACCCGGCCAACGTGAAGCCGCTGGTGGATCAGGTGGCCCCGGTGGAGAAGCTGCACCTGTACCAGGAGGCCGGGGTGCCGGCGCGGCTGTCGTCCTCGAACACCAAGGAGCTGCTCAAGCTGCGCGAGGAGATGTACGAGGAGTCCGACGCGTACCCCAACTACGAGGGGCGCTCCGGCGCGAGCGCGCGGGAGATAAAGACCGCGCTCTTCAACGCCGCGCAGAACCCGGACTACAAGTGCCTCCACGCGCTGGCGGTGCTGGAGGAACTGCACGCGCTCTGCAAGGACAAGAGCGTCTACGAGTTCCTCCTCCAGGAGGTGATGGACGGCTACCACGACCACGAGACGTTCGTGCGCGTGGTGGAGGGCGAGTACCTGGACCGCGTGGACTCGGAGGTGCGCGACTCCATGGGCCTGGTGTCCGAGGGCCAGTACCGCGAGCTGGTGGAGCGCTACATCCAGAGCGTCAGCCACTGGGTGCGCGGGGAGAAGATGCGCAACCGCGTGACGGGCGAGTCGGAGAAGCCGGACGAGGCGCGCATGGCGGAGGTGGAGGCCATCGTGATGCCGCAGGGCGAGGCACCGCCGGACTTCCGCCGCGGGCTCATCGCCTCCATTGGCGCGCACCGGCTGGACAACCCGGACGGTGCCATGGACTACCCGCGCATCTTCCCGGACATGTTCAAGCGCCTGCGCGACCACTACTTCGAGGAGCGCAAGCGCGTGCTGCGCAAGAACAAGGAGAACGTCCTCAAGTACCTCTCCGAGGACCGCAACCAGCTCTCCCCGCGCGAGCAGTCCCAGGTGCAGGACACGCTCAAGACGATGGCGGAGCGCTACGGCTACTGCGAGTTCTGCGCGAAGGACGCCATCCTGTTCCTGATGCGTCAGCGCTACACCTGACGGGTGGGGGAGGGCAGGCATCCGTTAAGCCGATGCCTGCTCGCCTGCTTCCCAATCCGGGCCGGGGCTCGGGATGATGGGACCTCACACCGAGTTCACGCGTGTGTCGTCGTCTTTCGTCCCTCCTCTTCCTTGCGCCTGGAGTGTTGATGAACCGGTTGCTGTTGGGCACCCCCCTCCTGTGGGCCCTCGTGTCGTGCGCCAGTGCCCCGTCGCAGTCCTCCTCGGAGACTCCGGTCGCGACGCACACGCAGGCCCCGCTCCGGGTGGAGCGGGCGCTGTCCCGGCCCGAGCCCACGCCGCAGCCCACGCGCAAGGCGATGGTGCGGCGCATCCTCCCGCTCAACGTGCGGCTGGTGACGACGGAGGGCGGCAAGGTGCGCCGCTCGGCGTCGGGTGTCGTCATCGGGACCGAGTCCAGCGAGGCCGGCCCCGTCAGCTACGTGCTCACCAACGCGCACGCGGTGGAGCAGGGCGACCTCACGGACCCCGTGCTCAAGGTCGTGTTGGATCGGCGCGCGGAGACGCACGAGTACGCCGCGGAGGTGGTGGCCACGGGCGAGGTGCCGGACGTGGACCTGGCGCTCCTGCGCGTGACGGGCGTGACGTGGCCCGTGGCGGAGCTGGCCGCCGACGATGAGCCCGAACCGGGCGAGGACGTGGTGGTGGCGGCGTCCCCGTACGGCCGCGCGCTGTCCATCTCCGGCGGCATGGTGTCCCAGGTGGAGTGGGACAAGCAGACGAAACACCCGCGCATGCTGAAGACGGACGCGCCCATCGGCTACGGGGCCTCCGGCGGCGGCATCTTCAGCATGGAGACGGGGCGCCTGTTGGCCATCGTGGAGGGCTACCGCACCGCGAAGGTGGACTTCGAGGTCGCCTCCCAGAACTTCAGCTTCGACGTGCCCATGCCCGGTGAGACGTTCGCCGCGCCCAGCGCCAAGGTGCGCGGCTTCCTCCAGGCGAAGGGCTTCGGCCGGCTGCTGGAGCGCTCCCCGGACGCGGAGGGTACGGGGCCGCAGAAGACGGCGAGTCGCTGATCCGACAGCGCCCTGGCCTGGAAATTGGTGCGCGCGGGATCCGGCGTTAGAGCTGCGGGCTCATCCGCTGGAGGGTTCACGCGCATGTCCGCTCGGGGCAATTGGGATCAGTACTTCATGGACATCGCCCAGCAGGTGGCCACCCGCGCCACCTGCGACCGCAAGCACGTGGGCGCGGTGCTGGTGCGGGACAAGACCATCCTGTCCACCGGCTACAACGGCGCCATCCGCGGCCTGCCCCACTGTGATGAAGTGGGCCACATGATGGAGAACGGCCACTGTGTGGCCACCGTCCACGCGGAGGCCAACGCCATCATCCAGGCGGCGAAGAACGGCGTCGGCATTGATGGGGCGACCATCTACACGACCGCCAGTCCCTGCTGGCCGTGCTTCAAGCTGATCGCCAACAGCGGCTGCACCCGCATCGTCTTCGGCGAGTTCTACCGGGACCCCCGCATCTTCGAGTACGCGGCCCGGCTGGGCCTCCAACTCGTGGGCCTGGGCGCCGCCGCACAGGCGCCCGTGCCTGCAACCGCGACCTGAGGGCGCATCCGTGTCCGGGGATGGACAACCCCTGGATGCGCTGATCGTCCGGGGCAGGGTTCACGTTCGTTGAACGACACTTGTGAGTTCTCCTAAGTGGCTGTTCCGACACGGGAATTTTAGAATTCCGGCAAGAATTACCGACCCAGGGTTGACGATCCCTGGGGTGCTCCCTAAATCCTGGCTCCGGTAGGGCGGCGGCGGGGGTGGGGAGACGGAAATTCCTAGGAGTTCCAAGTGGTTAGCTCAATGGCAATGGCCAGCAATGTGCCCTCTGTCCAGGATGTGTCGGATCCCGTGGTGGGCGCTGCCCGCTACGACGCGGTTCCGCCCCTGATGGACAGCCTGCTGCACGACGTGCGCAACCCGCTCAACGCGCTGGCCATCCACCTCGAAGTCCTCTCCGAGAAGCTCAAGGGCGAGTCCGGCCAGGTGCCGGCCACGCAGGAGAAGAACCTCAAGGCCATGCGCGAGCAGATCGCTCGCGTGGACGGCCTGCTCAAGCTCTTCTCTGACTTCATCGTGTTTCGCGGGGCGGGCCCTTCGGGGGACGCGCCGCTGTCGGACGCCACCGGCAAGGCCCTGGACGTGCTGGGCCACGAAAGCCGCCGGCGCCGCCTCCAGGTCACGCGCGCCATTGATCCGGACGTGCAGGCCCGCATGGAGGACACCACCGAGCTGGGGTTCTTCCTGGTGCAGGTGCTGATGCGCGCCTTCCAGCGCGCGGAGCCCGGCGGCACCGTGGTCGTCGCGGTCCGCGCCGAAGGCCCTCAGGCGGTGCTGGAGGTCGTGGACGGATCCTCGGGGCCCGAGCGGGCGGCCGACACCGTGGCGGCCCTGACGCTCCGCGCGGCGCAACTGGGCATCGAAGTCGCTATTCAGGCGGGGACGTGCCGCCTCGTGTTCCCGCGCGCCTGATTTCCCCCTCGGGCGCTGTCGGTCTTCCATCCGGTTTCATCACGCTTCATCGCAGTGGAGGTTTTCACCTTGGGCAGCGCACGAATCCTGGCCGTGGATGACGAACGTGAGACCTGCGAGGCCCTGGCGGAGATGTTGTCCGCCTGGGGTCACAAGGTCGAGACCGCGTTCGACGGGCATGACGCCCTCCGCAAGGCCGGTGAGTTCCGGCCCGACGTCGTCCTGTCGGATCTCGCCATGCCGGAGACGGACGGCCTGTGGCTGTTGCGCAACCTGCGCGAGGAGCTGCCGGACTGCCCGGTGGTGTTCCTCACCGGCCGCGGCACCATCGACACCGCGGTGGAGTCCATCCGCGAGGGCGCCTACGACTTCATCGTGAAGCCGCTGGACACCGCGCGGCTCAAGGTCTGCATCGACCGCGCGCTGGAGAAGAAGGAGACCCTGCGCGAGGTGCAGACGCTCCGGCGCCGCCTCAAGCAGCTGGGCTCCACGGACCTCATCGCCGGCTCCATTGGGATGCGCAAGGTCATCGAGATGATCGAGAAGGTGGCCCCCTCCAAGGCCAGCGTCTCCATCAGCGGCGAGTCCGGCACGGGCAAGGAGGTGGTGGCCCGCACGGTGCACAACCTGTCCCTGCGCCGCGACAAGCCCTTCATCGCCATCAACTGCGCGTCCATCCCCGCGACGCTGATTGAATCCGAGCTCTTCGGCCACGAGCGCGGCGCCTTCACCGGCGCGGATCAGCGCCGCCCGGGCGTGTTCGAGATGGCCCACGGCGGCACGCTCTTCCTGGACGAGTTGGGGGAAATCCCCATCGACCTGCAGGCCAAGCTGCTGCGCGTGCTGGAGGAGGGCCGCCTGCGCCGGCTGGGTGGCAAGGTGGAGATCGAAGTGGACGTGCGCGTGCTGTCCGCCACGAACCGCGACCTGAAGCAGGAGATCAAGAACCAGCGCTTCCGCGAGGACCTCTACTTCCGCCTCAACGTGTTCCAGCTGCACCTGCCGCCCCTGCGCGAGCGCCGGGACGACGTGCCCATCCTGGTCCAGCACTTCGTGGACAAGTTCCGCGGGGACTCCGCCAAGCGCGTCTCCGGCGTGCACCCGGACGCCATGGAGGTCCTCAAGAACTACGACTGGCCGGGCAACATCCGCGAGCTGCGCAACGCCGTGGAGCGCGCCGTCATCCTCTGCGACGGGGAGCTGATCACCCGCGAGCACCTGCCGCCCGACATGGCCGGCAAGAGCCCGGAGCGCCACACGTTCAAGCTGCCGTTCGGCTTGAGCCTGGACGCCGTGGAGCGCGAGTACATCCTGGGCAGCCTCCAGCGGAACGGGAACAACAAGGCCCGTACGGCGGAGGTGCTGGGGGTGAGCGAGAAGACGCTCTACAACAAGCTCAACCGCTACGCGGCGGAGAACCGGGCGCAGGGCGCCCCGGGTGGTGGCAGCCCCCTGGGTGGACAGGGCAGTGACGGGCCCATGAGCGCCAGCAGCTTCCTCACCCGCTGATCCGCGTTCCCCGTTGGGGTAGGCGGCTGGCGGCTGGCGTCCGCTGACCTGACAGGTAGGCATATGGGCCCGGATTCCGGGCCCTTGGCAGGGCTCCTGGAGTGCACGCGCGGGGCCTCCCCAAGCCGGTTTAAACGGGCGGGGGAGGTCTCGAAAACCCCTGTCAATTCTTGACTTTTCCCCCCTGAACGGGGGATCCTCCGGGCCTCTCCCACCCGTTGGTGAGGGCCCGGCCGGGACGTTTCATTTCGGGCCACGTCCGCCCCCCATGGTGCGGTCGTCCGACGTGAGTCATCTGGGGTGCCGCCGGGGGGGACCAAGGAAGGCCACAACGCAATGAGCGACGCGAGAGTACTTCACTTCTTCGGCGGCAAGGGCGGGGTTGGCAAGACCACGCTCGCGGCAGCGTACGCGGTGAGGCTCTCGGAAGAAGTGCCCAAGCACCGGGTGCTGGTCGTCTCGTTGGACTCGGTCCAGTCCCTGTCGGACCTCGTGAAGAAGAAGCTGCCGGCGAAGCCCACCAAGCTCCAGGCGGGCAAGGGTGAGGGGGGCCTCTTCGGCGCGGAGCTGAACCCGTCCGCGCTGCTCAAGCCGTTCCTGGCGGAGTACCTCCCGGCGCTGGCGAAGGCGGCGGTGAAGGGGACGCACCTGTCGGACGAGGAGATGGGCAAGCTCTACCAGCAGGCGGTGCCGGGGCTGGAGGAGCTGGTGGCCCTCTTCCACGTGGTGGATCTGCTGGAGTCGGGCGAGTACGACCGCGTCGTCGTGGACACGGCGCCCACCAGCCACACGCTGCGCCTGTTCGACATGCCGGCGCAGCTGCGCAAGTTCCTGGGCTTCGTGAAGGCGGGCCAGGACCGGGCGGCTCCGGCGGCCTCCGGCAAGGGCAAGAAGGCGGCCGCCGCGGCGGCGGACGCGGCTCCCGCGGGCTTCCTGGAGCAGGTGGGCCAGAAGGCGGAGAAGCTGCTGGCGCTCCTGAAGGACCCCGCGCGCACGGCGTTCCACCTGGTGGCGCTGGCGGAGCCGGTGCCGGAAGCGCAGACGCGCATGTACTTCACCCAGCTGCGCGAGCGCGGGCTGCCGGTGACGGAAGTGGTGGTCAACCAGGTGGAGGACCACGAGGGCTGTCCGGCGTGCCAGGGCCGCCGCGGCCTGCAGGCGCCTCACGTGCGCAAGTACCAGGCGCTGGACAAGACCGTGCCCGTGAACCTGCTGGGCCGCCGCGAGGTGGCGCCCCGGGGGCTGGACGGGCTGAAGGAGTTCGCCAAGGAGTGGGCGGCGGGCAAGGAGACCAAGGCGCTGGAGTTCAGCGCGGCCGAGGGGCCTCCGGCGCTGGTGCGCGCCCCGTCCATGCCGCCCATCGCGGCGCCTCCGCTGCCGCCCACGCGGCTCATCTTCTTCGTGGGGCAGGGCGGGGTGGGCAAGTCCTCCTGCGCGGCCGCCGCGGCGGTGACGCTGACGGAGAAGGAGGGGCCGGTGCTCCTCATCTCCACGGACCCCGCGCACTCGCTGTCGGACGTGCTGCAGAGCCGCCTGACGGACACCGAGACGCAGGTGAAGGGCACCAAGGGCCTGTACGCGCGCGAGCTGGACATGGCGGGCTGGTTCAACGCCCTGCGCAAGCGGCTGAAGGAGAAGGCGGAGAAGGCCTTCGAGGGCGCGCCCAAGGCGGGCAACGACGTGCCGGCGGACCTGCTCTACCTTCGCAACCTGCTGGAGTGCGCGCCCCCGGGCATCGACGAGCTGGCGGCCATGTCCGTGCTGACGGACGCGCTGGTGCAGGAGCGCTTCAAGCGCATCGTGGTGGACTCGTCGCCGCAGGTGACGAACGTGCGCGTGGTGGAGCTGGCGGACACCGCCAAGACGTGGCTGGGCGCGCTGCACGGCATCCTCAACAAGCACCGCGCCAAGGGCCTGGGCGAGCTGGCGGATGACCTGGCGGCGATGCTCAAGCACGTGAAGCGCTTCGAGGACGCGCTGGCGTCCCCCAGCGAGTCGCGCTTCGTCGTCGTGACGCGCGGCGAGGACCTGGCCGCGTCCCGCACGGAGCGGCTGGTGGAGTACCTCAAGGAGAAGAAGCTCCAGGTGGAGCGGGTGCTCGTCAACCGCGTGGGCCCCAAGTCCACCTGCGAGAAGTGCGAGAACCGCCGCAAGCTGGAGCTCAACGCGGCCAAGGCCATGGAGAAGAAGATTGGCCTGCCCGTGACGATGGCGCCCGCGCTGGGCCGTCACCCCGCGGGGCTTCGCGAGCTGAAGGCGTTCCGCACCGCGTGGTACGCGCTGTCCGCGCCGCCGGCGAAGATCAAGGCGGCCTGACGTGAGTCGTACGCCGGGCGCCTAGTGGGGGCCTGGCAGCAGGGACAGGGGCAGCCGGTGGGGATACGCCCGGCGCGCCTGGCCCAGCAGGTCCACGGCGCTCGTCTTGAGTGAGCGCGCCGTCGGGGCCGCCGGCAGGGCTTCCAGGTGCTGATGCAGGACCCAGCCCGGACCGATGATCATCAGCGCCACCGCCGGCACGATGCACAGGGTCACCACCGCGCTGGCGCCGCCCACGGTTCCCAGCAGTCGCAGCACCGGGGACGCCTGGATGCGCGGGCGCTGAAGGGCCGCGAGGATGCGCGCGAAGAGGCCGCCGCCCACGAGCCCCAGCACCGTGGCCAGCCCCCAGCTCAGCCCCCCCACCGGCGTGCCGAGCACCGGCTCCAGCAACTGGGGCGCGGAGGCTCCCAGCACGAAGGCGAGGACGAAGGGCGCCGCCGCGACGATGGCGACCAGGCCCCAGTGTCTTGCGTTGAGTCGGTGCACAGCGCTCCCCCCTCTGCTCCGCGAGGAAGGTGGGCACCGGCGGGCAGGCATGCCAAGGGCGGCGCTCCCGGGATGCGTGTAGGCGTGAACGAGCCGTCACTTCACGTGTTCAGGCCTCGCACTCGGACGGGGTGTCCGTGAAGCGCCCCAGGGGCTCCGGGAGGCTCAGGAAGCCGTCCGCGTCCAGGCTTCCGGTGACGGGGGCGGCCTTGGGCAGCGTCACCGTCACGGCGCGGCCCTTCACCGTGTACGTGCCCTGGATGCGGGACTCCTTCGCCTTGCCGGAGTCGTTGATGTCCTTCTTCCAGAACTCCACGCGCCCGCCGTCCTGGAACTTGAGGGCGCGGGTGGTGCCGTAGACGCCCGAGCCAGCGCCGTACCAGGACACGTTTCGCAGGAGGGTGGGGATGCTGGCCTCCTTCTCCGGGGTGTGGCCCAGGAGCTTCTGCCAGCCCAGTGTGTCCCGGATGACGTCCAGGTCCTTGTCCTCCTTCGCCCGCTGGAGGCGGCGCGGATCCAGGCGCACGGCGGTGGTCAGCTCCTCCACGATGGTGCCCTGGTAGGCGTCGTAGTCACACACCTTGCCCTGCTTGCGCAGGACGCCCAGGGTGGCGGCGGCGTTGTAGTGGGCCAGCGCGTAGTCGGGGCTGGCCCGGGCGGCGGCCTGGAACTTCTCCAGCGCTTCGGGGTACCGGCCGGACTGGTAGAGGCGGAAGCCCTGGGTGTTGAGGGCCTTGCCCGACGGGGGGGGGGAC
>NZ_RAWK01000625.1 GCF_003612165.1 Corallococcus aberystwythensis | reverse complement strand
GGTTTTTCACTGCCCGACTTGGGCAAGCACATTTAAGGCTGGCGGTATCGTGGCAACTGCCGCTACTATTTATGCCGATCAGCAACGTTCAAATCATATTGCACGACGATCGGCTATCCGAGGACACCCACAGTAAGGCAAGGTATGGAACACGTTATTACAAAGCGCCGCTATTACGATATTGGTCTACAGATTGAAGAGCTGCTGTATTCAGGCGTATTTAAGGCCGGAGAACGCTTACCTTCAGAACGTGAACTGAGCGAGCGGTTTAATACCAGCCGAACTACCATTCGTGAAGCCATCATTATGCTGGAACTGAAAGGCGTATTGAATGTGAAGCAAGGGTCAGGGATTTTCTTTGTCGACTCCACCGATAAGC
>NZ_RAWK01000624.1 GCF_003612165.1 Corallococcus aberystwythensis | reverse complement strand
GGCAATATTCTTATACAGGTTGTAGCGTTTAAGATGATTCGCCGGATCGCTGGCCCGGTCCAGATTCGCTTTTACCGCCGCTGCGTTGAAGTCGGTTCCATCCTGGAATTTAATTCCTTCCCGCAGTTTCACGGTGTAAGTAAGGCCGCCATCGGAAACGGTATAACTCTCCGCCAGCACGCTTTTCAGTTTCATCTCTTTATCGAGACCGAACAGCCCCTGGTAAAACGATTTCGCTACGGCCTGAGATAACGTGTCATTCGCGTCATATGGATCGAGCGTGGTGAAGTTCGATCCTACCGCCACCACCACATCTTTGGCAGCGAATGCACAAGATGCCATCAACGCTGTCGCAATGCCCAGCGCCACTAACCCACTA
>NZ_RAWK01000623.1 GCF_003612165.1 Corallococcus aberystwythensis | reverse complement strand
AGTCTTGCTAGGCCCGTCCGGCCGTGGGGGTCCGCCAGCCCGCTCCCCCCGAGGTCGGCCAGGGCCGCCAGGAGCTGGGCGCGAAGTCCGGGGAAGCAAAACCGCGCCGTCCAGACGGGCCCGACGGCCGCGGGCGGGTCTAACAGTTGGATGATTTTAGTGGCGGGATGCCACCGCGCCACCGCCTCCCGCACTGCGGGCAGGAGGCATCCGGCTGCCGCCGAGGCCACGCCGGGCCAGGCTCGCGGGGGGAGGACGACCCTGACCCCCACCGCGGGCCAGGCCCCCAGGAGCGCGGCGTAAGCGGCCGCGGCCCCGCGCACCAGGTCCCGTGCCGACTCGGCCGTGGCCGGCACGGTGAACGTGGGCCAACCCGGAAACC
>NZ_RAWK01000622.1 GCF_003612165.1 Corallococcus aberystwythensis | reverse complement strand
CCGTTCTCCAAAACCTGCTGGCTCGGGGCATCCGCGGCCCTACAACACCTTCGCTCTATAAGCTCAAGCGGCACGGCCGCTCGCGCGGCAGAACAGCGACGCCACAAAATCAAAATCAAAATCAAGGTATAACCCACCCCCTTCCCTCCGAGTCCGTACGCAACCTCATTAATAAAGAGAGAGAACCAACCAAAACAGACGCGGTGTGAGTTTGTGGGTTATAGGAACCCGGTAAATACCACGCGACGAACCAGCGTGTGTGTTAACGCGACTTTTATTCGTTGTATCGCGGGAGGGGGGAAGCTTACCGCCAAAGGAAGGCCAAGATGATAACGACGACCACCGCGACCACCCCAAAAACCGCATGACGACACGTCCCGCCACAC
>NZ_RAWK01000621.1 GCF_003612165.1 Corallococcus aberystwythensis | reverse complement strand
CCAGCCTTGCCAGATGTTGTCTCAGATTCAGGTTATGCCGCTCAATTCGCTGAGTGTAACGCTTGCTGATTACGTGCAGCTTTCCCTTCAGGCGGGATTCATACAGCGGCCAGCCATCCGTCATCCATATCACCACGTCAAAGGGTGACAGCAGGCTCATAAGACGCCCCAGCGTCGCCATAGTGCGTTCACCGAATACGTGCGCAACAACCGTCTTCCGGAGCCTGTCATACGCGTAAAACAGCCAGCGCTGGCGCGATTTAGCCCCGACATAGCCCCACTGTTCGTCCATTTCCGCGCAGACGATGACGTCACTGCCCGGCTGTATGCGCGAGGTTACCGGCTGCGGCCTGAGTTTTTTAAGTGACGTAAAATCGTGTTGAGGCC
>NZ_RAWK01000620.1 GCF_003612165.1 Corallococcus aberystwythensis | reverse complement strand
GGCCCGCCCTGCGCTCGGCGAAGCGGTGGACGGCCCACAGGCTCCAGGCGTGGAGGGCGAACTGGGGCAGCGCCACCACGCCCCGGTAGACGCGCGGGTCGGTGATGCCGAAGCCGTGCGCCAGCTTGAGGAACGCCGCCAGCACGCCCGGGACGGCCCAGTTGCGCAGGCCCTCGCGCCACTCCCAGGCCAGCACGCCGTAGCCGTGCACGCGCCAGTACGCGGGCTCCAGGGCCTGGAACACCTCGTCCGGGTGGATGCGCCCCAGTTCGCGCACCGCGAGGACGCACGGCACCAGCGCCAGCGCGAGGAGCCCCAGCGCGCGGAGTCCTTCGGGCAGCCCCGGCCGGACGGCGGGCACCGGGACTTCCAATGGGGAGGCCTGGGG
>NZ_RAWK01000619.1 GCF_003612165.1 Corallococcus aberystwythensis | reverse complement strand
AAATGGATCCATTCTCAACAATAGTGTCAGAGTCTTCACCACCGAGATTATTCATGGTGCCACCAGCAAGCAACGTATCACTGGCTTTCCCGGCCAGCATAAAAACGCCGCCCTGATTAATCTCACAATTGCTGGCTTCCCCACCTGGATACACCAACAATTCACCACCTTCATCTACCACGACCGCTGAGGTTGTCCCATTAACCAACAGGCCGCCCTCTTGATCGAGAATGATTTTTTCCGCGCGATGTCCTTCCAGTACACGCAGGTTACCGCCATTTTCCAGCAACAAACCGCAGGCATAACCTTTATCAACGCTGAATTCACCTTCGGGATGGCGGCCATTAACCGTAGCGAGCGTAGAGAGACTAATTGCGCCACCCTCGGAC
>NZ_RAWK01000061.1 GCF_003612165.1 Corallococcus aberystwythensis | reverse complement strand
GCGTGGGGCGCGGCTTGATTCCATGGGGGAGTCCGTGCTGCGCTCCGGAAGGCCAATCCATGAGCACCGCACCCACAGAGTCCCCCCGTTTTTTCGGGCGCTATGAGCTCGTCCACCTCCTGGGCCAGGGCGGCATGGGAGAGGTGTACCTGGCGAAGCTGTCCGGGGCGGCGGGCTTCGAAAAGCCCTGCATCGTGAAGACCATCCTGCCGGGGCTGGTGAAGGACCGGCAGTTCCTGGACCGCTTCCACCACGAGGCCAAGGTGCTGGTGCACCTGGTGCACTCCTCCATCGCCCAGGTGTACGACATGGGCGAGGCGGACGGCACCTACTACATGGCGCTGGAGTACGTGGCGGGCGTGGACCTGGGGTACCTGCTGGAGCAGGCCCGGGTGCAGGGGCGGGCGGTGCCGGCGCCGGTGGCGCTCTACATCGGCCAGCGCATGGCGGAAGGCCTGGGGTACGCGCACCGCAAGACGGGCTCGGACGGCGAGCCGCTGGGCATCGTCCACCGCGACGTGTCCCCGCACAACGTGATGGTGTCGTACGAGGGCGAGGTGAAGGTCATCGACTTCGGCCTCGCGAAGTCCACCGCGCGCAGCAAGTACACGCTGCCGTCCACGGTGATGGGGAAGCTGGGCTACATGTCGCCGGAGCAGGTCCGCGCGGAGCCCCTGGATCACCGCAGCGACATCTACTCCTGCGCGGTGGTGGTGTGGGAGATGCTGGCGGGCCGTGGGCTCGTTCCCCACGGCACCGTGGGCGAGATGATGGCGGCCATGTCGCACCCGGTGGTGCCGCCGCTGGTGGACTTCCGTCCGGACGTGGAGCCGTCGCTGGAGGCCGTGCTGCGCCGCGCGCTCGCGCCGTCACCGGCGGACCGGTACGCGCGGGCGGATGAGTTCGCGCGGGCGCTCAACGCGGAGCTCCTGCGCTCGGGCAGCCCCATTGGGGCGGAGGAGGTGGGCGAGTTCGTCCGCGCGCTCTGCCCGGAGGCCTTCGCCGAGCAGCGCAAGCTGACGTCCGGTGTGCACGGCGAGCGGCGCACGCCGTCGCCCGCGCCCCGGGGCGGTTCGGGCACGGGGCTGTATGGCGGCTCCGGCTCTGGGAGCACCGCGTCCGCGGACGAAGCGGCCTTCGGGGCCACGGCGCTGCGGACCGCGGAGGAGCCGGCGGGGAACAGGCCGAACACGGGACGCATCGACGTGGACGGGCCCTCGGTGGGACCGGGGGGCACGTTCGTGTCCCATCCCGCGCCGGCCTCCGGTGTGGCCCCGAGCACGCCGGGGTCCGGCGGCGTGGCGCGGAGCACGCCGGGTTCTGGCGGCGTGGCCCCGAGCACGCCGGGGTCTGGCGGTGTGGCGCGGAGCACCGACGACGTGGACGCGGCAGCGCTGGGCGCGACGGCCGTGCACCTGCTGGCGGCACCGGCCCAGGGCGCTGTCTCCACGAGCACGTCCGGGCAGGTGACAGCGCAGCCCGAGCGCAGGCCGGTGGCGCGGATCGCCGTGGCGGCGCTGCTGCTGGTGGGCGCCACCGTGGGCATCACGACCTTCGTGCTCCGCTCGAACACGGCCGAGCAGCCCGTGGTGCCCCAGCCGCTTCCGCCGTCCGAGCCGGTGGTGGTGGCCGCGCCTCCGAAGGTGGAGCCGCCTCCCGCGGTGACGCCGCCCGTGGAGCCCCCTCCCGAAGTCGCGGTGGACGCGGGCGTGGTGGCCAGCGCGGAGGAGCCCCAGGTGAAGCCCGCGCCGGTGACGAAGCCCGTCCCTGGAACGAAGCGGCCCGTGCCGCCTTCGGTCGAACTGGTGCCCGCGAACCAGCCCGTGGCGAAAATTGGTGAGACGGGCAGTGGCCAGCGCGTGGTGAACGCGGACATTCCCTCCGGCACCAACGCGGGCACGGTCTTCAGGGTGGTGGGCCCCCCGCAGCGAGGGGAGAAGGGGGGCCGCAAGCGCCAGGTGCTGGGGACGGCGACCGTGGTGGTCATCAACCCGAACCGCCAGCGCATGACCCTGCGGCTGGACGCGGAGGCGGAAGCGGCGAAGGAGCCGCGCTTCGTGCTGATCAACGAGCGCCGGTCCGGGCCGGCGCTGCCCACGCCCGCCCCCGAGACCCCGCCGGTCGCAACGCCCACGCCCGAGCCGAAGCCCGTGGAGCGCTCCCGCCTCCTGGGACAGGTGGAGGTGGATGGCGTCATCAACCGCACCCTCTATGTCATCAGCGGCGACGTCCGCACCTGGCACAACTGCTCCATCGTCCTGAGCGGGCGCAAGGAGGCCCGGATGGCGCGGCTCGAGCCCTACCAGACGCACACGGTCGATGTGGGGGCGCGCTACTTCAAGGTGAACTACAAGGCGCCCGCCGTGCCGGAGAAGGCCGTGTGGGTGAGCTGTGACGAGGGCGAGGACACCTTCGCGCTGATCAAGCGCTGAAGCGCGGGAGCCCACGGGCTCCCGTCTCGTCTCACCGCCCCAGCCGCGCGGCGGCCACGGGGCACTCGTTGCGCACGAACTCCGAGACCTCCGGGTCGCCGCCGCTCGCGTTGCGCACCGCGCGGGACAGGGACGTGCGGCACTGCCAGGTCTCCTCGCGTGTGCCGTGGCAGCAGTGCCAGCCCGTCAGCGTGCGGTCCAGGTACTGGAGCATCTCCTGGCGCGTGGGCGTGACGATGCTCCACACCGCGCCCGCGAGCAGCACCCACCCCACCAGCGGCAGCGCCAGGCTCCGCGCCCAGCCGCGCACGCCGCCTGGAATCACGCTCGCGTGCACGCCCAGCTGCGCGTCCAGCGGCCGGTGTTGCAGCACCACCTGGAGCACCAGCTCCACCGGCGCGGTGAGCGCGCGCAGCAGCCCCGCGCCCAGGCCCGGCGCCTTGCCTTCGGCGCGCTCCAGCTTGAGGCCCAGCGCGTGACGGCCGGGGCTGAGCCCCGTCAGCCCGCCCACGCAGGACAGGAGGAGCCACGCGGCTCCCATGGCGAACCCCAACAGACCGGCCGTGGACACCCACTCCGCCGCGCGCACCGCACCCCAACCCACGAGCGCCGCGCCCGTGAGGTCCAGCAGGTCCGCCACCCAGAGCCGGTTCTGGAACCGGGCCTCGGTGGGCGGAGTATCCATGGAGAACAACGTCCCGTCGCTCATCAGCCTCTCTCGTGTACGAGCGGGGCGCGAGCATAGGCGGCCCGCCGTGCACTGGCGCGCTCCAAAACGCCGTGCCCGGAAGCCTAGAGGTCCAGGACCAGCCGCTTGGACCGGGCGCGCGACACGCAGACCAGCATCCGCGCGTCCCCCGCGGATTCCTGCTGGAAGAACGTGTCACGGTGGTCCGGCGTTCCCTCGCACACGCGGGTGACGCAGGTTCCGCAGGAGCCCGCCTCGCAGTCGCTCTCCACCTTGACGCCGTGGGTGCGTAGCACGTTGAGCACGCTCTTGCCGGCCGGAACGCGCAGCACCTGGCCGGTGCTCTTGAGCGTCACCTCGAAGTCCTCCTCCGGCGTCGCGTGGGTGGCGGACGTGCCCTCCGCGGTGAAGGCCTCGAAGTGCACCTTCTCCCAGGGCCACTTGTTCAGTGTGGCCGCCTCGCGCACCGCCTTCATCAGGCCCGCGGGGCCGCAGCAGTACAGCCGCGTGCCCGGGCCGCGCGTGGCGAGCAGCGCCCGCACGTCCAGCCCCTTCGTGGGGTCGCCCCCGTCGTGGTGGAGGTGCACGCGGCCCGCGAAGGACGGCGTGGACAACAGCTCCCGGAAGGCGGTGCGGTCCGCGTCTCGGGCGCAGTAGTGCAGCACCCACTCCGCGCCGGTGCGCTCCAGCACGCGCGCCATGGCCAGCAGCGGCGTGATGCCGATGCCGCCCGCGATGAGCACGTAGCTGCGGCCGTACAGGAGGGGGAAGTCGTTGATGGGCTCGCTCACGGTGAGCACGTCGCCCTCGTGGACGTTCTCGTGCATCGCCTTGGAACCGCCGCGGCCGTTGGCGTCGCGCTGCACGGCGATGACATAGCGGTGCGTCTCGCCCGGGTCGTTGCAGAGCGAGTACTGGCGCATGCCGCCCAGGCCCGGCACCTGCACGTCCAGGTGGGCGCCGGCCTCGAACTCGGGCAGGGCGCCGCCGTCCTGGGAGACGAGCTCGTAGGACTGGATGCCTTCCGCCTCACGGGTGATGCGTGCCACCCGCAGGCGCAGCGTGTTCGTCGTCACGGTATTGCCCCTGTTCCCAAAGCCCGCCGCCCGCGCGAGACCGATCTGGCCGCGCACGGTGCGCACTCCCCGCCCGGCTGGGGAGTGGGGCCCGGTGTGGTTTTTCGATGGGTTCCGGACACTCGGGCCTTGTTGCCCGGCTGCCCTCCGTCCGGGCGCGGGGGCCAACGCGGCGGGGGTGGGCACGGCCGGGAATCCATCCCCACCCTTCACCCCATGCCGCGCTGCGCCAGGGCCCTCAAGGGACCCGGGCGTCATCGTGATGGGGGAGGCGCGGCCCCCCGATTCGACGGAAGGGAGACGGCCCATGGATGCCATCGCGTTGCTGAAGGCGGACCACAAGACGGTGGAGCAGCTGTTCCGCAAGTTCGAGAAGGCGGGCGGCCACGCGCTGGCGCACAAGCGCAAGCTGGTGGACGAGATGGTGCGCGAGCTGTCCATCCACGCCGCCATCGAGGAGCAGGTCTTCTACCCGGCGGTGCGTGCGCGTTCGGAGGACCTGTCCCCGGACGTGCTGCGCGCGCTGGAGGAGCACCACGTGGTGAAGTGGGTGCTGTCGGAGCTGGACACGATGCCGCCGGAGTCCGAGCGCTTCGACGCGAAGGTGCACGTGCTGATGGAGAACGTGCGCGCGCACGTGACGGAGGAGGAGCAGTACCTCTTCCCGGAGGTGAAGAAGGCCTTCAAGCCGCAGGAGCTGAAGCAGGTGGGCGAGGCGTTGGAGCTGGCGAAGAAGGCCGCGCCCACGCACCCGCACCCGGCCCAGCCGGACACGCCGCCGGGCAACCTGCTGACGGGCGCGGTGGCGGCGGTGATGGACATGGGCCGGGACGCGCTGCGCGTCGCGCGCCGCAAGGCGGTGACGCAGGTGCGCAAGTCCGCGCCGCGTCCGCTGAAGAAGCCGCTGGAGTCCATCATGTCGTTGGATTCGGCGGGCGAGCCGCTGCACTAGCCGTAAGCGTCCGGCGCAGGACGCCCGGGGCCCGTGTGAATGTCGCCGGGGCCGGGGCGTCCGAAGGGGCATGAGAGGCTTTCGCGCCCGGTGCGCGGAAGATGCTCACCGCCTTGGAGGCGCCATGTCCGCAGTGCGCAGGATGTTGACGACGCTGGTGGTGCTCGCGGGGTTCACCGCCGCGGCGCAAGCGCAGGTTCCGCCGTCCGGTTCGCCGCAGCCCCGTCCGCCCGTGGATCCGCAGGTGCGCACGCTGCGCGTGGAGGGCACGGGCGAGGTGAAGGCGCAGCCGGACGAGGCCTTCATCGACGTGGCGGTGGAGACGTCCGCCCAGAACGCGAAGGCGGCGGGCGAGGAGAACGCGAAGCGGATGGAGAAGGTGCTCGCGGCGCTCACCGGAGCGGGCATCGCGAAGCGCGACCTCCAGACGCGCAACTACAACGTCTATCCGGAGTACACGCCGTCGCCGCCGCAGGGCGGTGAGCCGAAGCTCAAGGGCTACCGCGTGAGCAACCTGGTGAGCGTCCACGTGACGGACCTGTCCAAGGTGGGGAGCCTGCTGGACAAGGCGTTGGCGGCGGGAGCGAACCGGGTGGACTCCGTGCGCTTCGGCCTGAGCCGCCAGGACGCGGTGCAGGGTGAGGCCTTGCGGCAGGCGGTGGCGCGCGCGAGGAAGTCCGCGGACGTGCTGGCCGCGTCGCTGAACGTGAAGCTGGGCGCGGTGCTGGACGCGAGCACGGTGACGGAGGCCCCGCGCCTGTACCCGGCCACCTTCGCCATGGACATGGCGGAGTCGCGAGGCGCGCCCACCACGCCCATCCAGCCGGAGGAGCAGTCGGTGCAGGCGAAGGTGACGCTCATCTTCGCCATCCAGTAGGCGTCAGCGTCACAGGCTGTCAGGCCAGCGCGGCGCGAGTCCGCGGAAGGGAGCGCGCCGGGTTGCTGGATGGCGCGCTCCTTCGTTTCTACCGCATCGTCGTCAGGACACCCTCCGCACGGATCCGCGCCCACTGCGCAGCGCGGACGAGACGACGACAGCGCCGGGACCCTGCGCCTCGCCTGACACGGCGATAACAGTCGCTGGCTTGACGCAGCTGCCCTCCCTTCCCCCTGGGCCGTGGCGCGCGGCCTACGGGCGCCGGGCTGAATGTCAGACGTGTGTCCTTTGCTCTCCTGGGAAGTGGCAATCCCAGGGGACGTGGATGCGAATGACGCGAAGTGTGGCTGTCTGGCTATGGCTGCTGTTGCCGGTGGCCGCATGGGCCGAGGATGTCCCGGAGGTGCCGCCCCTGGAGGTGCAACGGCGCCCACTGGACGAGCCCTGGCGCAACCTGCTGCGCGTGGAGGCGACGACGTTGTCCTTCCTTCCCCGCGCGGGCGTCGGCACGGACGAGGGCTTCCTCCAGGTGGAGCCCACTCTTGTCTTCGAGCGAGGCGGGGACTTCGGCCTCAACCTGGGCGCGCCCGTGCGATTGCGCCTTTGGGGAGGTGGAGGGTCCGCGGGTTTCGTGCGGAAGGAGGATTGGGACAGCGTCTCGGACTTCGGGCAGGTGGTGCGCGCCCTCAAGCTGGGCTCGGACAACGCGCCCGTGGGCGTCTGGTTCGGCGCGCTGGAGGGCTACAGCCTGCTGTCCGCGCACCTCGTGCGACGCTACGGCGGGCGCCTCAACCCGGACTACCACCCGGCGGGCGGCTTCCTCACCGGCACTTTGGGGCCCCTCTACACGGAGGCCTTCGTCTCGGACGTGTTGGGCGCGCGCCTCATGGGCGCCGAGTTCTCCCTGGACATGGAGCACGTCCTCTTCGGCCTGCCTCGCGAGAAGGCGCGTTCCACGCTGGCGCTGTCGGCGGTGCACGACTGGGGCCGTGCCGGAGGCCGGACGCCCTCGGTGACGCTGGCGCACCTGGATGCCATGGCGGTGGTCGTGGTGCGGCCCACCTACGAAGTGCACGTCCAGGCAGGCTGGGGTGGCCGGCCGGGTGAAGGCGGTGCCTGGGGCGCGGTTGTGGGCGCGGGAGTGGATGCGAAGACGCCCACGTTGCGCTTGCTGCTGCGTCTGGAGGGGCGTCGGCAGCACGGCGGCTTCCGTCAGGGCTTCTTCGGCCCGGACTATGAGCTGGCGCGCTTCAAGGCGGCGGGTCCGGAAGGCGTGGCACTGGCGGAGGCGTCCTTCCCGGACGGGTACTCAGCCTATGGGGAGGCGGAGGTGGGCTGGGACGCGGTCCGCTACTGGGGCGTCCACAAGCACCTGAAGCTGTCGCTGGGGGTGGAGGCCTTCAACTGGGGACGCTTCGACGTGGACGGGCGCGTGGTGGTGCAGCTCTTTGACCGCTCCGTGGAAGTCGCCTTGAAGGGTCTCGCGGTGGGGGCAGGACAGCCTGGAGCGCGCTACCTGGGCGGGGCGGAGCTGCGCTGGCGTTTGCTGGGCGGGAAGCTCTACGCCATGGGCACGGCGGGCACGCTGCTGTTCCCCGAGGGCGTGGGCACGCTGCGGCCGGGTGCCTTCGCCTCGCTGGGCCTGGGGGTGGACAATGCGCGCTGACGTCCTGCTGCTGGCCCTCGCCATGCTGGCGACGGGGTGCGTTTCGGTGTCGCCCACGCCTCGTCGAGACCTGAGCCTGAGCTACACGCAGCCCTCTGCCCCCGCGCCAGAGGGGGCACGGCTGCCGCGCGAGGAGGCGCCCCCCACTCGGACCTCTCCGCGAACCTCCCTTGCGACTTCAGGGGAGCGGATGGCGCGCCACCGGCAGCTCCGGGAGGACACGTCGGGCGAGGACTCGCGAGCAATGGCTGGGGCCGTGGGCGGCAGCCTCGCTCACCATGACGCGAAGGAAGACGCCTGGGAGAAGCTACTGACGGACGCGGGGCTGGATGCACGGGACGAACGCCCCGTAGGAAGCGTGCTGACGCCCGCGCAAGCCGCGCGTCTGATGGATGTGTTGTTGGGCAAGCCCGTCACGTTGAGCACCTTCCCACCTCGGATGGCCGCAGGCTTCATCCTTCGCGAGGTGATGGAGGGAGGCGAGGTCACGCGGCAGGAACTGCTGCGGCGGGTGGAGCGCTTCTCCCGGGAGCAGATCGCGGTGCTGCGCCCGGACGGCTATCTGGCGTGGGCCCTCACTGGGCGCACGCAACAGAAGGTGGCGGCAGTCGAGTGGAAGGACGAAGCCTTCCGTGCGTATGGCTTCGAGCTGGGCCGCTTCTACAGCGGCAAGGGCGGTGTCTTCCGCGCCGTGGACGCGCAACTCCAGGCCTCGGATTGGCGGCCCCTGGCCGAGGTGTACGACGATGCGGACGTCATCAGCCGCACCCTGGATGGAGCGGAAGATGCGCTCGTGGAGCTGTACCACGCGCTGGGCCAGTTGCTGACGCATCCCGTGGACAGCCTCGCGGGGCTGAGCAACCTGCCCGCGAGCGTGGCGGCGCTCATCGCGTCCTCGCCCGTGTACTGGGAGCGCTTCCAGTCCATGACCCGTGGCGAGCAGATCCGCGAGGTGTCGCGGCTCACGACGGGCCTGCTCATGACCGGAGGCACGGCTTCGGCCACGACGCGGACGTTGAAGGGGATGTCTCTGGGCGCGGAGGTCTCGGTGCCGGTGCTCTCGTTGTCGGCGGAGGGTGCGCTGGCGTTGGAGCACGTCGCGGTGCCAGCAGGGCGCGCGGCGGCGGCACTCAGCGGCGGCCCTGGGGTGGCCATCATCCTCCAGCGGGCGAACACGGCCTCGAAGGGAGGAGCACCTTCCCAGGGGCCGGGGCAGTGGGGCCCCGCGAAGGAGTCGATGTCCACACGCGCCAGGCAATATCAGGAGCAGATCACGGGGCACTCGGCGGATGAGGCGTATTGGGTCGGCGGCACGAGCACAAAGGCTGGTGGCGTGAAGTTCGATGGATTCAAGGATGGCGCGCTGTTGGAGGCGAAGGGGCTGGGCTATGCTGAATTTTTTGAAGCCAACTTTGCTCCCAAGTATTGGTTCGACGCATCGGGCAAGGCTGATGATCTCGTTGACCAAGCCACGAGGCAGCGTGACATTGTTCTGAACGCGGGTATCCGCATTGAGTGGCACGTCGCCGAAAAGCACGCAGCAGATGCCATCAAACAACTGCTGAAGAGCAATGGCATTCCAGAGATCGCCGTCATCCACACGTCAGCACGGCCATTGGTCCCTTGAGATACGCACCGCATGACAACCCACGCTGAATTCCGGGCCTATCCAGAGACCTACTACGCCGGTGCCTACTGGGGCCCACGACGAGAGTCCCCCGAGGAGTGTGCTCAACGGGCGGCAGACTTCCTCACACGGCTGGCTGCATGCGATCCCCTGCTGGCGAACTGGAACAAGATTCCCAAGCCGCGCGGTAAGGGGCGCAAGACTCCCCTCATGCCCCCCGACCTGCCCCTCCTGACGGAGGCGTTCCGGCGAGGTGTCAACCGCGAGCCGGGTGGGCCTCCCATCGAGCACCTGGGCTTGACGGTGAGCGCCTATAACGATGGCTCTCGCCAAGACTACGTATCCGTGAGGATGCACTGCGGGAGCTACGAGCAGAACAAATCCGCCAACGTGTGCGTTCTGTCCCTTCCGTCGGAGGGGGAGGGCGCGGAGCGCATCCTCACGGCCTCCGTGCTGACGGAAGTGACTCGAAGCATGGCGCTGGCCTGGGAACCGGACTGGGCCGTGGCTATGTCTCACGCACATCGGGACATGGATGATGGAGGAGACAAAGCCGACATCTGGCCAGGCTGGGTGACCTACCTGTCCCATCACCGAGGGACGGTGCCGCCATTGCCTGCTCCCGTACGCATCGAGCTTGTCGAGGACAAGGGCACATTGATCATCCTGACCCCTGAGCGCTTCACGGTGGCCAACCCGGACCATGTGGCGCTGGCGCGGCGGGTGCGCGAGTTACTGGTCAGGGCGGGTTTCATGCCGCTCATCTCGTCCTGAATCACGAGCCGATGAAGGGCTCGCCATGTGCCCCCAGTGTGCACCTCCGGCGTGGATTGAGTGGGTAACCGCGCGTCCTGCGTGAGGTTTCCTGCCGCACTGGCGAAGGTGACGCTCATCTTCGCCATCCAGTAGCTGCCGCTGTCCAGGGCAAGCCGTCCCAACGGCTTGCCGGTCCTACCGGGGAACGGCTTTCAGCGTCTCCTCGAGGACGGCCCGGGTGTCGTCCGCGACGGTCTTGTCACCCTTGTGCATCTGGTACGTGAGCAGGCCCTTCCACATCGAGACGTTGCGCGGCTGGGTGCCGTCGGTGCCGGACTTCTTCGCGTTGTCGGAGGGCTTGGGGTCGACGGTGGCGTACATGCCTCCGTATCGAGCGATGTCCGCGGCGAGGTCCCACGTGAACAGGCACGCCACGCCGGTCACCTTCTTGGCGAGGGCCTTCTTGTACTCAGGGCGCTCGCACATGGCCGCGACGCCACGGAGCACCTCCTTGCAGGAGTCCTCGTAGCCCACGCCATCCCAGTCGTTGGGATCGAACCGGTTGAAGTTGGTCTTGACCTTGAGCCGGGTGCCACACGCGGTGTTGGCGTCCTTCAGCGTGCCGGAGATCGACTTCTCGAAGGAGCTCCTGGCCTCCTTCTGAAAGGGCTTGAGCTCCTCGGCGCGCGCGGACGTGGACAGCAGGACCAGGGCTGCGAATACGTGCTGCGAACGCATGAAGGCCTTCCTTCCGGGAGGGACCGGGATGCTACTGCGCCACCGGGCCCGGAAGGCTCCTCAGAACCTGAAGTTCCAGCCAGCGAGGTGCCGCAGTTCGCTCGCGCCTCCCGTGGGGATGCGTTCCGGCACGGGCTGGCCGTGCGCAGGGGCGGGCACGTCCATCGCGATGCGTTTGACGCCGGGGGTCTTGTCGAGACCGCCGCACCAGGTCTGCCAGCGCTCGCCATTCAGGCGATCCCGGAAGCCGATGCCCACCACCTGCTCCGCCGTGGGCGGAGTGGGGGAGAGCAGGTCGAGGTACTCCATCCGGCCTCGGAGGATGCCCCGGCCGTCGGTGCGCACCTCATGGCAATAGGCGGCGCTCCACAGGTCCTCGCGGAGGCGGATGGCGTACACGCTGCCCGGCGTGGGCGGGCCCGCGATGGACTTGGGCTTGGGACCGGCCGGGTTGGCCGTCTTGCGGCGCGCGGTGGTAGTCGTTGTGGGAGGGGGAGGCTCCGCCTCCGGTCGTTGGAGATGGCCGAACAGCGTGGCCACCAGCGTCTCCTGGAGGCCCTCCTTCGCTGACCACCACGCCAGCGGTGCCGGCACCTCGACGTTTGTCGAGGGGCGGCGGTCGCGCTCGATGGCAGGCGTGAAGCGGGTCATCAGGCCCGGATGCTCGGGGGTCTGGAGAATGCCGATGAACGCGAGCGCTTCCAGCACGGTCTCGCAGCGCCAGGGACGGTTGGCGCTCAGAAGCCCGGCCTTGTGGAGCGCGGTGCGCGCTTGGCTATAGCGCGCCGTGGAGGGGAGGCCGCGCATCAGCTCGAGCACCTGGAAGAACACCCAGACATCCCGTGGCGTGGGCTGGGGCCAGGAGGAAGGCGGGCGGTCGATGGCGGCGGCCAGGGCGAGAGCGCCGTTGGCCGGATGGTCGACACCCCAGTCCCCGCCCGACAGGTGGCGCAGGTACGCGGCCTGGGTGGCGTCGATGGCGCCTGCATTGAAGAAGCAGACGCGGCAGCTGCCTCCTCCCATGGGGTCTTCGGCGTGGACCGGCATGGCCCGCCCCAGGATGGCTGCGGGTAGCACGCTCAACCAGGCGAGATCGGCTGACACCATCGAGGCCACGAACGCATCGGCCGCCGCGCGCAGGTCGACCTTCACGGCGGACTGGCGCAGCTTGTCGATGGTCTCGTCATGTCCCCACTGGATGAAGACATTGGGCTCCAGCCCGGCCGCCTTCAGTTGCTGATGATCCGCTTCCGTGAAGGTGGAGGGGATCCGGTGGCGGCCTTCGTTATCGACGTCGCTGTTGCGCGAGCTGTAGACGCGGTCCAGCAGGGCCATGACGGCAGGGTCGGGATGGGGCATCTCAAGGGCACGGTACGGGAGGCGGCCCGCGTCGTCACTCCGGCGCCTGTGCCAGCAGCCGGGCGTCCCGGAGCAGGGCTTCCAATCCCCCTTCACCCTCGGTGACCCGGTAGTAGCCGCGGAGCTGTCCCCGGGCGTCCACGAGGACGAAGTGCTCTCCGTGGAAGACGCTGAAGAAGTCGTCCTCGCCCGCGTCGGCGTCGCGGCCCATCATCACCCGGAAGCCCTCCAGGACGGTGGTCTCCACCTGGTCCAGGGGACCCGTCAACAGCGTCCAGTTGGACGTGTCGATGCGGTGGTCGCGCGCATAGGTGGTCAGCCGCTCCGGCGTGTCGTGGCGCGGATCCACGCTGAACGAGGCGAAGCGTAGGTCCAATCCTTGTTCACGGGCCTGCCGCTGCACCCGCAACATCTTCTCCGTGAGCATCGGGCAGACAGTGGGGCAGCGGGTGAAGAAGAAGTCCGCCACGTAGAGATGGCCCCGCATGTCCGCGTCGGAGAAGGGACGTCCCGTCTGGGCGGTCAGCTCGAAGCGCGGGAGCGGACCATAGAGAGGCAGGTTCTCCGCGGCGATGCGCGCGCGCTCGCGTTGAATGCGAGGCCCCGCGATGAACAGCAGCGCGACGGCCAGCGCCCCCGCGAGCACGAGCCAGGGAAGGGACTTGCGTAGGTAGGGCATGGGCTTCACAGGGGGCGGCAGAAGCGCAGACAGCGCGCGTCCGCGATGACGCGTTCGGCGGTGGGGGAGGCCTGGCTCGAGTCGTAGACGCCCCGGACCTGGAGGCGTTGATCCACCAGCAACAGGAGGTGGCCGCTGTCACGGAGCCGCCGCCAATCCGGGTGGAACTCCGCGGAGGCGGGAGGTGTCACAGTGACGACCCGGACCGGGACGCCGTCGGCCTCCAGTCGTTCCTGGACCTGTCGCAAGAAAGGCAGCACCGGCACGAACTGGAGCAGGGTGAGCTGTCCATGAAGCTGTCCGGCCTCCAGCGGCTGGCCCCGGTCATCACGGAGGGTGAGCGCGGGCAGCGGGCCATACACAGGAGGCGGCACGTCCAGCTCCCACGACGCGTTCGTGGAGGGCGCCTCCGACCAGGCGAAGTCCAGCACTACCGCGATCGCCGCGCATGCGAGCACGGACACGGTCAGCCCCACGGCTCCCAGCACCACGAACACGCATGAAGAGGACGAAGGGGCCGGCATGACGGCGCACCCTCTCGCATCCAGGCCGCCTGCGCGATGCGACACCTTGTCGCAGAACGCGGGCGGGCCACTTCCGCTAAACGGTGGGCGTGATGAAAGCACTGTGGATGGGAATGCTGTTGCTGGGCGCGACACCCTCGGTCGGATCCGACGCCGGGGTCGACGCGGGGCAGGTGAGTACGGTCGTCACCGTGGGGACGGCGGCCAGCGCATCCGGCCGGCTCCGCGTCGAGGTCCTCTCCGCGATGACGCCTCTTCGACGAGGCGTTCAGGCGTTCCAGGTGCGAGTCACCGACGCCGTATCAGGCAAGCCGGTGTCGGGTGTCGTGCTGTCCGTCCAGCCCTGGATGCCCGCCATGGGCCACGGCATCTCCGAGGTCCCTCGCGTCGCCGCGCGAGACTCCGGGACCTTCGATGTCTCCGACGCGGACCTCTTCATGCCCGGCGTCTGGGAACTGCGCTTCACGCTGAAGGGGTCGGTGGAGGACTCAGCGACCGTCACCCTCAAGCTGGGGCGGTAGACGCGCGGCGAATCGACACTCGGCAAAATGCCGCATCGGAAAAGGTGCGGGATCCTTGGCAGGAATGCCGCGCCATGATCCTTCCCTTCCCGTCATCCCTGGCCCGGCGGGTCCGCGCGTGTGTGTTGTCCGCACTGACCTTCACCTTCGGCCCCTCCTGTAGCGAGGATATCTCGTCCAATCCGACGGAGCTGTCCGCTCCAGAGCGACAGGAGTTGAATCAGCGGATCTCCGACCTTGATGCGGAGGTGACAAGCTTGGAGGGGCAGCTCGCCCAGCAGCAGCAACGGTAGGGCGCGAAGGAGCAGAAGAAACAGGCCATGGCCACGGAGGTCAGGAACCTAAAGAGCAGCTCACGGGGCCCGCCAGTTGCTGGAGTCCCAGGACTGGGGCGGCGTACTTGTGAAACTAGAAGCGGCGCAGAACGATGTGAAGCGCCTCAAGGGGCTCCTGGCTGCAACTAGAGCCGGCTCTTTGCGAACTGGTTCACGCCGCTATGCGCATCGGGGTGTGCTTAGTATTCAGCGTCAGGCGGGATCCAGAGCAAGGATAGGGTGGCGCGGAGGGCAGGAATTACTTGGCAGTGCTCAATTAGGTCGTAATCACTTGAAAGCCGAAACTTATCGAGCCACGCAGTGGCGGGAACTGGCTCCGCAACGTCTGAGGGGCGCCGTCCTGAAAAGTAGTCGCTGGCGATAGTATATTTCGACAGGCGAGAGCCTCGTTGAATGTAGTATCCGAAGTCCTTCCCAGAAGCGGCCCACGAAACTTTGCCATCTTGTGAGAGCACGACTGCACATCTCTCTGGGGTGAGTTTTGCGAATCGAATGCCTGCTGCAATGAAGCTGACATCAAACTCATTTTGAAGTGATTTGATGATTTCCAAGGATGGCTTGCGGACAGTGCAGCGCTTTTCCCAGACTGCCCTTGGCATTAAAAATTCAGACGCGAATGCATTTGCTTCGCGCTCAGTTGAAGGGGCGTAGATTTCTCGCAACTGAGATTCGTCGGAGACCTGCTTGGAGTCACATAGCTCGATCTGATTGTGACTTGCTCCGTGGATTTCATAGTGGCCGAACTCATGGGCAATAATGAATCGCCTTCTCGGTTCGTAGTCTACGGAACTGCTCACTGAAATAATGGCACTTCCAGCTACGCGCGTCGTTCGACCCACGCAACCGCTGAGAGCGGTATCGCGGACGACGATACGTCGTAGTACCCATAGCAGATCTGGGAGATCGTACCCTGCTGGATGAGGCACGCCTAGCTCTGAAAGTGCCTTGCGCGCTGCATGCTCGCCTCGTGCTAAGTCAGCTTCGAGTACGTTTCTACTTGTCATTTTTCGTGGCCAGCAATACCTCAATCTCTACTGCTAGTGATTCGATGTCTTCGTCGGTAGCCGACTCGAAGTTTCGATGAAATGCCTGTGGGCGGCTTGCTTGAGGTAACGACTGTCCGGCTGTGTGAATGAATGTGATAGTTTCATCCCTTGTTCTTGTGGTGCGCTTGTTTTCGAGTTTTTTGAGTATAGGCATGCGTTCGGATTTTGCGGTGCGCAACGCCTCCTGTAGGGCACGGCCTTTAGCTGCGTCGACAAGCGACAGTGCGTTTCGAAGTGCTCGAGCCGTATCGAACCCCGCCTCTCTTGTGAGTCGCTTCGCCTCGACATTGTCGAGAGGCGCCGAGTCGCCAAGTTCATCCAGGCAGTCAACCAGAATCTGGTCTTCATTTCGGGGCTTTGCTGGATTTATCATGATGCCACCCTCAGCTTGGCTGCAACGTCATCAAGTCGTCTGTGAAGTCTCTTGATGGCGTTGTCGAATCGTTTAGGCTCCAATCCAGTTTCGGTAATCAGCTCCGCCCGTTTCACGCATCCCTCCAATACAGCAGAAACGATTTTCTCCACCTCGGGATCACCAGAAACGGCGTTGAGAACGGCCTCTGCAAGAAGCTTGTAACGCTGTAGTTCGTCAAGCTGTTGCTCCGGAGACGGCGAGTGAAAATGGGGATCCTGTACTCCGCCAATCCCTTGAGGAACATCGTCCCCGATGGCTCTGACACGATTCGCGAGCCCTTTCACTGCGCTGCTAGCAATGCTGCGCACGCTGCCGACAAGAAAGTCCTCAAGACTGACCCTCTCCGGGTCCCAGGAGCGAGAATCATCGAGTAGGCGGCGTAAGGCCTCCTGAACCAAGTCCTCCGCTTCCTGCCCTTCAGGCATGGTTCCGGGCCGACTCCATCGCTTGCGGCTTACGATTTGAATCGCACGTGCTGCCACCCGCTCATAAATGGCGGGTAACTCGGCCTCGAGCTTCTTGAAGAATGCAGGGTTGGCGCTCACCACTCCCCCTCCCATGCTCCGGATGAATTTTTTTTTGCCGCAGCGGCAAAAAAGGCCCGGCTCGGAGCAATACCAGTTGAGCGGGTGAGGGCGCAAATGAGTGCTCCCACCTTCAACCACAGGGCGGGTTACCGTGAGCGGTGAGTCCAAGAACCTATTCGTTAGTCACTCCTATCTCGATGACGCAGTGCTCCAGGGCCTGAAGGCGGCGCTTGAAAAGGCTGGGTACATTGTCGAGGCGTTACCGCACGATGGTCCGAAACCAAAGGACACTGCGGTTGCGTCCTTCACCAATGAAATGCCTTCTGCTCCTTGTATCGACAGGGCAGAGGCGTTGATCGTCCTGGTTTCTCCGGGTCTGCGCACGATGTCGGAGGTCAATTCGGAGGTCGAGTACGCGGAGAGACGGGGGAAGCGCATTGTGGGCGTATATGTGCGCGGGGGACGAGAGACAGATCTGCCTGCAAACTTTCAAAAATACGGAGACGCGTTGGTGAGCTGGCCGTCCACCCGTGTAATGGAGGCCCTGGATGGGACGCTCAACATTTGGCTTAGGCCCGATGGAGAGACGCCAGTCTCGGAACGGGATATCGAGCGGTTCACTTGCGGAGAGCCGGTGCCCGAATGAAGCTCTACTCCTATGTAGTTGCTAGAGACTATGGGTTTGCACCGAATCCTTTTTTTGGCTACGGCACGCTCGCCACCTGCAAACCGCGGATCCGAAAGGGCGCGCGAGTTGGAGACTGGGTGATCGGAACTGGCGCAACTGACTACGAACTCGGCAGCCATCTCATTTATGCCATGCGGGTAGGCGAGACGCTGACGTTCGACCAATATTGGAAGGATACTCGCTTCCGTATGAAGCGCCCAAACCTCCAAGGCAGTCTTAAGCAGGCGTTTGGTGACAATATTTACCACCACTCTGCTGGGGGGGCATGGTGTCAAGAAAGGTCTCACCATAGTCACCGAAACGGCCAGCTCAATCGGGCCAATTTGGCTAATGATACTCGTGTTGATCGCGTGCTGGTGGCGGACTGGTTTGTCTATTTTGGAGCGAGCGCGGTCAAAGTCCCTGAGGAATTTCGAAAGGGAAAGAGAGAGACCATCCTCCGCGGAGGTCGAGACCACTTGGTTAATTACCTGCCCGGTTTTGCTGAGAGCGTTGTTGGATGGATTCACTCCCTAGGTAGAAAAGGTCTTGAGGGAGAGCCGCTAGAATTTAGTAAGGAGCTGTCAAGAGTCGGGACGACCGATAGGGGGCGGGTATGAGCTGGCTCCTTGAGTTCGCAGCGGCTGCTGCGAAGACCGACACCTTGGCCAATAAGCCCGATCATAAGGAGCTCTTGGCGGCAGGGATGCTAGGTGAGGTTGGCGGTGCTCTGTCCGAGTTCAAGAAGCACAAGCGCGAAGGTTCCGCTTACCCGCTCTATGAGGAGCGGCTGCTGGACGAGATTGGTGACACTCTGTGGTATTTCGTGCGACTCGCAGACGTTGATACTCCCGGCCTGCTCCAGATGCTTCCACTCGGTACTCCGAGCGACGAAAGGAATAAATCGGCGTCGCTCCTTGCGCTGGGCGCCGCTGCAGGCCGCGCGCTTGAAGCCGTCCAGCGCTCCAATTCAGAGGGCCTGCGCATCGCGCTCCATGATATCTGGCAACATCTCCGAAATGTCGCAGATGTTGGCTGCGTCGATTTGGAAGAGGCGTCCAGACGTAACTGCAAGAAGATTGCCAGTCGCTGGCCGACGGCTGGCGAAAAGAAGCCGCATGCGCTCTTCGATGAGGCGTGCCCCGAGGAGGAGAAACTGCCTCGTCTTGTCACTGTTGACTTTATTGAGCGCGGCACGCTGGAGAGGCCACAGATTCTGCTGCGCTACGAGAAGGTCAACATCGGGGACCGCATCACGGACAATATCGCTGATCCGGATGGCTATCGGTATCACGACATCTTCCACTTCGCCTACGCGGTTTACTTGGGTTGGTCTCCAGTGCTTCGCTCCTTGCTGCGCTCTAAGCGAAAGAGCGACCGCTTCGCTGACGAGAACCAAGACGGTGCCAGGGCAGTCATTATTGAGGAGGCGATCTCTGCCAGTGTCTTCAGTCGTGCAAAGCGGGTGGGGTACTTCGAGAACATCCAGCAGGTGGACTATGACCTACTGAAAGGCATCCAAGAGTTCACGAAGGGATACGAAGTGGCTCATGTTCCCGTCTGGCAGTGGGAAGAGGCCATCCTTGAGGGGTTTCGTGCTTTCCGCCAACTTCGGGAGCTGAAGGGCGGCCGTGTGACGCTCCACCTGAATGCGCGCCAGCTCATAGTGGAACAGCTAAGATAGGCCTCCTCATGCGAGGCACCCCTCTACAGGTCACGCTTTTCTCTTCTACTCCGAGCTCCCGAACTAGCCGCGATATTCGCCTACCGGGAGGAAGGGTCCTCCGCGCCACACCTGTGTTCGACACTTACTGGCGCTTTGCAGTAGAGCGCCAAGAAGTATTCTTCCGCAGACTCTCTGGAAGTGCTCCTCCGTGGACAGAGGACCATGTGCTGCGCTCGTTTCGGTTTACCAACGTCTACCGTGCCTCGGATCGAGTGAGTCAATATCTTATCCGGCGAGTCATTTACGAAGGCTCACAGGAGGAGGAGGAGGTCTTTTTTAGGGTTCTGCTCTTTAAACTGTTTAATCGGATCGAGACGTGGGAACTGCTTGAAGCCCGTCTAGGTCCACTCACCTGGAAGTCCTTCGATTTCGAGCGGGCCGATGCGTTGCTTGGCGCTGCGATCCAGGGAGGCGTCCGCTTGTATTCAGCGGCGTACATCATGCCATCGCCACTTTTTGGTGCGGCTCGCAAGCACACCAATCACCTGGAGTTGCTGCGCCGGATGATGGAGGACCACGCTCCTCGCAAGGTCTTCTCTGCTCGGTCGCTGCGAGAGATCTTCCAAGTGCTTCGCTCCTATCCATCGCTAGGGGATTTTCTGGCATTCCAGTTCACGGTTGACCTGAACTACAGTGAACTGACACGGTTTGAAGAGTCTGATTTTGTAGTCGCAGGGCCTGGCGCACGCAGCGGAATTGGCAAGTGCTTCAGCGACACGGGGGGACTGGGGGAGGACGAGGTCATCCACGAGGTAACGCGGATGGCTGGGCAGGAACTCGACCGTCTAGGGCTTCGTTTCCGAAACCTTTGGGGCAGGGACCTGCAGCCCATCGACTGTCAGAACCTGTTCTGCGAGGTCGACAAGTACTCGAGGGTGATGCACCCAGAGGCTACTCCAGACGGTGGGCGTACACGAATCAAGCAGCGATATGTGGCTCGCCCGGGCTCTAGCCCACATTGGTACCCTCCTAAGTGGAAACTATCCCCCTGTCTAGGTTGAGAGGACTGGTGATCCGGGCGGCGAGACTCGGGGCTAGCTTTCCTGCGGCATGTGTCAGTAGCTCGCTTAGATCGAATGCGCTTTAAGGATTCCGCGAAGTCAGAGCAACAGGCGGGAAATCGACGCCTGCGTGCCGTTGCCTGCCGTCCTGGCGAAGGTGACGCTCATTTTCGCCATCCAGTGGGCGCGAGGCTCAGGGCTCGAGCGCCGCGCGCGCCGTCTCGCGCGGCATCAGGCCGCTGAACTCGTAGATGAACGCGCCGTTCTCCGTGACATCGACGGTGCAGGCGCCCGCGCGGGAGAGCCCCTCGAGCACCTCCTTGGCTTCGGTGAACGAGAGCTGACTGGCCGCCGCCACCTCCGCGATGGTGACACGGCCCCCGTGCTGCTTCGCGCAGGCGAGCACGGCCCGTTCGATGTCGCGAGCATCCAGGGCGGGCGCATCCCGCAGCTCGGGCGGCAGCTTCGCGCGCCGCGCGGAGCGGAGGAGGGCCAGGCCTCCGAGGATGAAGATCGCGGCGAGGATGAACCCCGTGACCGTGTTTTCCGCAGTGCCCGTGCGCAGGTGGTCAATCTCCACGCCGAAGCCAATGACGCCGAAGGCGACCAGTGCCCAACCGATGATGCTCTTCATGCAACCCCCTTCACGACGGGACTGCCCATGCGTCCCCCGAGCTGTTTCATAACAGAAGACGTCATGTCTCACGCGGAGCGGGGGCCCCGGGTCTTGAGCAGGAGCTCATCCATCACGGACGAGAACTTCCGGGGATCGAAGTCCTGGTCAGGAGAGAGCGCCTGCTCCGCCTCGGAGAACTGTTCGACGAGCTCTCGCAGTGGGTGCTCCATGTACTGCCGGTAGGACGCGTAGGTCTTCTTGCGCAGGGTGTCCTGGTAGGCCCGCGCGTTGTCCCGCCAGACCTCGCTGCGGTAGCGGTGATTCACGCCCCGCTCGAGCATGCCCTGCTCGAACCGCTGCTGGAGCTGTCCGAGGAACGTCAGCAGGAACGCCTTCGCCTCCTCCTCCCGGAGGAACACCTTCTCCAGGCCGAAGGAGTCCAGGCCCACGAGGACGTGGTACGTGAGCCCATCTGGCTCGTGCTCCTGCCGGTGCTTCGCCTTGCGCCAGTTGACCAGCTCCTCGCCATAGAACGTGGACTCGAGGTCGTGCGTGCGCAGGAAGACGTGCATCGTGTCGCGGCAGCTCGCGGCGACCTCGACATAGCGGGCGGAGAGGGTGTCCCAGAGCGCGCCCTGCGGCCCCCAGTCGTCGCTGCCGAGCCAGACCTTGAACCGGGGGTTGGTCATCGTGTCCAGGATGCCTCCGTACACGGTGCTCTCCAGCGTGTCGTAGCCTCGGGCACGCACGTACTCACTGACCTGCAGGCCTCCGGACCACAGGGCCAGCGGCGTGCCGCGGGTCCTGGGCATCAGCAGGTCCCGGGCCCTGCCGCGGATCAACCGGTCCAGCGCGACGAACTCGGGGACGGGCACGTTCCAGGCATGGGCGGCGATGAACTCGGCCCTGCGCTGGAGCCCGCGGATGATGAGCTCCCACGAATCCTGGATGAAGGCGGACCGCAGCCCCGCTTCGCGGCAGTGGCGTTCGTATTCCGGGTAATGGGGATGGGTCGCGGGAAAGCGCACGACCTGGGGCCAGTTCGTGACGGCGCTCGAGGGCATGCGCTCGGAGCCTAGCACCCGCCTCCTGACGGCACGACGGCCTGCGCGGAGGCGGGATGCCCGTTACACCGGAGACACCATGCCGACCGACCCTTCCAGCCCTTCACGCCTGCCCGTCGTCTTCATCCCGCACGGCGGTGGCCCCTGGCCGTTCGTGGAGATGGGCCTTCCGAAAGAGGAGGTCCAGTCGCTCGCGGCCTACTTGCGTCAGGTGGGCCAGGGCTTCGCGACGCCGCCCAAGGCGCTGCTCGTTATCTCCGCCCACTGGGAGGAGCCCGTGGCCACGGTGATGACGTCCCCCGCGCCGCCCATCCTGTATGACTATTACGGGTTCCCGCCGGAGTCCTACCGCATCACCTGGCCGGCGCCGGGCCACCCGAGGCTCGCCGCGCGCGTGCGCGAGCTGCTCACCACGGCGGGCTTCGCCACGGCGGAGGACCCCGCGCGCGGCTACGACCACGGCACGTTCATCCCGCTGAAGCTCACGTACCCGGAGGCGGATGTCCCCTGCGTCCAGCTCTCGCTGAAGCAGGGGTTGGATCCGTCGGAGCACCTGGCCATGGGCCGCGCGCTCGCGCCACTTCGCGACGAGGGCATCTTCATCATCGGCAGCGGGCTGACGTTCCACAACCTGCGCGCCTTCGGAGACCCGCGTGCGCATGAGGTCTCCGCGAAGTTCGACGCGTGGGTGCAGGACGCCGCCACCTCCCCCGCGGCCGAGCGTGACCAGAAGCTCACGCAGTGGACGCAGGCCCCCTACGCACGGCTCGCCCATCCGCGCGAGGAGCACCTGCTCCCCTTGATGGTCGCCGCCGGGGCCGCCGGTGAGGACCGGGGCACCACCGCCTGGGCCGGCGCCATGATGGGGACGCGCATCTCCGGCTACCAGTTCGGCTGACGCCAGCGCGCTTCAGCCCTTGGGGGCCGGGGCCTGCTTCTTCTCGGCCAGGGCCTTGAGGACCTCCTGCGCGGTGGCGGCGGAGGACGCGGGGTTCTGCCCCGTGACGAGCCGCCCGTCGCGCACCGTGAAGCTCTTCCACAGCGGGCCCGACTCGTAGCGGGCGCCCAGCTCACGCATCCGCGTCTCCAGCGCGAAGGGGACGATGGCGTCGAACTTCGCCGCCTGCTCCTCCGCGTTGCTGAAGGCCGCCACGCGCTTGCCCGCCACCAGCGGCTTGCCATCCGGACCCTTCACGCCCACCAGCGCCGCCGGGCCGTGGCAGACCGCCGCCACCACCGCGCCCCGCGCGTAGCCCGCGGACAGCAACTGGTGCGTGGGCGTGTGCCGCGACAGGTCCCACATCACGCCGTGCCCGCCCACCACGAAGTACGCGTCGTACGTGTCCTTCACCTGGGCGAGCACCTTCGTGTTCGCCAGCTTCTTCGTCGCCTCGGCGTCCGCGAGGAAGGCGCGCGTGTCGTCCGTCTGCTCCTTCTCGCTGCGCGGGTCGACGGGCGCCTTGCCACCCAGCGGCGACGCGATGTCCACCTGGGCGCCGGCCTTGACGAACTGCTCGTACGGCGCGGCGAGCTCCTCCAACCAGAAGCCCGTCTTCTCTCCGGTGCTCCCGAACTGCGAGTGGCTGGTGACGATGAGCAGGACCTTCACGGCGGTCAGCGCTTCCATGGGGTGTCTCCCTCAAGCCCCTGTCCATGGGGCGATGGGGGAGGAATACGTCCCGGACGTGCCCAAGAAAACCGAGAGCCTCTTCACATAAACTGAAGCCATGCTTGGCAATCACGAAGCGCTCTGGACGCTGTGGGAGGTGAGCCGGGCGGGCACGCACGCGGCCGCGGCCTCACGCCTGGGCATCACCGCCTCCGCGGTGGGCCAGCAGCTCAAGGCATTGGAGCGGCACGCGGGCGTGGCGTTGTTCGAGCGGGTGGGGCGCCGGGCCCGGCTCACCCCGGCGGGGGCCGCCCTCGTGGCTCGGCTGGAGGAGCACCTGCCCGCGCTGGACGCGGCGCTGAACGCGGCCTCCGAAGCCCAGCGCGCGGTGCGCGGCGAGGTGTCCCTGGGAGGCCCCTGGCCCTTCTTCCGGTACTGGCTCCGGCCCCGCCTGCCGGGCCTGTTGGCGAGCCACCCGGAGCTGCGCCTCAACGTGCGCTTCGACGTGCCCAGCCGCGTGTCCCGGCTGTTGCTGGAGGGGTCCCTGGACCTGGGCATCCTCGGGCTGTTGCCGGACGCGCCGGGATTGGAGGTCCGGCCGGTGGCCCAGGAGGAGTTCGTCGCCGTGGCCGCGCCTTCGTACCTGAAGCGGTGGGGCACGCCGCGTGGGGCCCGTGACTACGGTGCGCACCGGTTCATCGCCTTCGACGCGGACCTGGCGATGCTGGCGCCGTGGTGGCGCGCCACCTTCGGGCCGAAAGAGCCCCTGCCGGCGCAGGTGGTGTGCCGCGTCGCGAACCTGGACGAGATGCTGGCCCTGGTGGAGGCGGGCGTGGGGCTGGCGGTGTTGCCCGACTACCTGGTGGCGCCCGCCGTGCGGGAGAAGCGGGTCGTGACGCTCACGCCGGAGCCGGGCCGGCGTTCCGCGCGGCGCCCTCGGGGAACGCTCTACGTCGCGTGGCGCAAGGCCGCGGCACCCACGGCGCGCTTCCTCGCGGTGCGCGACTGGCTGCTGGCCAGGTAGGTGCTGACGTTGCAGGCCGCGCGTGCCCGCCTGCCCTCCAGCCAGCAATCAGGTCATTCCAGGCAGCCAGGCCCAGGCCCGCGCGGTCGTGGTTCCCCAAAGGGCTGGGTGTCCGCATCTTTACCGTGGGGAGAGCGGGCTCGTGCCATGACGGAGGTGAACTCCGTGGGGATGCGGGCCCCTTTGCACGACGCGGGAGGACGTGACCCATGCGGAGACTGCGCGGGACGGCGGGCCTGCTGGTGATGGGCCTGGTGGGACTCGGAGGGCTGTCGGCGTGCAACGGCGGCGAGCCGGGGCACGACCGCCCTTCCGCGAAGCACCGTGAAGGACGCTCGGAGGTCCTGCGCGGGCTGATGGCCTCCAAGGAGACCGTGGATCCGAAGGCCCTGAAGACCGCGGGCGCGGAGGCGAAGGGCGAGGCGGCTCCTGCTCCCGCTCCGGAGGGAACGGGCGGCTCCGGCCAGCAGCCGCGCCCCATGGGCTGGGCCGCGGGCCGGGTGTCCTGGGTAGGCGACGACGAATTGCTCTTCGTGGACGGCCAAGGTCAGGAGCAGGAGGTCTTCGTGGACGAAGCCACGCGGCTCAAGCGCGACGACGAGAACGCGCAGCTGCGCGACCTGAGCGAGGGCGATGAGATTCGCGTCTCCTACGAGGACCAGGGCCAGGAGTGGATCGCCCGGGAGGTGGAGGCGGTACCCGAGCGCAAGACGCCCGGGCCCAACCCCGAGTCCCCGCCGCTGCGCTGACTAGAACGCGCCCCCGTCCGAGCGCCGGCCCGGTGAGGACTGAAGCCCGGGAGTCAGCGTGGTGTGCAGCACGAAGCCCGCGTCCGGCGACAGGTCCGGGGAACGGTTGATGGACACCGCGTCCACGGTGCTGAAGTACTCGACGCTGTCCACGACGCCGCCGTCCGCGCGCTTGAGCTGCACGATGTCGGAGCTGTTGTTGAGGCCCAGCATCCCGCTGGAGGACGCGACCGTGTCGGGCGTGCCAGGAGTGAAGCCCTCGGGCCCACCGAAGACGACCAGGGGCCGCCCCGGCTGCAACACCGTGCCCGGGGCGAAGACGTGCTGCCAGTTGATGGCGTCCCACAGGCTCCAGCCAGACAGGTCCACCGGGGCGGAGCCCGCGTTGTAGAGCTCCACGAACTCATGCGCGGTGCCGCCGGGGAGCGCGGGCTCGTTGGCGAGCACCTCGTTGATGAACACGCGAGGCGCCGTGCGCGTGAACCAGATGCGGCCAGGGGTCATGTCGAAGCGCGACGCGTTGGCCGTGTCCACCACGCGCAAGCGCACCAGGTCGCTCTCCACATCAGGCACGGTCCACGCGAACGTGCCCGCGTCCGCGCGCACGGAAGGGGCGACGACCGCCCAGGTGTTGCCGCCGTCATAGGTGGCCTCGATGCGCACGGTGTCCATGCCCGCCGAGCGCCACGTGAGCGTCAACGGCGTACCCACGACGAACGTGCCGCCCAGGGGCGCGGTGACCCGTACGCGCGGGCCGGGAACGCCGCTCAGGTCGTAGCGCGTGAGCACGGGGTAATGGTCGCTGACGGTGTGGGCGTAGTCGGGGATGAATGAGTCGGGCCGGAGCACCTGGACGCCGCCGGGCACTGCGTCCACGGCCACCTCGTCGGTGACGAGCGCGTGGTCGATGACCTCGTCGTACTCCGTGGTGGTGTAGCGGTTGGAGTCGGTCAGCACCTGCGTGAGGAAGGTGTAGTGCGTGGGGTCGCCCAGGAAGTTCGCGAAGGGCGTGGGCAGCGCGACGCCGTTCTGCGTGGAGATGGAGTGGTCCAGGTCATCGTTCCAGTCTCCGATGACGAGCACGCGGGCCTCGGGCAGCCACTGGTCCAGGTAGCTCTTGAGGGCGGTCGCGGAGCGCTGGCGCTGGCCATAGGACGTCATGTCCTCGAAGGCCTTCATGTGCGTGACGATGATGACCAGCGGCGCGTCCTCGCCGTGGATGCGGGTGGTGAAGTCCACGCGCAGCGGCGGGCGTCCACCGAAGTCCGCGGCCTGCGCGGTGAGGATGACCTGGGCGTTGCGGTAGGTGAGGGTGCTGTCGTAGAGGATGCCGGGCTTCTGCTCGCCAGCGGAGTACAGCGACGCGCCGCTGAGGACGTAGGCGGTGTTGTTGGCAAGGAAGCCGCTGTAGTTGCCGGGCAGCCCCGCCTTGAGGGTGTTGAAGTCCGCGGTGTCCACCATCTCCACCAGGCCCCAGACGTGAGCGCCCGCGCCGCGGATGACGTCCGTCGCCCCCGCGACCTGGATGTCGTCGGGCACGCCGCCGTCGGAGGTGGAGTTGGCCGGGCCCTGGTTGGGCGCGCCGAACCACTCCAGGTTCCAGTGGCCCACGGTGAGCAGCGTGAGGGGCGGCTGCACCAGCACCACCACCTGCGCGGACGCAGTGCTGCCCTCCGCGTCACGCACGGTGGCGGTGAAGATCGTCGTGCCCGCGGCGGTGGGGGTGCCGGACAGGGCGCCGTCCGTGGAGAGGGTCAGCCCCGCGGCCAGCGTGCCCGTGAAGCTCCAGGTGAACGGCGCCCGGCCGCCCGAGGCGCTGAGCCTCGCGGCATAGGGTTGCCCCACGCGTCCGTCCCCCAGCCCCGGGGACTCCACCCGCAGCGCTGGAATCGCGCCGCCATCCGGCACGCCGCCATCGCCCTGCGCGCCGCCGTCGGAGGGCAGACCGCCGTCACCCTGCGTGCCTCCGTCGGAGGGCAGACCGCCACCGTCGGGCACGCCGCCATCGGTGGATGCGCCTGCATCGCCAGCCACGCCGCCATCGACGAGCACGCCTCCATCCGTGGATGCGCCTCCATCGCCGGGCACGCCGCTGTCGGATGCACCGCCATCACCAGGCACGCCGCTGTCGGAAGGCACACCGCTGTCGGGAGGCACACCGGGCGTCGGAGGCGTGGAGCCGGGACACGCGGCGAGCAGCAGGGCGAGCAGGGGCGCGACGATGCGAGGAAGGGACATGGAAGCCATCCGGCCCAGACGCCGGAAAGGGACCGTGGCCCACCGCGATGACGGGCGGCGCATCCCCATGACACCCAGCGTGACACATCCCCCTGTCATCCATGAAGAAGGGCCGCGCTCACCTGGTCGGTGAACGCGGCCCCTCGTCACATCAAGGTGTCAGGCGCGACGACTACGGCGTCGGGCCACCCGGGGTCACGGTGCCCACGAACGCGAAGTCCGCGTTGTTGTTGTTCGTGTCGTTGCCGTTCGGGCTGCGCTGCAGCGAGCCCGCGGCGGAGTTCGAGTCCGAGGCGACGGTGCGCGCGCCCTCCTCGAAGTTCAGGGACTTGGGACCCGTGGCCGTGGTGATGGTGAACGTGCTGTTCTGGGGATTGCTGCTGGCCGTCTCGTAGAAGACGCTGTCGAGGAGCGTGCCCGCCGCGTTGTCGAGCAGGCCCACGCCGTCACCGGTGCCGTTCTGGATGATGTCGGCGTTCGTACCCGAGGACGACTTGATGATCAGCCGCAGCGTGCCCGCCGGCAGGGTCGCCGTGGTGAAGTACGGCTCGGGCGCCGCGACGATGTAGCCGCCCGCGGGCAGCGACGTGACCGCGTTGCCCTGCGCGTCCTTGACGTCGGACAGGTTGAACATCAGGTACTCGCTGCGCGGCGTGGAGGTGGAGTCGCCGTTCACGAACACCAGCTTGACGTTGGTCAGGTCCGCCGCCGCGGTGCCGCGGTTGTAGATCTCCAGGAACTCCGCGTTGTCGGTGCCCACGTTGTCGTAGTCGATCTCATTGATGACCAGCGACGGGCCCGTCGGAGGAGGCGTCAGGCCGGTGAAGGTCGCGCTCTTGGCCGAGGCGTCCACGGCCTTGCCAGCGACGTCCGTCACCTCGCCGTTCACGGTCACCGTGTACTGCGTGCCAGCCGTCAGGTCCGCCGTGGTCAGCGAGACCAGGTTGCCCGCCGCCGCCGCCGCGGAGATGGCCACGGTCGGCGTGATGCCGAAGTCCGCCGCCTGCACGCTGGCCGCGTTGAGCTTGCGGTCGAACGTCAGTCGCACTTCCGTGCCGCTCAGCGGACGCGCCTCGGTGAGCTTCGGGGCGGGGCACGAGGTGACGGTGAGCTGGCTCGGCGCGAACACGGACACCTGGGGCTGGGCGTTGAAGCGCCAGACAATGCCGGTGGGCACGGCCACATCGCAGCCCGAGGACAGGTCCAGGTCCGTGGACAGGGCGGTGGGCACGCGCAGCAGCAGGGGGCTGGGGGACGGCTCGCCCGTGGTGGCCACAGGGAAGGCCGTGAAGGCCGCGCCGCTGCCAGTGCCCGCCGCCAGCTTGCCGGACACGGTGACGATGCGGCTCTCGTAGGTGTTGGTCGTGCCGGCGTCCTCGAAGGTGCTGACGGCGTTCGCGTCCACCTTCAGGCCCGCGGGCGACGCGGTGTTCAGGTTCCACACCCCGTGGTTCTTGCTCACCACGGTCAGGTCCGTGACGGCCTTCGCCACGTTGAGGTTGCTGATGATCTCCTTCTCCGTGACGTTCAGCGTCACGCGGTCACCCACGGCGACCGCCGTGGGGGACGCGGAGCCGCGCACGAACATCGCCGGCCCGTTGGCCTCGGCCTGCAGGAAGAAGCCGGAGGCCTCCGTGGCCGCGCTGCCCGCGACCTCGGGCTTGATGAAGGTCACGAACGCGCCGCTCACGATCTGCGGCGTGGCCAGCACACCCGCCGGGGCCGCGACGAACGCGGCGATCTGCGCGCTCGTATCCGCGGGAGGCGTGGCGACGCTGGAGGGCGTGCAGGTGTTCGCCTCGACGTCGCAGGACTCCGTCAGGGCGCAGGCCGGGTTGCACGACTGGGGGGCCGTGCCGGCGTCCGTCGTGGTGCCCGCGTCCGTCGTGGTGCCCGCGTCCGTCGTGGTGCCGGCATCCGTGCCCGCGTCCGTGCCGGCGTCCGTCGTGGTGCCCGCGTCCTCGTCCGTGCCCGCGTCCTCTTCCGGCGGGATGTTCAGCGTGCGCAGCTCGCACTTGTTCTCCACGCAGGCGTACGCCTGACCCGCGGGAGGCGCGCCCTTCTCACGACAGTCGAACTGATCGACACACTCGTCGCCGCAGCCCGTGCCAACCGTGACGAACACGGTGGTCACGAGCGCCGGCAGCCAGTTTCGCTTCAGGCTTCGCTTCAGCATGTGAATGCCTCCCTTGGGGTGTCCTGCTTGCAGATGGGGTCCCCCTTACACCCGAAAACCGAGGGGCGTCCATTTGGCCAACCACCTGCCACGTCCCCGTCACCCGAAAGGACGCTCAGGGGCCTGGGAATCGAAGGAAGTCAGGGACTCTTCCGTGCCGGGGGGGGCGAGGATGGACCCGCGTACAGGTCGATGACCTCGCTGATGCCGCGCTGGCACACCGCGCAGAAGGGCCCCCGGTCCCGGGTGAACATCACGCAGTCCGTCTGGGGCCGGAAGTACCCCTTCGCCTCGTAGTGCGCCCCCTCGAAGGCGCCCACCTTCCCGGAGACCTTCTGCGTGCCCAGGAATTTCTCCTCCCAGTCCCGCTGCGCCACGAAGAGCGCGTCCATCTCCGCTTCCGGTTTACGCTCCGCACGAATCTTCTGTCGCCGCTGCTGCACCTGCAGGGCGTGGGCGTCATAGGCGGGCTGGTTCCACGGCGTGGGCAGCGGGGTGCCGGGGGCCACCAGGTCCTTCCACTTGAGCCGGGCGGGGTCGTGGAGGGCGGTGACGTTCTTCTCCCAGGGCTCCACCCGCTCCGCGGGCGCGGCGCCGTAGATGGGGGCGGAGGTGTAGTACTCGTCCGCCAGCCCCGCGAAGTGGTGGCCGAACTCGTGGACGAAGACGTAGGGCGCCCAGAAGCTGTCGGCGGCCACGGTGCTGAAGAGGTTGAAGATGCCGCCGCCGCCGTACGTGTTGCCGTTGGAGAGGATCTCCACGAACTCGTAGGGCGCGAAGGCGGCGGTGTCGCGCAGCGCTTCGTTGTCGAAGGTGAGGATGTAGCGCTCGGCGCCGAAGGCGTCGTAGGTGGAGCCCAGGGGCGGGCGGCGGTGGATGCCGGTGGAGGGCCGCGAGATGCCGGACTCGGCCGCCTTGGGCATCAGCCCCCAGACGTTGAAGTCCGCCTTGCGCTCCTTGAAGGGGGAATAGCTGAAGAGGATGTCCACCAGCTTGCGCGCGTCCTTCTCGAACTTGGCGCGCTCGGCCTCCGTGTAGCCATCCCCCAGGATGAGGAAGTCCACCTTGTCCTGCGGCGGCCCGTTCTCCAGCAGCTTGAGCAGCGGGCCCGGCGCGGGCGGCGAGGACGGGTCCACGAAGGGGTCCTTCGGATCCACCTTCACGGACCAGATTTCGCGGAAGGCGTTCTGCGCGTCGCGCTTCTTCAGGAGGACCTGGACGGGGCGGTCCGGCGAGGGGAAGCGCAGCGACTCGCTGAAGGTGCGGTGGGACTGCTTCGCCTCGTCCGTCAGCTCCCACTCGCCGAAGATGGAGGCGAAGCCGCGCGAATACAGGAGCCGGTTCGTCCCCTGGTCCCGCACCTCGAAGAGGTACTTGCCCAGGTTCGTCTCGTCGATGGCCCTCGCCGGGTGGCCCGGCCAGGGCAGGGGCTCCACCACCAGCCGCTCCAGGCTGAAGCGCTCCTCGGTGGCGTTGCCGGTGTGGAAGTAGTCGACGCGGAACGTCCGGGGCGCGGCGAGGGCGGTGCTCGCCGTGAACAGCAACAACAGGAGGGAAGCGCGCATGGGGCGCGACTCTACGCGCCCGCTGCTTCCCGGCCAGGAACGTCCGGCCGGGAATGTCCCCTCAGAACGATCCGGACACGCTCGCCGCCGCGCCCGTCTCGTCCGCCGTCACGCCCAGCGTCACGGGCGCCGGCTCCGAGGGCGAGGACACGAGGAAGAGCACCGCCCCGGTGACGACCGCAGCGCCTCCGCCCACGAGCAGCCCCGTCATGATGTGGCTCTTGCCCACCAGCGAGTCGCGCAGCGCGACGGCCCGCGCGTCCGTGCTCACCAGCTGGCCGCCGTTGGCCGCGCGGCGGTCCTCCAGGCCGTTCAGGTCCTTCTGGGCCAGCAGCCGCACCACGCCCGCGCCGCCCAGTGCCGCCACGCCCGCGCCCACCGCCACGTACGACGCCGTGCGCAGGCCCGTCCGGGGGCCGGGCGCGTCGCTGGCCGCGTCCTCCGACAGGAGATTGGGGGCGGTGAGGTCCGCGCCGGTGCCCGAGCCGGACGTGCCCCGTGCGCTGCCCGCGTCCCAGGGCGCCTTGCCGTTGGCGTTGTTCATCACCACGAGGTTGGAGGGCGAGCGCCCCGTGGTGACGAAGTCCACCAGCGCGGAGAGCGCCTCACCGGGCGCGTCCAGGCCCTGCGTCTTGAAGCCGCCCTCGCGCAGCTTCTGCCCGCCGTCGACGTTGAGCACCGTGGCGGCGAACCACTTGGGCCCGCTGCTGGGGCGCTCCAGCCGCACGACGATGACCTCCTCCACGCCCAGCGTGCCGCCCAGGCGCACCGCGTGGCTCCAGGTGCGCTCCTCGTTGCCGTCCGCGGCGGACAGGCACGGGAAGGGCGCGGCCGTCACGGACCCCTCGTACGCCAGGTCCACCAGCAGCGGCGTGTCCGCCCCCTGCGCCTGCACCTGCCGGGGGAAGCTCACCGCGTCCCCCTTCACCATGGACAGCTCGTACGCCCCGGCGGGCAGCTCCAGCGTGAGCGGCGTCTGCCCGACGCTCAAGCCCTCCAGGTACACGTCCGACGCGGGCAGGGTGGACTTCAGGGACAGCTTCACCTTCGGCGTCCGGGCCAGGTCGCGGCGCAGCTTCTCGAAGGCCTGCCGGATGGAGGGCGCGTACTGGTCCGGATCCAGCTGGTACTTCGGCTGGAGGCGCAGCACCTGGAGGAAGGCCGCGTCGCTGTCCTTCGTCTTCCCCAGCGCCCGGTGGTTGAGGCCGTGCAGGAGCTGCGCGTGGGCGAAGAGCTTCCAGCGCGGCTCGCCCGGCGGCAGGCGGCGGATGTCGCGCAGGGCATCGTCCAGGAACTGGGACGCGCGGGCGTTGCGGCCCTCGTAGAACTGGTCCTGCGCGGCGTCCAGCTGGCGCTGGAGGTCCTCGAAGGAGCGCGAGGAGGCGGGGAAGAGGCGCTCGGCGAACTCGGGGGCGCCCAGCAGGTGCTGTTCGGGGCGGGCGCGCAGGGCGTCGTAGAACGCCTTGGACTGGCCGCTCAGCTCCGCGTCCCGGCAGTCGCCGCTGGAAACCACCAACCGGTGGGGTGCGGCCCGCGAGGCGGTGGCGCACAGCAGGCACAACAGCAGCGCGAACGCGGACGGCTTCGGACGGAAGGGCATGGTCACGTGGGTGTGGAAGGGATGGCCGGACCGGCGATGCAGGCCGCGTTCCGTCCTCTACCGGACTGTCCACCCTCCAGGCCAGCGCCCCCGGGCCACCGTCACCCGGTCCCGCACCTGGACCTCCGTCCGGATTCCGGGCCCCCTGCCTCGCTGGCTGCTCTCCGGGGGAGTCGCCGGTGGCCCGGGTAGGACGCCGGGAGCGTACCCACCTTGTCCGACGTGCGGCGTCATGGACGAGGCGCCCACCCGACCCTTTCGAACACTCGGGGCCCCCGGGGGGGCCGTCGAGCCCGTCACAAGGACCCCACTTCATGGATCGCATCTGGAAAGAAAAGGTCATCGTCATCACGGGCGCCTCCAGCGGCATTGGCCGGGCCACCGCGCTGCTGCTGGCGAAGAAGGGTGCCCACGTGGTCCTCGCCGCGCGCCGGGAGGACCCTTTGGAGGAGCTGGCGGCCGAGTGCGAGTCCCACGGCGTCCAGGCCCTGATGGTGCCCACGGACGTGTCGGACGCGGCGGCCGTGCGGAGGCTGGCGGAGGCGGCGGTGGATGCCTTCGGCCACTTCGACGGCTGGGTGAACAACGCGGGCGTCTACATGCTGGGCAGCCTGGAGGAGACGCCGGACGAGGCCTTCCGCCAGCTCATGGAGACCAACTTCTTCGGCACGGTGAGCGGCGCTCGCGCGGCGCTGGCGCAGTTCCGCCGTCAGGGCTACGGGACGCTCGTCAACGTGTCCTCCACCTTTGGCACCGTGCCCGCGCCGTACCTGAGCGCCTACGTGGCCTCCAAGTTCGCGGTGCGCGGCTTCTCCGCATCGCTGCGCCAGGAGCTGATGGGGACGGGCATCGACGTGTGCACGGTGATGCCCGCCGCCATCGACACGCCCCTGTGGCGCCACACCGCCAACTACACCGGCTGGCGCATCCGCCCGGTGGAGCCCGTCTACACGCCGGAGCGCGTGGCCCGCACCATCCTCCGCGTGCTGCGCCACCCGCAGGACGAGGTCATGGTCGGCGGCTCCGGGAAGAGCTTCTCGGCGATGCACGGCCTGCTCCCCGGCATGTTCGAGCACACCATGAAGTCCGGCACGGACGTGCTGCACTTCAAGAACAAGCGGCAGGGCCCCACCTCCGGCAACGTCTTCCGCCCCATGGCGGAGGGGGACTCGGCATCGGGCGGTTACCACGGCACCGGAAAAACTTGGCTGCGCCGTCTGCTGGTGGCCGGAGGACTGGCCGCCGCGGCGGTGACGCTGCGTCGGCGTGCGGCCGAGCGGCACCTGGAGGCCCGGCTGGCCCATGCCCTGGGGGTGTGATGACCCTATTCCAAAGGGGTGTCCCCATGTCGGGGCGCTTTTCGTGACGGGGCCATGACATGACCTGGGGAAGAGTCGCACCCGCCATGAACATCGCCGTCCTCGTCAATTTGCGTGCGCGTAAGGGAACCGAGGGGATGGGCGGGCTCGTCAGAGACCTGCTCCCCCGGGCCCGGGTGGCCCTCACCCGGTCGTTGGAAGAGGCGCGGGAGTGGGTGGACCAGCTGCGCCACGACCCGCCCAGCCTGCTGCTGGCGGGCGGAGGCGACGGCACCATCACCGGCCTGCTCAACGAGCTGCGCTCCCAGGGCGTGGCCCTGCCGGCCATTGGCGTGCTGCCCCTGGGCACGGGCAACGCCTGGGCTCGCGTTACCGGGGCGCCGCGTCCCCAGGTGGCCCTGAAGCAGATCGCCGCGTACGGCGAGCGCCTGCCGCCCCTGCGTCCCTTCTCGCTGGTGCGGGTGGAGGGCCGGGTGGCGCCCTTCGCGGGCACGGGCTGGGACGCGGAGATGATTCAGGACTTCAAGAACCAGCTCGCCTCCGCCGGGCCGCTCAAGAAGGCGCAGTCCGGCCTGCGCGGCTACATGGGCGCCATGTTCACGCGCACGGTGCCGCGCCACCTGTTCGGCGAGGGCAACCCGAATGTCTCCGTCTACAACCTGGGTGCGTCCGCGCTGACCATCGACGCGACGGGCGCGGTGCGGCCGGTGCCCAACGGCGGAGCGGGGCAGCTCCTGTACCAGGGCCCCGCGGGTGTAGCGGGCGCGGCGACGACGCCGGAGTGGGGCTTCGGCTTCAAGGCGTTCCCGTTCGCGCAGGCGGTGCCGCACAGGCTGTCGGTGCGCGTGTACGGCGCGGGCGTGATGGAGGCCACGCGCAACATGTTCCGCCTGTGGCGCGGCGAGCACCCCATGCCCCGCATGCACGACTTCTTCGTGGAGCGCCTGCGGATGGACTTCGACCGCGAGGTGCCCTTCCAGATGGGCGGCGACGTGCTGGGCATGCGCCGCTCGCTGGAGTTCGACCTGGCGGAGGAGAACGTCCAGCTGGTCGACTGGCGCCGCCTGAGCCGGCTCGTCGCCGTCTAGGGTGGTGGCCAGAGGTCCTCCGTTGCTTCATCCGGCGCGGAGGCATGGCTCGTGCGGATGCGTCCGAGTCAATCCACGCGATCACGCCCCAGCAGTGAGGGCGTGCGGCGGCGGCGCGAAAGGCTGTCGCCACTCACGAGGCAGGGGGGCCTGGGGAGCGGGCAATGAAGCGCCAGAGGTGTGCAGCCCATCGACGCAGGGGGCCGCGAAGCGATCCACCCCTCTTGTGACATGCCTCGCGAGATGAGGCGTTACAACCTGTCCAACAGCCGGACAGGTTTCCCAAGGCCGCGTTTGTCTCGGTCTCTCCGGTGCGCTTCCCATCGAGCTCGCATCGGGCGAGTTCCGGGACTGCCGAGAACAGCAGCGCCCCGCTATCGGGCCCCATGGAGAGGGCCCGTCCATGGGAACAGGGCGCAACTCCGAGCAGTTCGTTGGCTGGCGCGAGGCTGCCGACGCCACGCTCCTCCGTGCACGAGCGTGCCTCGAATGCATCGTCCTGAGCTGTAGCTGACGCGGAGGCGCGGAGATCATGCTCCTCAACACCGGCGCGTGCCGTGGGCACATCGTCCTGAGCGGAATCTGACGCAGGAGCGCCGGGGTTGCTCTCCTGGGCGTGGTCGCCGTCAGGGGACGCACGCTCCTGGGGAACAGGGGCGAATTGGTCGAGCACAAGCTCGTCGTACGTCTTCATCAGCGCCGGCAGCTGGTGCTGAAGAGCCTGGACGTCGCGCGCATACAGCGCATCCAACGCGCAGATGACCCACTGGCGCATCGCATCGCCGCCCATGAAGGGCAGCAGCCGGTCCGCGATGCCCCGGAAGGCCCGCTGCAGCGACTGGATGAGGAGCAGGTGCCCGGGCCGTGAAGCCACCTGGGCAGAAAGCCGCAGCAACTCAAACTCCAGCTGCGCGCAGCGCTCCTTGGGGTGGTACCAGCGCGCCGCGTCCTGGAGCGCGTAGCAGGTGCTCTCCAGCGGCCCCAGGGCCAAGTCGGAGGCATGCGCGCAGCAGTCGGAAAGCAGCTCCACCAGCACCTGCCGCTTGAGACTGAAGAAGCCCTCCAGAAGGCGCCGGGACTCCTGGGTGCGCGTGTCATGCAGCGCCAGCCCCAGGTTCTCCAGCGTCAGCGACTCGTCCAGCGCCACCGCGCGCGCCTGTCGCCCGGGACGCAACACCACCAGGCCCCGCGCCGCCAGCCGCCGCAAGGCCTCGCGCACCGTGCCCCGGCATACCCCATAGCGGCGCGCCATCTTCCGCTCCGAGGCCAACCCCCCATTCCTCGGCAGCCTCCTCAGCGCGATATCCCGCTCGAGCTGCTCCTCCACGTACGCCACCAGCCCCACCCTCACCATCCCCGCCTCCCTCCTCGCCCGATGCTTCGCCCATCCAACCAGATGGGTCTGACATGGACGCGAGGGGCATGCCTGCTGAGCCAGCGCGCCCCCGGGCCGGAAGGGGCGCGAACTGGTCCGACAGTCGGACCAGTTGGGCGGCGTCGCTTCCGGCAGGCGCCTCTGACGTGGGCCCATCCTGGCTTCCGCAACCACACTGTCGCGATTCACCACTTCGCTCCGCGCGGAGCGGCCTTCGCGGAAAAACGCCAGGTCGGAGGGGTTCACGAACGGCCAGAGACCTGTTCAGCCGTAGGGTGCCTTCCGTGAGTGCATGAAGGCGCTTGCCCGCACCGTGTCCTCTGGACACGATGCCGGCCGGAGGGTTTCCCCGTGAGCCACACCTATGAGTACCCGCGCCCGGCGGTGACGGTGGACTGCGTCGTCTTCGGGTTGGATGAGGAGGACCTCAAGGTGCTGCTCATCCAGCGCGGCGTGGAGCCCTATCAAGGCCGGTGGGCGCTGCCCGGTGGCTTCGTGCGCATGGAGGAGTCGCTGGAGGACGCTGCGCGCCGCGAGTTGGAGGAAGAAGCGGGCCTGCGCACCAGCCACCTGGAGCAGCTCTACACGTTCGGTGCTCCGGACCGCGACCCTCGAGGCCGCGTCATCACCGTGGCGTACTTCGCGCTGGTGAAGCTGTCCCAGCACCACCTCCAGGCGTCCACCGACGCGCGCGAGGCGGCGTGGTTCTCTGTCTGGGATACGCCGAAGCTCGCGTTCGACCATGCGGACGTGCTCACCACCGCGCTGCAGCGGCTCAAGGGCAAGGTGCGCTACCAGCCCATCGGGTTCGAGCTGCTGCCACCCAAGTTCACGCTGTCGCAGCTCCAGCGGCTCTACGAGACGGTGCTGGAGCGCGAGCTCGACAAGCGCAACTTCCGCAAGAAGATCCTCGCCATGGACCTGCTGGAGGAACTGGACGAGGTGGAGCAGGACGTCTCCCACCGCGCCGCGCGCCTCTACCGGTTCGACCACAAGAAGTACAAACAGCTCGAGAAGGCCGGCTTCAACTTCGAGCTGTAACCCCCACGCCTCCCGCTGACCTGGCACCTGCCGCTGACAGGTTGTCCCACGTCGCCTTGACTTCGTGTAATTCGGACACTATGTTGGTGTTGTAGGTACACGAAGTCGGGCGGCGTGGGGCCGTCCACTCGCCAGCAGGTTTCCGTGTCGTGCGTGCCCTTCGAGGGCCACGGGAGAGCCATGTCCACGCTGCCCTTCGAAGTCGCGGTGGGTTCGGTGCAGGGCCGGGAGCACGCGCGTTCGGGACGCAACAACCAGGACGCCGCCTGCGTCCGGGCGAGCGAGCACGGGCTGGTGGTGGTGGTGGCGGACGGGTGTGGCAGCCAGCCGTGCAGCGAGTTGGGGGCGCAGCTGGGCGTGCGGCGGCTGGCGCAGGCGACGCAGGCCCGGCTGGCGCGTGGCGAGGCGGTGGATGGCGCGGACTTCCTGCCGGGGCTGCGCGAGGACCTGTTGGGATTGATGGACGGCCTGGCGTCCGCGCTGGGGCGCGATGTGCTGGGGGACCTGCTCTTCACGCTGGTGGGGGCGGTCATGACGCCGGCGCACACGCTCGTCTTCTCGTCGGGGGATGGGGTGTGGATGCTCAATGGCGAGGTGCACGCGCTGGGGCCGTTTCCGGGCAACGCGCCGCCGTATCTCGCCTATGCGCTGCTGCGCGGTGAGGACGTGCCGTTGGAGCGCCGGGCACTGCTGCCCACCGAAGACGTGCACGCGCTGCTGGTGGGCACGGATGGGGTGGGGGACCTGCTGGGCCTCGCGCAGACGCGGCTGCCAGAGCGCGACGAGCCGGTGGGCTCACTGTCGCGGTTCTGGACGGAGGACCGGTACTTCACGAACCCGGACGCGGTGCGACGACGGCTGGCGCAGCTCAACCGCGAGTCGGTGCGCGCGGACTTCGCGGAGCGGCGGCTCTTGCGTGCGCCAGGGCTGCTGACGGACGACACCACGCTGGTGGTGCTGCGCCGCCGGATGGGGAGGGCGTGAGGCCATGGACGTCTGGCTCGAGGGCAAGAAGGTCCGGTTGGATCCGCAGCGGGCACTGGGCAAGGGCGGTGAGGCGGATGTGTATGACCTGGGTGATGGCCGCGCGCTCAAGGTCTTCAAGCGGCCCGAGCACCCGGACTACCTGGGCCTCGTGCCCGAGCAGGCCGCGGCGAAGGCCCGGCTCGCGGAGCACCAGCGCAAGCTGCGCGCGTTTCCCACGGGCCTGCCGGCTCGCGTGGTGACGCCGCAGACCCTGGCCACGGACAAGAAGGGCGTGGAGGTGCTGGGCTATGCGATGCGCAAGCTGGACGGCGTGGAGCCCTTGCGCCGGTGGAGTGAGCTGGCGTTCCGGCGCGCGGGAGGCAAGGCCTCGGACGCGGTGACGGTGCTGGCGGGGCTACACCGCGTGCTGGCGGCGGTGCATGCGGCCCGCGTGGTGGTGGGGGACTTCAACGACCTGAACGTGCTGACGGTGGGCACGGACGCGTACTTCATCGACGCGGACAGCTTCCAGTTCGGCGCCTTCCTCTGCCCGGTGTTCACGGAGAAGTTCCTGGACCCGCTGCGGTTGGACCCGGCCGCGCAGGCGCTGACGCCCGCTCGGCCGGCGACGGCGGAGAGTGATTGGTATGCCTTCGCCGTCACCGTGATGCAGTCGCTCCTGTGCGTGGGGCCGCAGGGCGGCATCCACAAGCCGAAGGCCGCCGGGGCCCGGCTGAACGCGGTGGGGCGGCTGCTCCAGCGCGTCACCGTATTCCACCCGGACGTGCAGTACCCCAAGCCCGCGCTGCCTCGGGCCACGCTGCCGGATGCGTTGTTGCATCTGTTCCATCAGGTCTTCGTGGAGGACCAGCGCGGTGCCTTCCCGCTGCCGGTGCTGGAGGGGCTTCGCTTCACGGTGTGCGCGTCGTGCGGCCTGGAGCATGCGCGGGCCGCGTGTCCCACGTGTCAGCCGCACGCGACGGTGGTGGCCACGCCGGTGTCGGCGGCGCGCGGGCAGGTGACGGCGAAGCGGAAGTTCACGACCCGCGGCGTGCTGGTGCACGCGAGCGCGGAGGACGGGACGGTGCGCTTCGTCTACCACGCGGACGGCGCGTACCGGCGCGAGGACGGGCGCACGGTGATGCTCGGCGCGCTGGACCCGTCGCTGCGCTGGGCGGTGCAGGGGGACGTGACGCTGCTGGGGCAGGGCG
>NZ_RAWK01000618.1 GCF_003612165.1 Corallococcus aberystwythensis | reverse complement strand
GCACGCGGGCGAAAAAATCAAAGAGTCTGCGGTGGGACGCCACCTCGATCGTACTCAGGATGGAGCCGGTGGGCACCATGGCCGCGGCGTACCGGTAACCCGGGGGGTCGCGGGCAGGAGCGGCCATTGGGTTCCTTGGGGGATTCGCAGGCTCCATCAAGCCAAGCTCGGGAAGGCCAAGCCCCTCCCACACAACGCCTCACCGCCGGCGGACGCGACTAACAACCCACGGGCCGCCAAAAACCCCAAGGGGCAACCCGACCAACAACAGGCGAGGGGAGGAAAGGCGTAAAGGGGGCGTTGGGAGGCAAAAAGAAAGAAAACACCCAGACGTAGGCCCGAGGACCGGCCGGCGTCCTCTGTCCCCGAGCACCCACTGTGCCCAACAGG
>NZ_RAWK01000617.1 GCF_003612165.1 Corallococcus aberystwythensis | reverse complement strand
ATCTCCGGCAGCACCGCCTTCGTGACGTTCCATACGCCTTTAATATTGATGTCAATATGGAAATCGCGATCGTCATCGCTCATATCGAGGAAACTGCCCAGACGACAAACGCCTGCGTTATTCACCAGGATATCAATGCGCCCTTCTTTTTCCTTCGCGCGTTTGATAGCTGCGGCTACCGACGCCGGGTCACGCACATCGGCGACAACCGCCGTACAGCGATGACCACGACCACACAGTTCGTCCGCCAGCTTTTCGATCTCAGGGGAGATATCCAGCAAGATTAGGTTCGCGCCATGACGTGCAAAAGTTCTGGCAATTCCTTCGCCAATTCCCTGCAATGCGCCCGTAATCAGTGCTGTCTTGCCCGTGAGTTTACCCATTTTAATGC
>NZ_RAWK01000616.1 GCF_003612165.1 Corallococcus aberystwythensis | reverse complement strand
TCCTCGTCCCTCTCGCCGCCGCGCAGGCGGAGCCGGAACCCCTGTCCCTCGAGCCCGAGGACATCATCCTCACCGCGGAGCCTGAACCCTCCGCCCCGTCGAACTCCTGGGCGGACTCCATCCCCGCGTCCCCCCGCGACGCCCTGGAACTTCCCGCCACCGACAACACCGCCGCCCTCACCGAGGCCCGCAAGCGCGCCCAGGCCGCACTGCTCCAGGACATGGCGGAAGCCCTGCGCCGCTCGGCCTCCGTGCCCCTGGACCCCTGGCTCACCGAGGACTCCTCGCGCTTCCCCGTCGCGCCGCCGCCGGAAGCCGACCTGCCCCTCCTGGAGGTGGAGCCGGAGAGCTGGGGCGACATCGTCCCCGCCGCCGCGCCCCTCCCCGACAC
>NZ_RAWK01000615.1 GCF_003612165.1 Corallococcus aberystwythensis | reverse complement strand
ATATGGGGCAGCGCACGCCGCAGACCATCGGTGAAGAACTGCTGGATTACCGCAACTATCTGGAAATGGAAGTTGAGGTTAACCGTGGTTCCGATGGCTGGCTGCGCGCAGAGTCTGGTGCATTGTCGACCGGTGAGGCGATTGGTACCGGTATGTCGATTCTGGTGATGGTGGTACAAAGCTGGGAAGATGAATCTCGCCGCCTGCGCGGTAAAGATATCTCTCCTTGCCGCCTGCTGTTCCTCGATGAAGCAGCGCGACTGGATGCTCGTTCTATCGCCACGCTGTTTGAATTGTGTGAGCGTTTGCAAATGCAACTCATCATCGCAGCGCCGGAAAATATCAGCCCGGAGAAAGGCACCACCTATAAACTGGTGCGTAAAGTCTTCCAG
>NZ_RAWK01000614.1 GCF_003612165.1 Corallococcus aberystwythensis | reverse complement strand
GAGCTGGGCGAGCGGCGGCTGGGCGGGACGTGGAACACCTGCGGCGGCACGGTGCTGGACCGCGTGGCCTTTGGCCGCGCGCTGTGTGAGGTGTTCGGCTTCGACGCGGGGCTGGTGGTGCCCACGCGGATGGCGGACCTGAAGCTGTCGGCGCCCCGGCCGCTGAAGAGCGGGCTTCTGACGGACAAGGCGCGGGAGCAGCTGTCGGAGAAGCCGCTGGCGCTGACGGAGTCGCTGAAGCGCTTCCACGCGAGCTGGCTCGCGGCCCGGGCCGGGGAGGCGGGATGAAGGGAATCATCCTCGCGGGAGGCTCGGGGACGCGCCTGTATCCGCTGACGCTCGTGGTGAGCAAGCAGCTGCTCCCCGTCTACGACAAGCCGATGATCTACTACC
>NZ_RAWK01000613.1 GCF_003612165.1 Corallococcus aberystwythensis | reverse complement strand
AATCCTACCAGCACAAACGGCGTTGCAACATTCAGCGCCAACTGGAAGGTCCACTCTGCAGTGAAGGCTTCCATTTTCGGGAAGATCCCCGTCAAACAGGCAACGGCGGTAAAGGCAAAACACCAAATCCCGACGGTCATTGCCAGAGGCTTATTACGAATAAAGACATATTCTGGTTTATATTTCTGCGCCAGGCGAACGACTGCAATAAATGCAACAAATACCCATAAATAACGCAGCGGCATCACTACCGAATTAAGGTTCAACAGCCATTTATAGAGATTGTTCATATCACCAATGCCGAGAGTCGGCAGCATTATCAGGATCGCCACCAGCACCAGGGTCAGAAAATAGCCATTAACGGGCGTACCAGAAGCGTTGGTACGACATAAACTG
>NZ_RAWK01000612.1 GCF_003612165.1 Corallococcus aberystwythensis | reverse complement strand
GGCCGCACATCGTAGCGGCCCAGAACCTCCGTCAGGGTCTCGCGTCGCCCAAAGTGCTCCAGGGCGTTGCGCGACGCCTTCTTCTCGAAAAAGCTGACATAGTCCCCGCCCAGGCTGTGGAGGACGCGGATCTCCCGCGGGGCCGCGGAAAACATGGGCGGGGCGTGAAAGTGGAAGCGCCGCGGGTCGGCGTGCGCGGCGACGAACGCCGGAACGTCCTCGCACGCGGGGGGGATCACGAAGACGGGCAATAACCGGGCGCACGCGGAGCCGTCGGGGCCGATCTTGGCGAAATACGGCAAGCGCAGGCTGTGGCCGTGGGCGTACACGCCCGTATCGATCAGCAAAAAGTTCTTTACGTGGCTCCCTACGGCCTCCACGAAGTCGCGGTCCAACAG
>NZ_RAWK01000611.1 GCF_003612165.1 Corallococcus aberystwythensis | reverse complement strand
CTTTTGATCGACCCTTCAGTCGTTGTGGCAACCAGGGAATATGTCGATGACGCGTTGAAAACACATCAGCAATCACGAAATCATCCTGATGCGACGCTGACACAAAAAGGTTTTACGCAGCTGAGTAATGCGACTAATAGCGATGATGAAACCAAAGCGGCCACGCCAAAAGCGGTAAAAACGGCATATGACCTGGCAAATAGCAAAGCTGCCACCAGTCATAATCATGCCTGGAATCAGATTACTGGTATCCCTGATGGTACACTGACGCAGAAAGGAGTCGTTAAGCTTAACAATACAACAAATAGCACCAGTACGACGGAAGCTGCAACACCAAGTGCGGTTAAGGCAGCGATGGATAAGGCTATTGCTGCGGCACCGTCCAGCCATACCCATGCCT
>NZ_RAWK01000610.1 GCF_003612165.1 Corallococcus aberystwythensis | reverse complement strand
GCTTCACAATTAGCGTTTTTCCTTGTTCAATTTCCACTTCGATTTCTTCCCCGAGTCGCAGTCCGTAGAAGAAAGTCGGCGTATCCAAAACGGAAACGTCACCAAACTGCTGGCGGAACTGTTCAAAATCGAGAAATACTTTAGGGTAAAGCGCATATGAAAGCAGATCATGGCTCGTCACCTGACGGCCAAGCTTCTCAAACAGCTCCTTCTGGATCTGTTCAAAATCAACCGGCGGCATTGATTCCCCTGGTCGGCCTTCAAGCTGTTTGCGGCCTTTTAAGATAATCTCCTGAAGCTTCTTCGGAAAGCCTTGATACGGCTTGCCAAGCTGCCCTTGAAACAGTTCTACGACGGAATCCGGAAAGTCGAGCTTCTCTCCTTTTTCATACACATCCTGC
>NZ_RAWK01000609.1 GCF_003612165.1 Corallococcus aberystwythensis | reverse complement strand
GTCACGTAGCGATAGCGGAGTGTATACTGGCTTACTCCTCTGCAAGCCTCGTCAGCCATGATTTTGCCCGATTTCGCGCTCTCCACGTTCAACAGCTCGATCATGTTTTTGCCGTCCGTTCACCGTTAAAACGCCTCAGAAATCGGGACAGGATGTGCAAATGTAATACCGTCACCCGCGACGATATTCCGTTTGCCATCTGGTCAGGGCTTCGCCCCGACACCCCGTATCAGTGCGTACGTGCTCAATGTGGTTTCCGGTTCTCTTCCGCTTCCTCGCCCACTCGCTCACTAACGTTCGGTCGCTGGGGCTGCGGCGAGCGGTGCCACCTCTCGCATGTTGTCGGTGATTCTGCTGTTGCCCTTTCGGGGATGAGTCGCCAGATAGCCCCTCAAACGCGC
>NZ_RAWK01000060.1 GCF_003612165.1 Corallococcus aberystwythensis | reverse complement strand
CCTGGGGACGGGGGGTGGGAAGCCGGCATTTCCAGGGCGGGCCGGCGGTTACATTGGGTCCTCCTGTCTCCGATTCACCGCGCGTCTTGGGTCGCCGCGCCATTTCCGTTACAAGCCGCCGCCATGTTCAACGTCATCAACGTCTCCAAGGCCTACGGGCCCAAGAAACTTTTCGAGGAGGTCAACGTCGCCTTCTCGCCGGGCCGCCGCTACGGCCTGACCGGTCCGAACGGGGCCGGCAAGTCCACGTTCATGAAGATCCTCGCGGGTGACGAGGAGCAGGACATGGGCGACATCATCCGCCCGCGCAAGCTGGGCATCCTGCGCCAGGACCACTTCCGCTACGAGAACGACCGCGTCATCGACGTGGTGCTGATGGGCAACCGCCACCTGTGGGCGGCCATGGATGAGAAGAACAAGCTCCTGGCCAAGGCCGACATCACCGAGGAGGACGGCAACCGGCTGGGTGAGCTGGAAGGCGTCATCGCGGAAGAGGACGGTTACTCGGCGGAGAGTGACGCGGCCACGCTGCTGGCCGGCCTTGGCATCGAGGAGTCCTTCCACGAAGAGCCCATGCGCCAGCTCACCGGCGGTCTGAAGCTGCGTGTGTTGCTCGCGCAGGCGCTGTTCGGCAAGCCGGACGGGCTGCTGCTCGACGAGCCCACGAACAACCTGGACATCGATTCCATCCGCTGGCTGGAGAACTTCCTCCACATGTACGAGGGCGTGCTGATCACCATCAGCCACGACCGGCACTTCCTGAACTCCATCTGCACGCACATCGCGGACATCGATTACGAGACCATCATCCAGTACACGGGTGGTTACGACGACATGGTCCGGCAGAAGTCGCAGCTGCGGACCCGGGTCGAGTCCGAGACGGAGGAGAAGAAGAAGAAGATCGCCCAGCTGCAGGACTTCGTGGCGCGCTTCCACGCGGGTACGCGCGCGTCGCAGGTGCAGAGCCGCATCAAGCAGATCGACAAGCTGAAGACGGAGGACCTGAAGCGCTCGAACATCGCGCGGCCCTTCATCCGGTTCGACCAGAAGGTGATCAGCGGCCGGCAGACGCTGATGTTCGAGGGCCTGAAGAAGTCCTTCGACGGGGTGCCGGTCATCAAGCCGTTCAAGGGCCTGGTCTGCAAGGGCGAGCGCATCTGCGTCATCGGCCGCAACGCGGTGGGCAAGTCCACGCTGGTGAAGATGCTGGCGGGGCAGCTGGAGCCGGACGCGGGCACCATCACCTGGGGCCACCAGGCGACGGTGGGCTACCTGCCGCAGGACCACCACGGCGTCATCCACAAGGGCACGACGTGCTTCGGCTACCTCCGGGAGATCAGCGAGAAGCTGACCAACGAGGAGATTTCAGGAGTGTTGGGCCGGATGCTCTTCTCGGGTGAGGAGCGGATGAAGCCCACGGACACGCTCTCCGGTGGTGAGACGGTGCGAGTGCTGTTGTCCAAGCTGATGATCACGCAGGACAACGTGTTGATTCTCGACGAGCCGACGAACCACCTGGACCTGGAGTCCATCGCGGCGCTGGCGGAAGGCCTGTCGAAGTTCGACGGCACGGTCATCTGCGTGACGCACGACCAGGAACTCATCTCAGAGGTCGCGACCCGCATCTGGAGCCTGGAGCAGGGCAAGGAAGTGCTCGACTTCAACGGCCCGTATTCGGAGTTCATGGAGAAGCACGCGGACGCGGCGCAGAAGCGCCGGTAGTCCTTCGCTTCTGTAAGCAGTGCCAAACGCCGCCCGTTTCCGGTCCTCCGGAGGCGAGGCGGCGTTTGACCATGTAGCGGCTCGTTGGAGGCACGGGGATCACGAGAGTATGCTCGCGCTCCGTGACGAACCTGACGGACACGGAGGCTCTCCGGTGCCGCGAGGAGAATCCGGGAGGATTGAACGCCGCCATGTAGATTTCCTCCTCACGGATGGCAATTTCACTCGCCCTGTTACCGGCCGACTCAAACACCTGCGGGCACAGGATTTATTAGCTGAATGTCTTGGGCGAGCCACAAGGCCTTTCGCGAAGCAGCAAACTCAATTCCAACTTGATCTCAGAATGACTTCGCCGCTTGCGCAGCCCATTATGAGTAACAACGCACATAGTGCGGGCTTTACCCCCACCGTCTACTTGCCTGACAAGGGAGATGCCTCTACTAAGCACCGGCGGAATGCAGTGGCCCGTGATGCCCAATCGAGTGCCTCCCTATGTCCCAACGCGACTCAGGAAGCGCTCAGATCTAATTGATTCGACTGTTCAGAGGCGTCGCCATGGCATCCAAGAAGCTGACCGAGAAGAAGTTAAAGACGCTAAAGGAGCATCGCGAGGGGCGCGACGGCTCTTCATTTATCATGTCCTTCCTACTCAATACGTCCAGAGTCACAAAGAATATCCGCACAGTATCTGGCGGCCGATCGGCGGAGGCAACCAACGAAAACAAGCGACATTTCGTCATTGGCCTCGTAAGTTGCATGGAAACTTTTTTTCGAGACATGTTTATCTACTGTCTTGATGCGAGGACCGATCTGCTGGCTGCTTATCTCGATGAACTCAAGCCGATTGATGTGGAGAACATGCGGGCAAGCGGGATCCCACTGAGTGAGCAATTATCTGCAGGGGTCAGCTTTCAGAATCTCGATTCGGTCGAAAAAGGATTTCGACACTTCTTTCCTGGAAATGGAGGCGTCTTGGACAGACTCAACTCATTGGAGAGAGTGGTTTCAATCCCCTCAAGAGCAGAGAAAGGACTGGCCCGCGTCACTTTGCCTCAAGACTCGAGGGAAGTTTTGAGCGACCTACTCCAATTGAGGCATCGCCTAGTTCATGACGCCAATTATAATCCAGATTTCGCACCCCAAGCTCTCGCCCGGTACGAGGCATATGTTACCCTGATTGCTCAATTTTTCCACTTCGCAGTAGCCGAGAGCCTGACCTCGCATAGGATCATCGTCGATCAAAATGGGGTTCCAGTCATGTTCCTGGTAGAGGATTTGATTGCTGATGACTGGGAAGTCGTTCCCGATAAAAATTAACAGCACCTAACGAAAGTCGGGGTTGGGGTGGCCGTTGGGAAGGGGCATCCTCAGCTTGAGGAGCATGGTCCGCGAACTCGTTCCCGACGCCTTCTGGCAGCGCGAGGCGTCGCTGCTGTCTCCACCTCGGCCCAAGAAGAAGCTGGGCCGTCCTCGGCCGGATGACCGGGCGGCGCTAGAGGCCATTGTCTTTGTGCTTCGAAGTGGCATCCCGTGGGTGATGCCGCCTCGCAAGCCGTTCGGCCTTTCAGGCATGAGGGCCTGGTCCAGGCTGGAGGAATGGACCTGCGCAGGCGTGTGTGAAAAGCCCCAGGAGCGGCTGCTGGACGAGTTGGGGCTGCGAGGCAAGGTGGACTTTTCGCGCGCCTCCATCGACTCCTCGTCCATGCGGGCGTCAAAAAGGGGGCTCTCACGGGCCCAAGCCCGACGGATAGAGCGAAGGCGGGTAGCAAGCATTATCTTTTCGTAGAGGCCCACGGCCTGCCTCTGACGGAGTCGGTAACGGCGGCCAACGTGCACGACACGCACGAACTCTTCCCCCTCTTCGATTCCGTGCCCGCAGTGCGGGTGCCTTCGGCGCAACGCTTCCGGCCGGGGAAACTCCACGCCGACAAGCCCTACGCCTCCAGGAAGAACCGCGTCGTTCTGCGTCTGCGCGGCATTGCTTCGCGCATCTCCCATTCAGGTGTTGAATCCAAAGAGCGCCTGGGGCGCAACCGCTGGAGCATGAAGCTCATGCAGGCTTGGAAGAACGAGCTGCGTCGGCTTCTCGTCCGTAACGAGCTCAGGGATGATGTCCACTTCGGATTTCTCGTCCTTGGCTTCTGCATCATGCTCCTTCGCCGACTCGCCCCTGACACTTGTTAGAGGCTGTAACGCTTGACCTATTCCGAGATGTAGGCCGCTCCGTGATTCACGTCGGAGTCCGCCGTCAAAGCATTCGCGTCGTTGGCGCTCTTATGTCCAAAGAGACTCGGGCGTGGTGAAGAAAACGCAGCGCCGGGTCTGTCCACTGGGCAGATACTCGGCGCACAGAGGGAACCCCTGGGCGCTGCCCTCAGACTCGATGGTTCCCCCCAGTTCCTCGATAGTCAGGGTCGGGGCTAAGTGAAGCTGATCCACTCCCACCCACGTCTTCGCAGAGGGCGCGAGCTGCCCGGGTCCGTAAATGCCCACCTGCTGCTTGGCAATCTCCAGCCCCGGTTGGGTCCGGATTTCCACCGTTCCACAGAAGTGCCCGACGGCGAGGAGGCGATTACCAAGCCGGCTGTCGCCGTAGAACACGACCGCAGCTCCGCGCGACAGCGTGCGCAGAACTTGAGGAGACGCAAAATAGGTCACTCCTTGCGAAGCCAAGTTGCGGATATGCCACTGGACTTCCTGCAAGGGCTCCGGTGGTTGAGCGCGCGAGAGCATGAGCATGACGTTGAGCATCGTCGTCGACCTATTTAGTGAAAGTACCTGAGCGACTCTCTTCTGACATCTCTCAAGCTTCCGATTCATCGTCGAAATTGTCGTGGATGACAGGGGAGCCGAAGCGTCCTTGATCACGCGCAAAGCTTCCTATCGCGTAGGTTTTGTCGAGGCGCGCTTCTACCTTTTCTTGAGGCATGCGCTCGCGTGTCTCCGACTGACGTCCCGTGAGGATATTGCCGGCTCCGAGCGGGTGACCGGGAAGACCGCGGACTCCTAAGCCCCCGGACATCAATGCTGTCTACCTGCGCCGCACTCGGAGGTGGTAGCGGCGCAGGGCTCGCCTGACAGCGGCCAGGAGTTCATCCAGGGTGCTGTAGCTGCGCTCAGGCATCTCGTGGCCCTTGATGACGCCGAAGACGGGCTCGATGTCGTTGAGTTCGGGGCTGTACGGCGGCAGGAAGAAGAGGTGCACTCCGTGGCGGGCCAGTTTTGGAAGGGCACGCCGGATGTGCAGGCTGCGGTGGATGTTTCCCGTTGTCCAGCACCACCCAGGCAGGAGGTGCGCCCGGGCGCCTCAGCGACTGGAGGAAGTGGAGTGTGTCAGCCGCATTGAGGGTGCGCGATACGACTCGGAAGTGCAGTCCTCGCCACGGCCCCAAGGGGCAGTAGGCCGCCAGTGCATTGACACGGCGGCGGGCAGTCGCCTCGTACCGGACGCGCCGACGCTCGCCAGCAGCCGCCCAGCTGTAGCCGACGGGCTGCGTCGGGGAAAAGCCGCATTCATCCAAGAAGTACAACCGCACCCTCGCGCCGCGGGCTTTTTTTGAGCCTGAAGAGCGCCTGGCGCGCCGCCGAGACCGACCGCGCGTCCTGCTTGTGCTCCAGCGTCAGCTGGGTGCGTCGCCAACCTGCGCCCATGCTGCCCAGGTAGCGGCGCACCTGCCTGGGGCCAAGGTGTACGCCATGCGCCTCAATCGCTCGGGCCAATTGCGTGGCCGTCCAGGCGCGCGGTAGTGCGAGAATCGATTGGAGCGCGGCCTCAACAAACTGGCGATGCGGAACGTCCGGCTTTCTGCCCGGCAAGGCCGGAAAAAGCGCTTCGGGCCCCTTCTGCACGTAGGCGCGCAGCACCCGGCGCACCGTCGCGGCACTCCTGCTCAGGTGCACCCCAATGCGAGGGGCACTCCAACCTTCGGCAGCGAGCAGCACCATTTCCACCCGCTCGCGCTCCACCCAACCCGCGTCAGCGGACCGCGCTATCTCGCGCAGCCGCCGACGCTCATCCTCGGACACCTGCAGCAACGGCCCCATACCGCAGGTGTACAACATTCATGTCCGGGGGCTTAGGGGGCAGCGCTTCGCATGGGGGTCGCTCGCACGGATTGCCGCGCCGCAGTCTGCACAGGCAAGTAGGTGCTCTATAGGCGATCCGTCCTGAAGCTCGAGGCTCGCTCTCGCCTGCTTCTTACTGGAACGACCTACTCGTTTCCCGGCTCGGACCAAAAAGCGACGTCCGGTTCTTGGAGGGGTTTGGAGGGGGCGAGGCCGCGAGGGCGTAGAGCGGGAGGAGGGAGCCGCCGTTCCCGGGTTGGGGGGACGAGGACGCTCGCCTTGGCTACTGGAGCCATGTGCCCGAGCTTGATGCTTGGCACGACGGTCCGCACGCAGCTTCACACCGCAGATGGAGCAGACAACTAAGGCGGGTTTCCTCTTGCGTGACTTCGAGTGGCGCTCAGGCGGAGGGCACCTCCAAGAGTGACGCTGAAAAGGACCGAGCAGGGCACCGCAGCGAGGACATGGACGGCGAGCTTCGGACGTATTGATACCCGGCAAAGGGCCGTTGAGGCGAGGTGCCACCACAGTCTGTCGCGGGGGCTCACTCAGTCGAGGGGAAGCCGTGCTTGGGACAAGATCACTGCGGGGGCGAGGACGTCTTCTCTTGCGCGATGCCGTCTTCGCCACGCCACTACGCGGTTGCATCTCGGCAAGGTCTGACTCGGAGAGGTAGCCCTTGCCGGAGCAAAACATGCAGTTCTCGTTCGTCCCCTGGCATCTGCACTCGCGCATTGAAAGCCCCCCGCGGATAAGCAGAGTCTACACACCACATGGAAGAAGTGGAGCAGTCCTCCACCCTTGACACTAGGGACCGTCCCTGTTTACCGCAGCCAAAGAAGCATGGAATCAACGTGCAGGACGAGGAGATAGCTCTTCGCCGTCTTGTCATAGTGAGTGCCCGCAGCTCGAAAGCGCTTGAAGGCGTGGAAGAAGCACGCCACCCGATAGAGTGAGCGGTCCAGCGTGGGTGGTTGCTTTCTGCTGGGGTTGGGATGAATGCCCGGCGTCATTCCCACCTTCAGCGCTTTGCCGCGAATGCGCTCGGCGTCGGAGCCGATGTCCGCCATGAAGGCCTCGCCCTCGGCGTGCACCAACAACTCCTCGGCGACGGTGGGCTACCTGCCGCAGGACCACCACGGCGTCATCCACAAGGGCACGACGTGCTTCGGCTACCTCCGGGAGATCAGCGAGAAGCTGACCAACGAGGAGATTTCAGGCGTGTTGGGCCGGATGCTCTTCTCGGGTGAGGAGCGGATGAAGCCCACGGACACGCTCTCCGGTGGTGAGACGGTGCGCGTGCTGTTGTCCAAGCTGATGATCATGCAGGACAACGTGCTGATCCTGGACGAGCCGACGAACCACCTGGACCTGGAGTCCATCGCGGCGCTGGCGGAAGGCCTGTCGAAGTTCGACGGCACGGTCATCTGCGTGACGCACGACCAGGAGCTCATCTCCGAGGTCGCGACCCGCATCTGGAGCCTGAAGGCGAGCAAGGAAGTGCTCGACTTCAACGGCCCGTATTCGGAGTTCATGGAGAAGCACGCGGACGCGGCGCAGAAGCGCCGGTAGCCCCGCGTCACATCCGTAGGTAGTGCCAAACGCCGCCCGTTTCTGGTGCTCCCGGAAACGAGGCGGCGTTTACGTGCGTGTGTCCATCCCATTCAAACGCCATGCATCCCCATAAGCAGTCGCACACCTCAACCCCACAGCCTATACTTGACATGCCAATAACTCCACACGCAAGCAAATTACAACCCCTGCCTTCTCAATGAAAACCGATTAATGCCTTCGACATGGAAGACCCCCATCTCTACAAGCGTCCGCACAACCACGCCATTGCTCGGGCGAGACCGCTCATTCACGGCAACCGGTAAGAACCTCGTCACATCATCAACATCAAAAACCTTCTTATCAAGACCTCGCAACCCCTGAATCACGGACTCCAAAACCCCTCGCAAATCCCTTCGCTCGTCGGCATCTCCGCACTCAGAATACAAACAGTAGTCCTCAAACCGAACGCCAAACATCCATCTCGAAACCCCTGCTCTTGCTTCGCTGCCGCACGGCATACCCTCAACCCCCAGCCCGAATTCACGCCCATGCCAACGCTTAATCAGGCCATACTCCCCAAGAACTTCTTTAGCCAAGAATGAATTCTCTCCAGGGCATTTCTCCATTTCAAGAAGCAATGAGAAAGCCTCGGGCCGCCCAAGGCGTTTCAGTACTTCTGCCCGCCCATTCATGGAGAGCCCCGTCACAAAAACACCACCCAGCCCCCCCGCATCATTCCTTAGGTCCAAATAACTATAATAGACGGACGCAAGTCTCTCACCCCTTCCACCAACAATAACTCTCCCTTGATGTCGACCAATGATCGGCGGCAACTCTTTTAGGCGAGACACAACCTCCTCTCTACCACCTCTGTCGTCAACGCCATCAATCAGCAACCACCAATTGCCAGCAGCCATGAACTCATCAATATCAGCATCAAATCGACCATCCCTGCCGCCCACGACGAATCTCAAATACTCTTTGACACAGTCACTTATGCTTTCGGTTGATTCTTTTGGAACAAGGATTTTGCATTTATCCATATCAATCATGATACTTGGCATCCCCCTCTGCTGCAGCACAGCCCGCAGACGTTCCATCAGGAAGCGCTTTCCAGAGCCATACTCTCCAAGCACCAGGCGAGCCTGCGCATCTTTGACGAGAGACTCAACACTGAGTTCACAGGTTTCCTTATACGCGTTCAAGCGTTCTGGCTCGACTTTGGGACCGTCGCCAGCACCGCCACCCCACGCGGATATGCAAACATCAAAGAAGGGCTGAGTAGCCTCAGGCCGAACCTCCTTGAGCAACAAGTTCCCAATACGGTAAGACGCGCCGAAAAAATGCAGCACCGCAACCTCTGCGGTAACCAATACGCCCGCCAGCAAAAATGCCAAGGCAGACAGCCGCATACTGTTCCTCAAGCGCCCTGCGAACTCGTAAGCCACTTTTGCCGGCTCGCCAATAAAAACAAACCATACAAGCACGGTACCCGCCGCAGGCAGCCCCAGATAAAAAACAGACCCAGACGGCCAAATCCGACCTGCAGCAATTGGCAAAAGAAAAACTACCGATGCCCAGGCACAGCCCAGAAGAAGCATGATCCAGGAGAATCGAAAGCCCCCATCATTCGGCGGATGCGGTGAAGACTGGGTGGACATGATCTGGGACGGAGCAGGAGAGAGCCCTGTTGTGCCACTAGGCGCTCCACCTGTTGTCCCTCCATTCACCACACTATCTGGCAACCCATTTGGTTTTGCACTCATTATTCCCCCAGCCAATGATATTCCAATCAACAACTGAAGCCACATGGTCGCCGCAGCACCATATTAGAGTCTTCTATCAGGTTAAAACTGCCTGTTCGCTTCGAGTCTGCTACGCCGGCGACCCCTTCAATCCACGGCAGGGCCTAGAGCAGAATCGTTACGCAGTATCAGGCGACTGCTTTCTGAACCAAGGCTAAATACTCCGCATGCCGTCGACGGATATCCCGCAAGCGTAGTTTGCCGCTTTTCTCGTGGGCGACGACCCGTGCGAGGCGTTCTTTCGCAATTAGGCCCTCTCCCAGAAGGTTCAGTTCCTCATCAACGAGCACGAGATAGAAGTCGTCGAAAGCTAAAGCTTTGAAGTCGATGTGGATTCCATCGGCATTGTGCCGGTAGACAGCACGGGTCTTCACCTGGATCTTTCGACCTTGCGCGTCGACCAAGTCCCAGCCCTCCTGATTCACCGCTTTAGCCCGTTTCGCTCCATGGCGGGTGCGGCAGAGTTCCTCACCCAGGATGCAGAGAAGTTTCGTGTCAAAGATATTGTCGCGATCGTCAATTCCGACTTCCTTGTTCTCTATACGCCTACGAAGCAGCAGTTCCCGGATGCGGGAAAGGAGGAGCGAGTCGGGCCATTGTGGCTTCATTGTCTTCATTATAGCTCCATTTAAGTCGCCGAACACTCACTCCCGACTCTGCAAGATCGTATCTCAAGCGTCTTGAGTTCTTCTTCCCGGTAGGCTTATCTTCAGTCCACGAACTGAGCACGTCCGATAGCTGCGCCAAAGGCACAACCACTGTAGGAACCGGCTTGAGCTTTGCCTGCATTGCGTCTACCGCCGTGATCACGGTGGTAGAGCATTCACTCCCGTGTAGCCCTTAAGGACTCTTCACGTCAGAGTCCCTGGTGTCCCGAGGCAATCAGTCGCTCGCGCCGACGCGTACCGTCAGGCTTGAGCCGGCGTTCTGTCAGGTCAGGTCGTATGGCCGGGCGATAGTGGCCGGCTTCTGAGGCATTCAATGGGCTGCTTTCCCCAACGCCAGCGGCTTTGCTTCTGGCTCCCTTGATACCAGGGGGAACGGGCGTCAGTGGGTATGATGCAGGGCCATGTACCCGAGACGCCGTCTCCTAGCCCGTGGACCGTGGTTGTTTGATCTCAGACCGCATCGGCTCATCGTCTTCCACGGAGCCGAAGGCGTGCACCGGGAAGTCAGCGGAGACGTGCCGGATCATCCGTCCGCGCCCGTGGTGCTCGCCGCGCTCGACGAGGCACAGGACGTCTTGGTGGGAGGCGGGGATCGGCGTGTCTTCTCCGTGGGGCCCGGCGCGAGCGCTCCCGTCCAGGCTTTTCCGAGGGAGTGCTTCGATCTCATCACCGATGGGGACCGGCTCATCGGAGCCGCCGTGGACGACGCCCTCAAGCTGACCACCCTCTTCACGACCGATGGCTCCGGGCAGCAGTGGGTGCCCATGACCTTGCCCAAGCCCGTGCCCACCCAGACCGGGTACGGGTATTCCGAGGGGCGCCCTCACCGCCAGGTTCCCGATGGGGCGTTCCTCGACACGAGCCCCTTTGGCATCACCGTCGTGGAGAAGGGCCGGGGCCACGTCTACGTGCTCCGCGCGGGAGCGGCTCAGCCGGAGGGCGCTCTCCAGGTGGAGCCCGGCGGTGAGGAGGACATCTGGCGGGCCCTGGCCACTCCCCACGGCGTGCTTCTGCTGCTCGTCATCAACTACCGGCAGACGGCGCTCCTCCACTTCGCGCTTGATGGCACCCTGCTCAGCTCCATCCCGGAGATCGATGATGAGGATGACGATGCGGAAGAACTGATCTGGGGCGGCGCCGGGGTGTGCGTCCTCGACGCGGCCCGGGCGCTCCTCTTCGTGCAGGACAAGACCCTCCTGGTGTCCCTGCCCGGGCTCCAGGTGCTGGAGACGCTCGTGGGGGAATGGCCTGCCTTCGTGTCCGTGACACCCGCGGGGCCTGACAGGTGGTGGGTAGGCGCCGAGGACCGTGACGCGCTCTTCCTGCTCACCGCCGAGCCCGGGCACGCCTTGCACCTCCACGCCTCGAACCGACCGGTGAGCCCAGGCGCGCCGCTCATGCACGTGGGCTACAAGACGCCCACGCTCCACTGGACCGAGCACACCTCGACGCCGCTGACCGTGTCCGCGCCCGTGACCGAGACGTGGCGCGCGGTGGTGCGCAATGACGGGACCGCGTGTGAGGCCGTGCGGGTCCGGGTGTCCGGGACGCTCGTCGGCGCTCGCGTGGTGGACGTGAGCGTGCGGTATCGCGGCCAGCTGCTCCCGATGGTGGAGGAGCAGCGCGTGAACGTCGTGGGCGTTACCGCCGGACTGGAGGAAGGGGCCACCGCGGAGCTGGAAGTGACCTTCAAGCCCCGGAGCGAGGGCTCGGGACCGCTGAGCATCACCGTCGAGCCGTGCACCTGGCAGGCGCAGGCTAAAAAATGGCAATGGGACAAAGAGCAGCCTCGCGTCCTCGCGGTGACGGGCCATCCGGCGTCCGCCCGGTTCCCGCTCACGGTGGAGTAGCGCGAACCTTCTCGGACCCAGGCACAGCGCCCATCTTCCAGAGCAGGGCGCCGCCTCCAAGCACGACCGCCAGGCCCACTGCCGCCGCGAGGATCCAGCCTCGTCTCCAGCGGGGCCGTGCTTGGGCCGCCAGACCATCCGGAGCTGGGGCACTGACGGTCGGGGCATCGCTCGCGGTGACCTGCTGGACGAGCTGGGCCACCTGCCGCGGCGTCACCGGCTCGCCCTCCGAGCGGATGAACTCCTCCAGGTCCTTCCGGAACGCGTGGCAGTCCGGGTAGCGCTGGTCCCGATCCTTCGCGAGCGCGCGGGCGAGGATGGCTCGCAGGGCGTCGGGCAGGTCCGGCCGGTGCCGCTCGGCGGGCACCATGGGCTCGGACAAGACGGCTTGAAACACGTCCCAGTGGGACTTGCCCTCATAGGGCTTGCGCGTGGTGAGCAGTTCGTAGAGCACCACCCCGAGCGAGTAGACGTCCACCCGCCGGTCCACCGGCAAGCCCCTGATGTCCTCGGGCGCCATGTACACGTGCTGGCTCAGGTTGGGGACATGGTGTTGGGGGGGCCACCGGGATCGGAAGTAGTCGACGCCGAAGTCCACCATCTTGGCCGTCCCCTGGCGCGACAGGAGGATGTTGTACGGCCGGATGCAGTGGTGGATGAGCCCCAGCGGCTGGTTCGTCTTGGGGTCGGTGAGGTCATGGACAAAGGCGAGCCCCTCGCAGGCTTGCGAGATGATGCGCGCACACAGTGTCGCCGGCAGGGACATCCGTTGGACCGCCACGTGCTTGATCAACCTGCGCAGACTGGGGCCGTCGATGTGCTCCCTGGCGAGGAAGTACGTGCCGTCCGCCTTACCGAAGTCGAAGACCCGCACGAGGTGCGGGTGCGTGAGCCGGGCGGCCATCCTCGCCGTGTCGAGGAAGATCTGCGCGAGCCCCACGTCCTCGGCCATGTCCGGCCGGAGGCACTGGAGCACCAGCGTCTTCTCGCTGCCCCACCGGCCGGCGGCCTTGGCCAGATGATCCTCGATGATGCCTTCGGCCAGCAGGCGGACGCGCTGGTATTTGCCGACGTGGGATGTCACGAGGCGTATGATTAGCGAATACCGCCGGTCTCATCCAACTGGGCGTGCAGCGTGCTCAGGGCCATGACCCGTTACTGCTTCCTTGGGCTTCTGCTGGCGCTGCTTCCTCTCCATGCCGGCGCGGTCCCCATGCCCGCGGACCCGTTGGTGGGCATCTGGGGCAGTGAGCGCGTCCTCGGACCTCAGGTTCGGGGAGAGCTGACCTTGGTGCGGGATGGGAACACGTGGCGCGCACGCATCGCGGGCTTTGATGTTCCAGTCCGGAGCGAGGGCAGGAAGGTGTCCATCGTCTTCCCCGGAGGCGAACTCCGAGCGACGTTGGCGGAGAATGGCCAGAGCATCACAGGGCATTGGATCCAGCCGCGTGTGCTCATGAGCGGCATGAAGTTCGCCACGCCCGTGGAGCTGCGCTCGCTTCAGCCGGGTGTCTGGCGCAGCAACGTGGCGCCGCTGGAGGACCGGTTCTCGCTGTATCTCGTCGTACAGAAGCAGCCCGACGACTCCACGACGGCGTTCATCCGCAACCCGGAGCGGAACTTCGGCAACCGGATGCTGTTCCGCGTGGACCTTCAGGACCGCACGGTCCGGCTCACGTCCACCAAGGACAACACACAGATCGAAGGCACGTTCGACGCGCAAGCCGGGCGGCTGTCACTCCCCTACCCTCCTTTTGACATGACGTTCGACTTCACCCGCCGGGACCGCTCGCGGGCCGTGGGCCTCTACTCCCGCACGCCCGCGCCGGGCCCCTGCCGATGTCGGCATGGATGCCCAGCCGCTCCAGCAGCTTGTGCAACGCATCCTCGACCAGGAACCTGGCCCGGAATCCGCGCCCGCCATCCAGGGGCTGCTCATCGCGCGTCACGGGAAGCTCATCGTCGAAGAGTACTTCCAGGGCTTCGACAAGGAGCGCCCCCACGACCTGCGCTCCTCCAAGTCCTACGCGTCCCTGCTGATTGGCATTGCCCTGGACCAGGGTGCCCGCTTCACCGTGGACACGCCCGTGGTCTCCCTGTTCCCCGAGTACAAGGGCAAGCTCTCCCACCTGGACGCGCGCAAGCGCAAGCTCACCGGGCACCTGGAACGGAAAGCGAGTGGTCAGCCAACGCCGGGTCGAGCGCTCCATCGCGAACCAGGCGACGATGCCGGACGGCCGGACCTATGGCTACACGTGGTGGCGCCATGAGCTGCGCGTCGGCGACCGCGTGTATTCACAATACGAAGCCAGCGGGAACGGCGGGCAGCTGGTGATGGTCGTCCCGGAGCTGGACCTCGTCGTGCTCTTCACCGCGGGCAACTACAACCACGTCGCCCTCTGGCGGAAGTTCCGCGATGAGCTCCTGCCCCGGTACATCATGGCCGCGGTGTCCACGTCCCCGCGGCCATGATTGGCCATGAATCGCGGGGCTCAGTAATAGCAGCGCCAGTAATCGTAGCCTTCCCCGTCGCAATAGCAGAAGGCATGACCCACACCCGAGGGGCGGATACACGTACGCGGGTTGGCTCCAGAAGAGGGACAGGACATCCCATCCAACACGTCGCACTCGAGCAACACCGAGGCGTTGACCTCGGGCGCCGCCTGGCCGGCCATGTCATCCACAGCCTCGGGCTCCATCGCGCCACCACAGCCAACGAGCAAACCAAACATCAACGCTGAGACAAGTCCTCGCATGCACCCTCCCGGTTGAGAAGCTTTGCGACGATAGCATCGGCTTGCGATTGGGCTCAATAAACCGCGCCATGTGGCGCCGCATGTCAGCACAGCGCCTGGCATGGTGTCGTTAGCACCCCCATGTCTTGAGGCGCTCAGTCCCAGTCACTCGCACACTGCAAGTATCAACTCCTGTAGAACGGCCATGCCCATGAAGACCTTCTGCCTGTTCCTGCTGGCCCTGACCTGTGCCCTGCTCCCTGCCTGCGGTGAGTCCGAATGCACTCCGGAGAGCTGCACGGATGGCTGCTGCTCCGCGACCAACTCCTGCATTCGGGACCGCGGTGACGCGCTCTGTGGTCCCAACGGCGGCATCTGTGAAAGCTGTCCCGAAGGCAATGTCTGCCGGCTCGACACGAAGGCCTGTTTCGCCGGCGTGATGCGCACGCGCGTGCAGCCCCGCCGGGCCGTCATCGCCGACGTGGATCCTGACTCGGGCGAGGACTGGGACTCCGACGGCTCCCCGCCGGATGTCGTCGTGGAGATGCGCTGCCCGTCCGCTCCCGAGCGCTCCCGCACCGCCGAGGACGAGAGCTGGGAGCCCGAATGGCGCACGGGCAGCTGCGAGGTCATCACCTCCAACCTCCTCGAGCACCCCATCGAGATCTCCATCTTCGACAATGACGACTTCGCCCTCGATGACGAGTTCGGCACCATCCACTACCAGGTCACCCGCGCGGACCTGAACCGGGGCCGGCTCGAGCTTGCGATTCCCGACGAGGTCCTGACGCTGGTCCTCGACCTGTCACACGCCTATTCGGCCCAGTAACCGTCCCGGCGCCACGGGCGTAACCCTGTGCATGCGCCCCTTCGCCCTGCTCCTGCCGCTCCTGTTCGCCTGTGGTCCCTCTTCCTCCGTGGACGAGGGGCTCGGCGTCATCCAGGAACTCGACACGTCCGAACAGGGCATCACGGCGTTCGTGCAGTCCGGCCAGTACCGGTCCTGGCTCGCGGAGCCGTCCGTCCATGAAACGCGCGCCCCTCACGGCAGCAAGGTCCGCGTCTTCTTCAACGATGTCGTCGCGCAGTCACTCCGTGACGGCAACGCCACCCATCCCGTGGGCAGCATCCTGGTGAAGGAGCTGTTCGAGGACGATGGGAAGACGGTCCGGGGCCATGCGCTGGACGTGAAGATCGCTCCAGGTTCCGGCAAGGACACCTGGATCTTCTACGAGGGCTTCGGCCCCAGCTACTCGGACAACTATTACGGCCGCGCCCACGCCACCTGCCACGGCTGCCATTCGGACGGGAAGGACTACGTCACCTCCCCTCTCCCTTGAAACGACAACGGGCGGCCCCCTCGCGAGGACCGCCCGTCGTTGAATTCAACATGTGCCTACCGCGCCGGGGACTTGCGGCGCATCAGGAACACGCCCAGGCCCACGCCCGCGGCCCACTTCGCCGCGGCGGCCAGCGGTGTCTTGCTCAGCGGCACCGGCTGCGCCGTGTATTGAGGCGCGGGCGGCTTCGGACGGAAGTCCGTGGCGCCGGGCAGGTTCGCGCCCTGCTCCTCCGCCTCCGTCTTCGTCACATTCGGTCCCGGAGCGTTCGGGTCGCGCGCACCCGGCGCCTTCCCGTCCGGCGACTTGTGCTCGAGGATGCCGTTGATCTCCGCGCCCAGCAGCACGACCATGCAGGTGATCTGCATCCAGAGCAGCAGCACGATGACACCGCCGATGGCGCCGTAGTTCACGTCATACGAGCCGAAGTTCGCCACGTACATCGAGAAGCCCCACGAGGCGATGACCCAGATGACGACGCTCACCACCGAGCCCGGCGTGATGAACTTGAACTTCTGCTTCACGTCCGGCAGCACGTAGTACAGCACCGCCAGCAACATCATCATCAGGATGCCGGCCACCGGCATGCGCAGCCACAGGACGATGCTCGACATCGGCTCGCCCAGCTTGTCAGCCACCGCCGGCGTGACGACCGCGACGATCGCCGCCAGCACCGCGGTGATCGCCGTCCCCAGCGTCGTCAGCAGCGCGATGCCACGCTTCTTCCAGAACGGGCGCTTCTCCTTCACACCGTAGACGGTGTTGAGCGCCTCCATCAGCGCCACCACGCCGCCGGACGCCGCCCAGATGGCGCCCACGCCACCGATGGTCAGCAACCCCACCGGGTTGCTGTTCGCCAGCGCCTCCAGCCGCTCGCCCAGGATCTTCGTCACCTCCTGGGGCGCCACCTTCGACAGCTCCTGGATGAGCTGCTGCGCCTGGTGCGGATCAATGAGCACACCGGCAAGCGACACGAGGAACAGCAGGAACGGGAACAGCGCCATGATGGCCGAGAACGTCAGCGCGCTCGCGACGTTGCCCACGTTGTCGCGCCCCCACTCGTCCTTGAGGGACTTGAAGAACTCCTTCCAACTCATTCCCTTGCCGGGCAGCACCATGCCTTCTCCTCCTCGGAGGAGATTGGGCATTCCATCCCCCGGCTGGCTTCCTCCCCTTTAAGGTGGCTCGCCCCCCTGCCTGCTTACCGCGCAGGGCCTGCGGAATGGCAAGCCCCCGTCCCACGCCTGCCCGGCCGCCTTCTCAGCGCACGGGGAGGACCGGAGCGTCCTTCAGGAGGGGCGCTTTCAGGTCCTTGGGCGACAGGAGCGGCGCCGTCACCGGCCAGGGAATGGCCAGCTCCGGATCATTCCAGAGGATGCTCCGCTCGGTCTCCGGGGAGTACAGCGCCGTGCACTTGTAGAAGAAGTCCGCCGAGTCACTCAGCACGCAGAAGCCGTGCGCGAAGCCCGCCGGCACCCAGAGCTGGTGCTTGTTCTCGCCCGTCAGCTCCGCGGCCACCCAGCGGCCGAACGTGGGCGACCCCTTGCGGATGTCCACCGCCACGTCCCAGACCGCGCCCGCCAGGCACTGCACCAGCTTGCCCTGCGGGTTCGGCTCCTGGAAGTGCAGCCCGCGCAGCGTGCCCTTCACCGAGCGCGACAGGTTGTCCTGCACGAACGGTCCCACCACCCCCACGTCCGCGTAGCGCTTGCCGTTATAGGACTCGAGGAAGAAGCCCCGGTCATCGCCAAACACCTTCGGCTCGATGAGCAGGACGTCCGGAATCTCCAGCGGGGTCACCTTCACGAGACCGCCCCCCGCTTCTCCACCAGGTCCAGCAGGTATTGGCCGTACTCGTTCTTGCGCATGGGCTCCGCCAGCGCCGTCAGCTGCCGCTCGTCGATGTAGCCCATGCGGAAGGCGATCTCCTCCGGACAGGCCACCTTGAGGCCCTGACGGCGCTCGATGATCTCGATGTAGTTGGACGCCTGCATCAGCGACTCGTGGGTGCCGGTGTCCAGCCACGCGTAGCCGCGCCCCATCAGCTCCACGTTGAGCTGGCCGCGGCGCAGGTACTCCGCGTTGACGTCGGTGATCTCATACTCGCCGCGCTTGCCCGGCTTGAGGTTCGCCGCGATGTCGATGACCTGGTTGTCGTAGAAGTACAGGCCCGTCACGGCGTAGTGCGACTTGGGCTTCACCGGCTTCTCCTCCAGGGAGACCGCCTGGTGCTTCGCGTCCAGTTCCACCACGCCGTAGCGCTCCGGGTCCTTCACGTAGTAGCCGAACACGGTGGCGCCCTGCGTGCGCTTCGACGCGCGCTGGGTGAGCTCCCCCATGCCGTGGCCGTAGAAGATGTTGTCGCCCAGGATGAGCGACACGGGATCCTGGCCCACGAAGTCCCGGCCAATGACGAACGCCTGCGCCAGCCCCTCCGGGCGCGGCTGCTCGGCGTATTCGAAGCGCACGCCCCACTGCGCCCCGTCGCCCAGCAGCTCGCGGAAGCGCGGCAGGTCCTGCGGCGTGGAGATGATGAGGATCTCCCGGATGCCCGCCAGCATCAGCGTCGTCAGCGGGTAGTAGATCATCGGCTTGTCGTAGACGGGCAACAGCTGCTTGCTCACCACGCGCGTCAGCGGGTACAGGCGCGTGCCCGACCCTCCGGCCAGAATGATTCCCTTCATGCGTTTTCCCCTGTGTTCCACGGCCCGGCCGCGAAACGGATGCGCGCGGCATGGCCGCCACGCGCGGATGCTCTAGCTGGCGCGGTGCGCCTTCCAGGCCGCGTGGAAGCGTGCCAGGGACTCCGACAGCTCCAGCGGCCTGGCTTCCAGCTCCGCGCGCACCTTGTCCGTCTTGAGGCCGCTGCGCAGGGGCCGGGGGCTGGCCAGCTTCAGGTCCGCCATCCGCGTGGGTGTGATCAGCGACGCGTCGAAGCCGAACACCTCGCAGAGCGCCCGGCCGAAGCCCACCCGGTCGATGACCGTGCCGCCGCAGGTGTTCCACACCCCGCCGAGCTTGCGCTCGCCCAGCTCCACCAGCATGGTGGCCACGCTGTCCGCGAAGCTGGGGGACACCACCTGGTCCTCGAAGAGCTTCACCGGCTGGCCCTTCTCCAGGGCCCCCACCAGCCACGCCCCGAAGTTGGGACGCCCCGCCGCGGGCCAGCCGTACACCACCGCGGTGCGCGCGATGGCACAGCCCGGCGCGAAGACGCGCGCCGCCTGCTCACCCATGTGCTTGGTCAGCGCGTACACGCCCCGGGGGTTGGGCAGCGCCTCTTCCGAATACGGCCCCGCGTCCCCGTCGAACACGTAGTCCGTGGAGACGTGCACCAGGTGCGCTCCGGCCGCGCGCGCCGCCCGGGCCACCGCCGCCGTGGCGTGGACGTTGGCGGCATAGGCCGCGTCCGGGTCCTTCTCACACGCGTCCACCTCCGTCATGGAGGCGGGGTGGATGACGGCCTCCGGCCGGGCCTGGGCGATGGCGGCGGCCACGTCCGGCTCGCGCGTGAGGTCCACCTCCACGTAGCCGTGCGTGCCGCCCGTGCGCCGGGGCCCGCGTCCCAGGCCCACCACTTCATGTCCACGCCCGGTCAGCTGCTCGCAGACGCGGCTGCCCACCAGGCCGTTGGCTCCCGTGACGACAAAGCGCATGGCGCTAACCCCGCCCCTGAAGCCGGGCCTGGTACTGGGTGTCGAAGTACTGGCGGTAGGCGCCGCTGGTCACCCGCTCCCACCAGGCGCGGTTCTCCACGTACCAGGTCACCGTCTCCGCCAGGCCCTGCTCGAAGGTGTGCTTCGGCTGGTAGCCCAGCTCCGTGCGGATCTTCGTGGGGTCGATGGCGTAGCGGCGGTCGTGACCGGGCCGGTCCGCCACGTACTTGATGAGCGACTCGGGCTTGTTCAGGAGGCCCAGGATGCCCTTGACGATCTCGATGTTGCGCCGCTCGGAGCCGCCGCCGATGTTGTAGACCTCGCCCGCGCGGCCCTTCTCCAGCGCCACCAGCAGGCCCTGGCAGTGGTCGTCCACGTGGAGCCAGTCGCGCACGTTTGCGCCGTCGCCGTAGACGGGCAGCGGCTTGTCGTGCAGCGCGTTCACCACCATCAGCGGGATGAGCTTCTCCGGGAACTGGTAGCGGCCGTAGTTGTTCGAGCAGCGCGTCACCACCACGTCCATCTTGAAGGTGTGGTGGTAGGCCAGCGCGACCAGGTCCGAGGACGTCTTGGAGGCGGAGTACGGGCTGGAGGGCTGCAGCGGGGAGCTCTCCGTGAAGGCGCCCGTGGGGCCCAGCGAGCCGTAGACCTCGTCGGTGGAGACCATCAGGAAGCGCTTCACGCCCCGGGCGCGACAGGCCTCCAGCAGCTGCTGGGTGCCCAGCACGTTGGTGGTGACGAAGACCTCCGGCCCCAGGATGGAGCGGTCCACATGGCTTTCGGCCGCCAGGTGCATCACCGCGTCGATGCCGTGCTGGACGAGCAGGTGCTCCACCAGTTCCCGGTTGCCGATGTCGCCGCGGACGAAGACGTGCCGCGGGTCACCTTCCAGGTCAGCGAGCGTCTCCAGGTTGCCCGCGTACGTGAGCTTGTCGAGGTTGACGAGCTTCCAGTCAGGCCGCTCGCGGCGGAGGTACTTCACCAAGTTGGAGCCGATGAAGCCGCAGCCCCCTGTCACCAGGACGTTCATTGACAAGCCACCACTCGAACCGCGGGGAGAAAGCGCCCTCCGTATCGGAGCGGGGGGAGCCCCGTCAAGGCAAGCGCGCGGCCACTTGTGGCCGGTCCGGGCCAGGGGTAAACGCCATGGCCAACGTGAGCCTCTGGAACAGCAAGCGAGGGACCGCGTCCTCGAGCGCCGAAGCGGTCCACCAGCTTGTGCCGCGGCTGGCCTGGGGCGACGCCGTGGGCAACCAGGTGCGCTACCTGCGCGACCTGCTGCGCGGGTGGGGATACGCGTCGGAGATCTACGCGGAGCAGTGGGACGAGGCGTGCCGCGACGAGGTGCGCCCCGCCCGCGACTACGCGCGTGACGCGGGCCGGGACACGGCGCTGCTCGTCCACCACAGCTTCGAGTCGCGGCTGGTGCCGCTGGTGGCCAAGGCGAAGGGCCGCAAGGCCCTGCTGTACCACAACGTCACGCCGGAGCGGTTCTTCGAGGGCTCGGACCGCCACGTCGCCCGCGGCTCCAGGCTGGCGCGCGAGGAGCTGGTCCAGCTGCGCGAGCACGTGACGCACGCCTGGGCGTACTCGCACTTCAGCGTGGAGGAGCTGTCCGCCGCGGGGTACCGGGACGCGAGCGTGCTGCCCTTCGCGGTGGACTGGAACGCGTTCAACGTGCCGCCGGACGCGGCCCTGCGCGCGCAGGTGGAGGACGGGTGCGCCAACGTGCTCTTCGTGGGGCGCACCGTGCCCAGCAAGCGGCTGGAGGACGTGCTGCGCGTCTTCACCGCCTACCAGCGCCTGTACCAGCCCCGGAGCCGGCTGCTGGTGGCGGGGACGCTCTACAGCACCGCGCCCTATGACGCGTCCGTGCTGGCGCTGCGCGAGCAGTTGGGCCCGGACCGCGTGGTGTTCCTGGGGCGGGTGGACGCCGCCCAGTTGTCCGCGTGCTTCGCCTCCGCCACCGCGTACCTGTCCATGAGCCGCCACGAGGGCTTCGGCGTGCCGCTCCTGGAGGCCATGTACCGGGGCGTGCCGGTGGTGGCCTACGGCGCCGCGGCGGTGCCGGAGACCATGGGCGGCGCGGGCCTCACCACCCTGTCGGACGACCCCGCGCAGGTGGCGGGGCTGCTGGCGGTGCTGGAGCGCGACCCCGCCCTGCGCGCGCGGGTGGTGGAGGCGCAGCGCCAGCGCCTGGCGCCCCTGGGCCAGCAGGCCGTGGCCCAGCGCGTCCGCGAGGCGCTGACGCCGTTCCTGGAGGGCCGCCCGCCCTCGGCGCTCCAGCCCGCCACCCCTTCCGTCACCGTGGTGTGCCCGGGCTTCGACGCCGCGCCGGACGCGCCCATGTCCCGGCTGGCCCGCGCCGTGGCGGACCGGCTGCCGGACGCGCGCCTGTGGACGGTGCGACGCCAGGTGATGCCCCTGCAGCTGGCCCCCCGCAAGGAGCGCGACGGCGCGACGCGGGTCTGGCGCTTCACGCCGGACGAGCCCTCCTTCGGGCCGGACCGGGACACCCCGCCGTCGTCGTCGCTGGAGACGGGCGTGCGATGCGCTCCGGGGCCCCTGCTGTTCGCGGGCGCCGACGAGGACGTGGCCCGGCGCACGGTGTCGAGGCTGCCGCCGGGCACGCGCGCCGCGGGCATCTGGGCGGCCCCCCGCGCGCCGGACGCGGCCGTGCGCCAGGCCCTGGGGACGAGGCTGTGGGAGCTCACCCCCGGGCGCGACCTCACGTCGCTGGCCGGCGAGCTGGCGAGGGAGCTGGACGTGGAAGGACGACCGCATGCGCGCTGAGGACCTCATCACCACGAACCCCACCGCGGAGGCGGTGCTGGAGTCGCTGGAGCGGCTGCCCACGCCCGAACCCGAGAAGGTGGAGGCGCTGCGCCGGCGCTTCGCCGCCACCCATGCCCCGCCCACCAGCGCCGCGTGGCCCCCGTTCCTGGAGGGCGCGCGGATGAAGCGCGACACGCGCTACGCCGACGCGCCGTCGTCCCACCGGCCCCTGGTGGGGCCCGCGCTGGTGATGGCCAAGCGCGCCTTCCGGCTGGCGTTCCAGCCCTTCATCAACGAGGCGTTCCGGCGGCAGGTGGAGTTCAACGAGGCCATCCTGGACGCACTCGCGCTCATCCACGAGCACCAGCGCGTACAGGCGCGCACGCAGTCCCTGTGGCGCCAGGAGGTGGAGCGCCAGCTGGAGCAGCTGACGTCGCGCCTGCCCTCCCCCCCACCTGGGCACACGCCGGAGCACACGGAGGAGAAGCCGCGCCCGGCCCCCTCGCGGCGCCGGAGCCGGTAGCCCTCCGGGACGACGCGTGCGGGGACGCGGAGTATCGGTAGGGTGCCGTGCCGCCCCCATGGCGGCCCCTCCATGTCCCGCGAGTGATTCGCCCTCGCTCCAGCCGTCCTTCCAGGCTCCCCGGCTGGACGTGGAGACCCGCGCGCGCCGTGGCCACCGGGCCGCGCCCCACCGCGCGCCGCGCAACACCGCCGACGACCCTGCCCAGTACGACAGCGGCGGCTTCATGGACTCGCCGCGCGTCACGCGCCAGCGCCAGGCCCGGCGCAGCGTGGATCGCCTGCGCCGCCACCTCCCCCAGCCCTCGCGGCTGCTGGACTTCGGCGCGGGCCGGGGCTGGTTCCTGGAGGCCTGGAGCGCGTGGACGCCTTCGGGGGCCTGGACTTCGAGGACGACAGCCTGGCGGACCGGGCGCACGCCCTGCGAAGGCTCCCCCGGCCGCTCGTCTCCCTCGCGGGACAGGGGCTGGGCGCCGTGGCCCGGGGGCTGCGCCTGGAGGACGCGGGCGTCTTCATCGCGCGTGTGCGCGGCAGCCGGGCATAGTGGGTTGTTCCCTCACGCCGGGAAACGATAGAAGGCCCAGAAGACGCAGCAGGGAGCGCAATGGACACCCGACAGGGCCTCATCGTGTTGCTGGCCTACAACGAAGAGGAGTGCATCGGCGCGACGGTGGCGGAGCTGCGCGAGGCGCTGCCGGAGTTCGACGTGCTCGTCGTGGATGACGGGTCGCGCGACGCCACGGCGCAGCACGCGCGAACCGCCGGTGCGCGGGTGCTCACCCATCCCTTCAACCTGGGCGTCGCCGCGGGCGAGGCCAGCGGCCTGCTGTACGCGTCGCGCCACGGGTACACGCACGTCATCCGCATGGACGGCGACGGCCAGCACGACCCGGCCTCCGTGCCCGCGCTGCGCGACGCGCTCCAGTCGGGCGTGGAGCTGGTCATCGGCAGCCGCTTCGCGGGCATCACCAGCTTCCGCTCCACGTGGCTGCGCCGCTTTGGCAACCGGTTCCTGGCGAGCCTCCTGTCCACGCTGAGCCACCAGCGCATCACCGACCCCACGTCCGGCTTCCGGGGCTTCGGTCCGCAGGCCATCCGCTTCTTCGCGCGCGTCCACCCGCATGACTACCCGGAGCCGGAGAGCGTGCTGATGGCGGCGCGGCAGGGCTTCGCCATCGCGGAGGTTCCGGTGCGCATGCGGCCGCGCCTCACCGGCACCAGCTCGCTGACGCCGTGGAAGTCGGCCTTCTACATGGCGAAGGTGTCCTTCGCCCTGCTCATGGAGCGGGTCCGCCCCGTCTGAGTGCCCATGCTTCGCTCCAGCCTCATCGGCGTGGCCCTCGCGGCCGCCTTCGCCTTCAGCGTCCTGTGGTCGGCCCGGGGCCGGCGCACCAGTGAGCGCCACACCTTCGCGTGGCTGCTGGTGGCGGCCACCATCGCGGTGCTGTCGCTGTGGCGCCACGGCATCGACGCGCTGGCGGCGGCCATGGGCATCTACTACGCCCCGTCCGCCCTCTTCTTCATCGCCCTGACGAGCCTCATGTGGCTGGTGTACCGGCTGAGCCTCCAGGTGGCGGACCAGCGCCAGCAGCTCAAGCGGCTGGCGCAGGAAGTCGCCCTGCTCACCTCGGCGGAGGCGGAGCGCGCCGAGCGCGCGCAGCCGCGTCCCGAAGTCGTCTCCCCTGCCGCCGGCGCCCGCCACGACCCGCACGCCGTCTGAGAGTTCGCCGGTCCTCCCTGCCTTTATGCTTCCGTCTTCACCGCCCCCGTCCCCGCTGCGGCCGTTCTTCATCGCGCCCGTCGTCGTCTTCCTCCTCGTGGCCGCCGTGCTGGGCGCGGTGCTGAGCTTCCTCACCCCGCCGTTCCAGGTGGCGGACGAGCCGGCGCACTTCTACCGCGCGTACCAGGTCTCCGAAGGGCAACTGGTGGCCACGCGCATCCCCGTCGGAGACGCGGGCGGGCAGCTTCCGCGCAGCATCGTGCGGGTGTCGCAGGAGGTGTCCGACGGCGTGGGCGGCCATCCCCAGGTGCGCCAGGACCGGCAGCGCCTGCGCGAAGCGATGCACACGGCGCTGGCGCCCCAGGACACCCAGGAGTGGCGCTTCGCCGCGTCCGCCGTCTACTTCCCCCTGGTGTACTTCCCGCAGTCGCTGGGCATGGCGCCCGCGCGGCTCCTGGAGGCGTCTCCGGTGGGGGTGCTGTGGGCGGGCCGGCTGGGCAACGTGCTGGTGGCGCTGGTGCTCACCGCGCTGGCGCTGCGCCTGATGCCCTTCCAGCGGTGGGCCTTCGCGCTCCTGGCGCTCACGCCCATGGTGCTGTTCCAGCGCGCGTCGGTGTCCGCGGACCCCATCACCCTGTCGGCGTGCCTGCTGCTGCTGGCGCTGTCGCTGCACTACACCTTCGCGCACCCGGGGCCCCTGGGCGTGAAGCAGCTGGGGCTGCTCCTGGCGAGCGCGGTGTTCGTGGCGCTGTGCAAGCAGGCCTACCTGCCGCTGACGCTGGTGTTCCTGCTGCTGCCACTCACCCGGCTGGGGACGCGCGGCCGCTACGCCCTGGCCCTGGCCGCCATCGTCGTCGTGCCGGCGCTGTTCCAGTTCGCGTGGTCCTCCACCGTGCGGGACATCTTCCGCCCCAGCGAGGTGGTGGCGCAGGTGGCCCACGTGAAGGCGCATCCCTTCCAGGTGCTGGGCGTGCTGGTGAGCGACCTCTGGACGCGGCTGCCGGGCTTCCTGCACCAGGCCGGTGGCGTGCTGGGCTGGCTGGACACGCCGGTGCCCGCTTCCGCGCTGCTCGGGCTGGCCGCGCTGCTGTTCGGGGTGATGGCGCTGGACGGCGACGCGGGCGCGCCGAAGGTGGGCTGGCGCGTGCGCGTGGTGGCGCTGGGGGTGGCGGTGGCGGGCGTGCTGGCCATCCAGGCCATGCTGTACCTGGCGTGGACGGCGCCGGGCGCGCAGCACGTGGACGGGGTGCAGGGCCGTTACCTGCTGCCCTACGCGCCGCTGCTGGTGGTGGCGCTGGCTCCGCCCGCGTGGGCGCCGCGCGCGCTGGCGCGCTTCAAGCCGGTGCTCATCACCGGCTTCATCGTGCTCACCGCGGTGGTGACGCTCACCACGGTGTACCAGCGCTACTACGGGCCGGCGTAGCGGCTCCGCTCAGGCCCGGGGCTTCGTCACTTCCAGGATCCACACCGCCTCCAGGCAGGGCGGATCCAGGAAGGCCATCTTGATGTCGAAGGGCAGGCCCACCTGGTTGCGGGCCGCGGTGAACACCTCGAACATCTCGTTGAACGTCCACACGTGGAAGTGGATGTTGGTGCGGTCCCGGAGGAAGCGCTCCGTCTCCCGGGCCAGCTCCTCGCCCTCCTTCCGGTCGATGACGCGCAGCCATTCATCGTAGTGGGCGCGCCGGGAGACCTCCGGCCCCTTCAGGTGGTCCTCCACGACGTGCGCCGCGGGGGTGAGCTCCCGGGGCAGGTCGAAGGTGAAGCGCTTGTCCGGGATGGCCATGAAGATGATGCCTCCGGGCTTCAGGACCCGGATGAAGTTCTTCAACGTGCCAATGGGGTCCTCGCAGTGCTCCAGGACGTGGTTGGCGATGACGAAGTCCTGGGAGTCCGGCGCCACCGTGCCCAGCTCCTCGCCGTTGTCCACGACGTCCGGCGTGACGATGAGGTTCGCCACTTCCGGGAAGCGGGCGCGCAGCACGTCGATGGGTGCCACGTCCACATAGCGGGCCCGGGCCCCGGCGGGCAGCTTCGTGGGGTTGGACAGGGCGCCAATCTCCAGGCCCTCGCCGCGCAGGTACTGGGCCGCGATGAGCTCGCGGGTAATGGGGGGAGGCGTGGGGGCTGGCGGTGGCGGCGCCACGGCGGCCGGAGAGGACGGCTCCACGGGGGCCGACGGCGACCAACGCGACCGGAGCGACGCCAGCTGGTTCTCCGTGCGCGTCAGCCCCTGGTGGAGCTGGGAGCGCACGGCGGCCTTCACGGCGGGCGGAAGCAGGGCCTTGATCTGGGACAAGAGCATGCAGGGTCTCCGGTGGATTCAGCGATGGGTGGCCGCGGTGCTGGCATTCGCACGGGGCGTGCTTCGCGCGGCGGGCGGGGTCACGAGGCCGGACAGGAACTCACGGAGCTCCCGGGCCTGGGTTTCGTAGTCGCGCACGGTGACGCGTTGGGGGCCCGGGTCGCGCGCTAGACGCTCCGGGTGGGCCATCAGGTCGCGCAGGACACGGCGGAAGCCCTCGGCGTCCCCCATGGCCAGGACGTTGCCGTTGACGCCCTCCACGATGTCCTCGCTGACGCCGCCCGACGCCGTGGTGACCACCCACACGTTCCGGGCCATGGCCTCGCGTACCGTCAGCCCGAAGCTCTCCTTGCACTGCGAAGGCATGAGCAGCACGTCCACGCCGTCGAAGAAGGCGTCCAGGCCGTCCTGATCATACGGGGGCACCACGTCCACCCGGCCCTTCACCTTCCACTCCTTCGCGTCGATGGAGGCCGACCCCATGCGCAGCTGGATGTCCGTCATCTTCAGGACCCAGCTGGACTCCGGCACCGACTCCAGGAGGTCCTTGAGCCAGAAGTACCCCTTGTGCACCGCGCGGCCCCCCAGGTAGGCGAAGCGCACGGGGGCGTTCGCGGGGCGCGGGGCGCGCGCACGGCCGGGCAGCAGCACGCCGTTCTTGTTCACGACGATGCGCTCGGGCGCGATGCCGTTGGCGATGTAGAGCTGGCGCTGGTACTCGCTGGGCGCCATCAGCAGGGCCGCGCCGTCCAGCACCTTGCGCAGCGCGAACGTGCGCTTGAAGGTGTAGCGCGAGTCCGGCACGCACTTGGAGCACACGCGCAGGTCGATGCCCTTCTGGCCGCAGTACGTGCCGTCCTCGCGCACCATGAACTGCCGCTCGCACAGCCACCACGCGTCATGCAGGGTGACCGTGTACGGGATGCCCTCCGCGGCGCACGCCGTGGCGAGCGCGGAGCTCAAGAGCTGGATGGAGTGGAAGTGCACCACGTCCGGGCGCACCGCCTTGAGCACCTGGGTGAAGGTCTCCCCCATGCGCGGGTTCTGGTACTCCTGGGCGCGGTCGGTGAGCGGCGCCACCTGGGTGGCGATGACCGGCAGGCCCAGCGCCTCGTAGCGCACCACCGAGTAGGCGGGCAGCGGCGAGTTCAGGATGCCGGTGAACACGGTGACGTCGCAGCCCTCCGCCTTCAGCCGGTGCGCCAGTTGCTCCGTGACGACGGTGGCCCCGCCGAAGCTCAAGGGCGCGAAGAGGATGTTGGCCTCCAGCACCTTGAGGCGCGGCGGCGGCGCGGGCGGCAGGTGCCGGAGGATGGGCTCCAGCTGCTTCGTGGCCACCACCGCGGGGTGGTAGCGCGCCGTCACGCTGCGGTGGGCCTCCTCGCCCAGGCGCTTGCGCAGCGACGCGTCCTCCACCAGCGCGGACAGGGCCGTCTCCCACTCCTCGCGGGTGGTGGCGATGAAGCCGTTGCGGCCGTGGTCGATGATCTCCCGGAACGGCCCGGCGCCGGAGCACACCGCGGGCACGCGGAAGATGGACGCCTCGATGAACTTGATGTTGCTCTTGGCGTCGTTGAAGACCGTCTGCTCCAGCGGCGCGATGGAGATCTGCCACGACGCGAGCGCGCGCAGGTAGTCATCCGCGTCCAGGAACGGGACGCGGAAGACGCGGTCGGAGAAGCGCTCGAAGCCCTCCGGCAGCTCCAGGAAGCCGTGGATGGCCAGGCGCACATTAGGGTGGCGCGCCATCACAGCGAGGATGGCGTCCGCGGCGATGGCGAAGTCGGCGTCGTGCGTGCGGGTGCCGCTGCCGTAGCCGATGGTGACCGTCTCCAGGTCCACCACGGGCGGGCGCGCTTCCATCTCCCGGGCCAGCTCCAGGATGCCGTCGTCCAGGCAGTTCTCGACGACGTAGACCTTGCCGGTGATGACGCGGGCCATCTGCTCCGCGATGGTGGACGTGCTGGCGATGGCGTGCTCACAGAGGCTGAGCGCCTTGCGGTAGAGCTTCGCGCCGTTGAGCAGCAGCTCGCGCTCGTCCGGGGGCAGCCGCTGCACGTTGGTGTTCTTCTGGTACTCCTCCACGTCGAAGATGAGGTCGTCGACGTCGAAGAAATGCGGCAGGCCCAGGCGCTTCGTTTCCGCCAGCAGCTCCTCCACGCCGGGGAACGCGGGCACCCGGTAGTAGATGACCAGGCCGTGGAACTGGAGCGCCGCCTTGCACTCCGCCTGGTCGTTCCAGCGCAGGACGGTGACGTCGTACCCGAGCCGGTGGAACATCGCGACCTTCTGGTCCACGCGGTAGCGCTTGCACTGGGGCAGCGACAGCTCAGCGATGATGAGGACGCGCCGGCCCAGGCTGGACTGGGAGATGTGCGTCAGCGGCGCGGTCCACGGGGCCGGAGGCGCGCTCGGGGTCTCCACCACGGCGGTGGAGGCAATGACGGGGGCGGCCGGGGTGAGGGCGGCCTTCGCGGCGCGCAGGGCCTGCAGGGCGCCGCGCTTCGCGGGCAGCTTGATGAGCTTCGCGCCCACCTTGTGCAGCGTGCCCTTGCTCTTCTGGTAGAGGTGGCCGCGCCTGGTGCCGGGGGGCAGCACGCGCTCGCGCATGGCCCAGTAGCGGTTGATGGCCTTCCAGGCGAGGCTGCCGTTGATGTGCGCCAGCTCCGAGCCCTGGCGCGACACCTGCGCATCCAGTTCGAAGAGGCGGGCGTTCTTGCGGCCCAGCTCCTCCTGGAGCATCCGCTGGGTCAGGCCCTGCCGCGCGAGCCGGCCCTCGGTCTCGCGCAGGGTTTCGGCGGCGTTGAGTGCCTTCTCGCGGGCGGCTTCCAGCTCCGCCTGGAGCTGCTGCGCGTGCCGCGCCTGCTCCGCGACCTGCTGCTCCTTCTGGCCGTAGGCGTCGCGCAGGTGCTGCCGGTGCAGCAGGAGCGTCAGGCGCCCGCCCAGCGTGGCGAAGGCCTGCCGCACGTGCTCGCGCTCCGCGTCCCGGGTGCTCGTCAGCGCGAGCAGCCCTTCCGGCTGCTCCGGCCCCACGGCGAGCACGCCCAGGCCGAAGCCGTGCTCGAACTCGAAGGAGGGATGCTGGTCCCGCAGCTCCTCCCACAGCCGCCAGACGCCGAAGTCGCGCTCGCGCACCTGGGTGTCGTGGAAGAGGACGACGCCGCGGGCGCTCAGCTTGGGGCGCCAGTGCTCGAAGTCCGCCTTCACCTGTTCGTACGTGTGGTTGCCGTCGATGTGGAGCAGGTCGACGGAGCCGTCCGCGAACTGCCCCAGCGCCTCGTCGAAGGTCATCGCGTGCAGCTGGGAGAACCGGCTGTAGAGAGGGTCGTGGTGCGCGCGCAGGTCCGCGAGCACGTCCGCCCCGTAGAAGCCCGCGTGCGGATCACCCTTCCAGGTGTCCACCGCGTGGCAGCGCGTCTCAAGCTTCAGCGCATCCACCGCCTGACAGAACGCGGAGTAGGACACGCCGGTGTGCGCCCCCAGCTCCACCAGCGTCGCGGGACGCAGCAGGTCCACCAGGAACATCGCGAACGGGACGTGCTCCACCCAGGCGGAGGAGGCCAGCAGCCGCAGGGGCTGCGTCAGGCAGAGGGGGTGTTCCAGGGGATTGAGCTGTGGATGCATATTTGTAGCGTCCGGAAGGCACGACCCTCGCGACAGGCAAGGCACGCCCCCCTCTCCTTGGCGGATGTCCTCCATGTCATCCCCCTCTGGGGAGCGTCAAGGCTGGCAGGCCGCCCGCCCCTCATGGGAGGGGGCGCACCCACTGTCACTTTCTAGAGTGCCTGGACGAACTCGAGGCGCGGATGGCCGGAGGGGTCGGAGCGGCCCGCGCGGAGCCAGGCTTCCCGGAGCCGGTCGGCATCGTGGGCGCTCACAGGCGTGCCGTCCCGGGAACGGGTGCGCACGAGCCGCGCGTGGGGTGCGTAGAGGACGCGCAGCCCGGCTTCGCCCGCGCGCAGGCACAGGTCCACGCCCCGCGCCTCGTCCGACGTGAAGGCCGCGTCCCAACCTCCGAGCGATTCGAGGACCTCGCGCCGGAGCATCGCGCAGCGGCTGGAGAGGGCACGCACGTCCCTCGGCCAGTGCGAGCCGCCGAACGCATTGAGCGTCGGGTCGGGCATCCCCATGAAGGGGCGCAGCACCCGGCCCTGCGCGTCGAAGCGAAGGCCCGCCTCCAGCACCGTCCCGTGGGGGGAGACGATGCGCGCGCCGGCCACTCCCACGCCGGGGCGCGAGGCCTGCGACGCGAGCTCTCTCAGCCACCCGGGTCCGGTCGGAAGCGTGCCGGCCTCCAGCGCGAGGATGAGCTCGCCTCGCGCCTCGCGCAGCAGCCGGTTCGCCCTGGCACCCGGCGTCGCCGACGCGTCCACCCCGACGCGGAGGGTGCTTCCGGCCCCGGAGGAGCCAGCGGAGGGAACAGGGATGCAGACCTCCACGTCCAGGTCGTCTGTGAAGGCGAGGAGCGCCGCGAGCTCCGCCTCGGTGGGTTCTTCCGACAGCAGCACGGACACCCGGGGACGGCCCGCGAGCGGATGGCGGACGCGGTACAGCCCGGGCGCGACGGTCTCCGCCGAGGCGCCCTCCCCCATTCGCGCCAGGTGTTCCGCCACGGCCCTGCGGCCCGCTTCGGAGGCCGCGGGCTTCGCGCTGGCGTCCGTGGCCGTGGAGCCGGGCAGCGTCCGCCAGTGGTAGAGCACGTGGGGGATGTGCTCGAAGCGCTGGGTGCGCTCCATCAGGCGCAGGAGCAGGTCGTGGTCCTGCGCGCCCTCGAAGCCCGGGCGGATGCCGCCCACCTCTCGCAGCAGCGGCGCGCGCACCACGAGGAAGTGGCACACGTAGTTCACCGCGCGCAGCAGCTCCGGGGACAGGGCGGGCTTCAGGTAGGGCGCGAAGCGCAGCCCCCGCGCGTCCACCTTGTCCTCGTCCGAGTAGACGACGTCCGCGTCGGGCACCTCCCCGAGCCGCAGCGCGACCTCCGCCAGCGCGTGCGGCGCCAGCAGGTCGTCGTGGTCGAGGAAGCCCACGTACTCGCCGGTGGCCAGGGCCAGCGCGGCGTTGGTCGCGCGGGCGATGCCCTGGTTCGAGTCCAACCGCTCGAAGCGGATCCGCGCGTCCCCGGCCGCGAGCTCCCGCAGCGTGTCCGCCACCGCTGGCGAGCGGGACCCGTCGTCCACGATGCACAGCTCCCAGTGCGGATACACCTGAGCGCGCACGGAAGCGACGCACGCCCGGAGCACGTCCACCGGCGTCTCCCACGCGGGCGTGACCAGGCTGATCCGCGGCCGGTGCTCCAGTCGGGCGAGCGCGGCGGTGGCGGCGCGGACCTCGTGGGCTTCACGCGCCAGAGCCTCGCGCGTGTACCCCTCTGGCGCGGGCAACAGCACGGCGGGACGGGCCGCGCCCAGGATGTGGCGCAACAGGCGGACGGTCGCGTGATTGAAGGCGACCTGCCGCCGCCACAGCTCGCGCCACAAGGGAAGGCCCGCCGCGCGGGGCTCTCGCGCCAGCACATCGCACCGGGCCTCCAGCGCGTCCAACGCCTCGGAGGCGCCCTCGGTCCGAAGCGGCCACCCGGCGCTGGAGAGCAGGGCCACGACCGCGAGGTTCCAGGTCCGCTGCGCCTCCAGCCCCGGCACGGAGGGAAGCTTCCATCCCGCCCCCACGGGCCGCGGGTCCGCGAGCGCCGCGAGCTCCGTCCGGACCCGCTCCGGCAGCGTCCGTTCCGGCTGCTGGATCAACGCCCGCAGCCGCGCGTCGAAGCGCAGCTGCCGCTCCAGCACCCACCGCTGCAAGGGCCCCAGCCCCCGCGTCCCCCACCGCTTGGCGGCGGTGATGACCGGGCCCCAGCGCGCGCGGTGTGACGGCGGTACGTCGAAGCCCAGGACTTCGACGAAGACATCACGCGGCGGAGGCACCCGGCCATCGCAGCTGTCTGGCTCCGTGGGTGCGCCGTGAAAAGGCTCCCGGTCGGTCGTATCCGAGCCATCACGGTGGCTGGGCATCGGAGGCGCCCGGCCATCGGCATCTCCCGACGCCACGGGTGCGCCGTGAGAGGACTTGCGGTCGGTCATGTCCATGTCGTCGCGGTGTCCGGGCATCGAAGGCGCCCGGCCATCGGCATCTCCCGATGCCGTGGGTGAGCCATGAGTGGACTTGCGATCGATCGTGTCCATTCCGTCGCGGTGTCCGGACATTGGATGCGCCCGGCCATCGGAACTTCCTGGCGCAGCACGTGGGCCGTGAGAGGGCGTCCCTTCGGTCGTATCCGAGCCATCGCGGGGTCCGGGCGTCGGAGGCGTGCCAGCAACTGGCGCCCGGTCCGCAGGGGCCGTCGTCGTGGCCTCGCCCCCTGGCGTCTCCTGCGGCCCGGATGGGTCCTGGCGGTCGGCGGTGCCCATCCGCTCAGCGCCCGCTGTCGCGCTTGAGCCGGTTCGCCAGGGCCCTGAGCGTGGTGTGAACCCAGGGGATGCCGTGGATGCGGTCATTCAGCGCGTCCACCACCCGGTGGCGGAACTCCCGGGCCTGGAGCGTTTCATCCCGGATCCGCGCCACGGCGTCCACCCAGGCGCCCAGGGGGCGCACCAGCCAGATCCCCGGAACCGCGGCGACGGCCGGCGGCTCAGGCGGCCCCCGTACCTCGCACGACGCGATGCCGCCCAGGAACACCGGGGGGAACAGCGCGCCCAGCCGCGCGGGCAGGTCCCCGAGCCCCGCCTCCGTCACCACCGGGAAGGGCCCGATGCGGCCGCGGTCGATCACCATCGCGTGGACGAGCTCCGGGTGGACCACCAGGTGCTCCACCTCCAGCCGCTCGCCCAGGGGGAACGGCACCTTCGCGCGCACGTAGGGAGCGGTCCCCGCTCCGGACGCCCACTCCGTGCGGAACGCCCGCGCCACCGCCCAGGCTTCGCGGCCCGCCTGGAGCGCTTGCACCAGTTGCACGTAGTGACGCGGATACACCAGGCACCGCGCATCCAGGAACGCCAGGTACTGTCCCCGAGCCTCGCGCACGGCCTCCGCGGTCAACGCGCTCGAGGGCGCGCGCACGATGCGCGACTGGAACGAACCCAGCCTGCCGTAGCGCTCCAGCGCTGCCTCCGCGACGGACAGGTCCACCCCCTCGGGCGCCGCGAGAAGCAGCTCCAGCGGCTGTTGCTCCTGACCTGCCAGCGCGAAGAGGGCCTCGTCGAGCGCCGCGTCCCGCGTCCCCGCGCCCACCGTGACGACGACGCTGAGCAGCCCCGCCACCGGCTCGCGCACGGGCCCGTCCGGTACCGCGACGTAGAGCCCCTCCTCCACCTGCGTGGACGGCGAGAGCTGGGCCAGCAGCGCCCGCAGCGCCTGCGTGGTGTCGTCCGCCAGCGCCGTGCCCTCGGACGTGCACGGCACCGTCTCGCGATGCGCCACGCGGTAGCCCGCCTCGGCCAGCCGCCGCAGCACCCGCTGCTCGGAGAGCCCCGCGCGCACGGGCGCCTCTCCCGTCAGCGCTCCCATCAGCGCGCGCGCCGAGCCCGCGTTGCGCAGCCCGAACATCAGCTCGGCCCCCGGTGCCGCGCGCCGCAGCGCCTCCAGCCCGGTCTCCAGCACCCGCTCCACCGCTTCGCCCTCCAGCACCACCAGCGCAGGCGCGGGCCCCTTGCCCCGCTTCCACTCTGGCCCCGGCAGCTCTCGCACGGAGTGGCCCCGGGCCCGCAGGGCCTCGGCCAGCGTGGGCGACGCGCCCACCAGGCTCACCGCCGCGCCCGCGCGCGCCCTCGACAGCACCAGCGCCATCCACCGCGCGGACGCGATGGACGGGGGTGCCTCCTTCGACAGAGCGTTCACCAGCGCCTCCGTGCGAACTCCAGGTGGTGCCCGAAGTCCGCGATGCCCTCGAGCCGCCGCCCGGGCTTGAGGACCTCGGGCGTCCTGAAGGGCTCGCCGCCCAGCTGCGCGTACTCGCGCAGGCGGGCGTTCATGAAGGCCGCGTCCCCGTACTTCGCCCCGAGCAGGGCCGCGCTGCGGCGGACCATCCGCTCGCGCACCGGGCTCGCTTCGCGGGTGACGGTGTAGTGGTGCACCAGCGCGGCGGGGGCCACCCGGATGGACAGCCCGGACGCCCTCGCGCGCCACGACAGGTCCACGTCCTCGCAGTACATGAAGAAGCGCTCGTCGAAGCCGCCCACCCGCGCGTGCAGGCCCCGCGTCACCAGCAGCACGCAGCCGCTGCACCAGGTCGTCTCGCCCGTCGCCGGGTCATACGGCTTGGGGTGCTCGTCCGGGAACAGCCGGGCCTCCACCAGCCCCGTGTCCGCCCGCCGGTCCGCCTCGCGCGCCAGCTCCCGTACGCAGTCCGGATGCAGGAGCCCGTCTGGATTCACGCAGACGTAGTACCGCGCCCCGCCCGCGCCGAAGGCCTCCGCCATCAGCCGGTTGTGCGCGGCCCCGAAGCCCAGGTTGCTCCCGGCGTGCCGGTAGTCCGCGTCCGCGTCCAGCAGCGCCACCCGCGCGCGCAGCGCATCGTCCGGCGAGTTGTCCAGCCAGACGACCCGGAACGCGGGCGCACCCGGGGCCTCGAGGTTCCACCGGAGCGACTCCCACAGCCGCTCCAGCTCCCGTTCCGGGTTCCGGTAAAGCACGATGCCCAGCCAGATGCCCGGCGCCCCCCCGTCTGCCGAAGCAGGGCCCCTCACGAGCCGACGTCTCGCACCGGCGCCACGCGGGCCGCGGAGCCCTCCACGATCCACCGGTGCGCGGGCCGCGTCAGGCCGCCGTCCCGCACGTTGGAGCGCACCTCGAAGGTGCACGCCGCCTCGCGCTTCTCCCGCACCTGACCCGCCCGGTCGCGCACCACCACCGTGAACGCGTAGCGCCCCGCGGTGAGGCCCAGCCGGTCCACCACGAAGCGCACCGTCCCGCTGCCGGCCGCCGCCGCGCAGAAGGGCACCTCCTCCGCGAACGTGTCCGTGGTGTGCACCAGCACGCCGTCCGCCCGGGAGAGCTCCAGCCCCAGGCCCAGCTCCGGCGCGGGCGCATGCGCGGTGTACGCCACGCTCAGCTCCAGGCCGTCCTCGGTGTCCACCCACGTCACCGCCACACCGTCCCGGTGCAGCAGCCGCACCGCGTCCACGGTGAGGGGGGACGCCGCGTCCTGGGGCGCCGCCAGCGACGGGAGCGCACCGCCGTCCGACGCCAGCGCGGGCGCCTCCATGGCCATGCCGCGCTCCTCCGCCAGCGCCACCGCGCGGCGGTAGCTGCGGATGACGTCCGCGGGCGGGCCGAATTCGCGGATGCGCCCGGCGTCGATCCACGCGCCCAGGTCGCACCAGCGCTCCAGCGTCCCCAGGTCGTGGGTGACGATGACGATGGTCTTCCCGGCCCGCTTGAACTCCGTCATCTTCGCCAGGCTCTTCTTGCCGAAGTGCTCGTCACCGACGGCGAGGATTTCATCGATGATGAGGATGTCCGGGTCCACGTGCGTGGCCACGGAGAACGCCAGGCGCATGTACATGCCGCTGGAGTACGTGCGCACCGGCTCGTCGATGAAGTCGCCCAGCTCGCTGAAGGTGATGATCTCATCCATGCGCGCCTTCACCTCCGCGCGCGACATCCCCAGGATGATGCCGTTGATGAGGATGTTCTCCCGGCCGGAGAAGTCCGGGTGGAAGCCCGCGCCCAGATCCAGCAGCGCGCTGATCCGCCCGTGGATGTCGATGGTGCCCGTGGTGGGCGTGTAGATGCCGGAGATGAGCTTGAGCAGCGTGCTCTTGCCGGAGCCGTTGCGCCCGATGATGCCCACCGTCTTGCCGCGGGGCACCACCAGGTCCACGCCCCGGAGCGCTTCGATCATGGACTTGCCGTCCGTGTCGCGCTTGCCGCGCAGGAGGCGGATGAGCTCCGACTTGATGGTGGTGTACTCGCGCCGGATGGTGCTCTTCCGGAAGCTCTTCACCACGTTGCGGAGCACGATGGCGTCCTGGGACGCGAGGGCGCTGGTGGTCATATGAACTCCGCGAAGTCCTCGCGGCGGCGCTCGAAGATGCCCGCCGCCACCCACAGCAGCGCCGCGGAGATGCCCATCCACATCAGGAGCGGGCCGGGCTGCGGCAGCTGGTGTTCGTAGAAGATGGCCTGGTACGACGTCACCATCACCGCCATGGGGTTGAGCAGCACGAGCGGCGCCTGGGCCGCCTGGGGCAGTGAGTCCACCCGGTAGAACACCGGCGTGACGAAGAACCACATCGTCAGGAGATTCGCGATGATCTGCTGCAGGTCCCGGAACGTCACGTTCAGCGCGGACACGATGTAGACCAGCGCCACCGTCATGCACAGCTGGGTGAGGAGCACCACCGGGAAGGCCACCACGTGCCAGGTGGGCACGTACCCCAGCAGCAGCCCCAGCCCCAACATCAGCGGCAGGGACAGCACGTAGTTGCACAGGTTGGTCACCACCACCGTGGCGGGCAACACCTGGGCGGGGAAGCGCACCTTGGTGAGCAGGTCGCGCCGGTCGCTGATGGCGCTGGCTCCGCCCCCCAGGGACGTGGAGAACCAGATCCACGGCAGCAACCCGATGAAGACGAAGAACGTGTACCCGGGGATCTTCTGCCGCATGTAGACGGTGAAGAGCAGCGAGTAGACGCCCATCTGGAGCATGGGGTTGAGGAACGTCCAGAAGAAGCCGAGCACCGAGTTCCGGTACCGCGCCTTCAGCTCCCGTTGGGTCAGGCTGAGCAGGAGGCCCCGGTACTGGTAGAGCTCACGGAAGTTGCGAAGCATGCGGCGCCATCCATACCTCATGCCCCAGAGGGTGTCAGGCACGGGTCTCCAGCCATCCACGCGAACGCCCGTCCGGCCGGCTGGACGAGCGCCCTCTCATGAGGCCGTCTGGGAAAAGAAAAAGGCCCCCTGGTTTCCCAGAGGGCCTTCAATTGGAGCGGGAAAAGGGATTTGAACCCTCGACCCTCGCCTTGGCAAGGCGATGCTCTACCGCTGAGCTATTCCCGCATCAGGTACTGCGACTGCGGTGCTGCGTGCTTCGTTTGGAGCGGGAAAAGGGATTTGAACCCTCGACCCTCGCCTTGGCAAGGCGATGCTCTACCGCTGAGCTATTCCCGCATCTGGTGTCGCGTGCTGCCTACCGCCCGGTCAGTGCCGCCCCGGAAGTGGGGCGGATATACAGAGGCCCTTCGGGCACGTCAAACACTTTTCGCGTCCGGATCCGCCCCACCCCGCCGGGCAAGCATCCCGAGGAACGCACGGAAGTAGACGACGGCGCTCCACACGGAGAACGCGCCGGACAGGTACACGAGCACCTTGCCCACCTGGTTGTAGTCCACGGGGACGGTGCGGAAGCCCAGGTCCAGCGGGTGCACGTAGTGGACGCACAGGGAGATGATCCCCACCAACTGGAGGGAGGTCTTCCACTTCCCCTCCTGTCCCGCGGCGATGACCATGCCCTCGCTGGCGGCGATGGTGCGCAGGCCGCTGACGATGAACTCGCGGGCCAGCAGCACGATGACGACCCAGGCCGCGATGCGGCCCAGGCGGACCATCATCACCAGGGCGGCCATGGCGATGAGCTTGTCCGCCAGCGGATCCATGAACTTGCCCACCACGGTGATGAGGTTCCAGCGCCGGGCCAGGTAGCCGTCCACCACGTCCGTGATGGCGGCCACCGCGAACACCAGGCCGGCCAGCAGCGAGTGCAGCGGGTCCGCGTCGTAGGTGAGCCAGACGAACAGCGGGATGATGAGGATGCGCCCCAGCGTGAGCATGTTGGGCAGGTTCCAGAACTCCTGCACCAGGATGCTGGGACGGCGGGAGGCGCGGCGGCGGGCCCGCTCCTCTCGCTTGCGCTGTTTCCTGAGGGCTCGCTCGGTGGCCATGGGCGCGCGTTCTACCGGACCCCGAGTGCGATGAGGGCAAATCCTTCACCGCCCAGCTCCACCGCCCCGCGCAGTGTCTCCCCGCCAGCGAACGCCGCCAGCGGCACCACGCGGGGGGTGAGGTTGCCCACCCAGCCCACCAGGTGCGTGAGGGGCACCGTCACTGGCCCGTCCATGGCCACCGGCACCGAGCGCAGCGGGCCCGTCAGGCTGAGCAGCACCCGCCCCTGCCCGCGCAGGTGCACGAGGTCCAGGTCCTGGGCCTGCTCCGACGGCACGCGGCCGTTCTCGAAGACAACGGGCTCCTCGAAGGCGAAGACGCACGCGTCGCGCAGGTAGACGGACTCGTCATCCAGGGCCACCGCCACCAGCTGCCGCCCGGACACGGGCTCCAGGTGCAGCGTCCCCTGCCCCCGGGCGCGCACCATGGCCTGGTCGCCCTCGCCAAAGGGCTTGTCCGTGGCCCGGCCCCGGAAGCGCTTCATCTCCGGCTCGAAGGTGACCTGCCCGCGCACCGCGACCAGCCCCACCAGCCGCGTGAGCAGCTCGCCGTTCACCGCGAGCGCCACGCCCCATGCGCCCTGCGTGAAGGGCTGGCCCGGCGCCACGCCCGGCAGCGCCACCGTGGGCACCCACTCGGTGAGCAGGGGCGGATTCACGCCGGCTCCGGCGGCGGGCTCGGAAGCCGGCGCGGCGGGCCGGGCCACGGGAGGCGGCTCGCGCTTCTCCAGCGCGGCGAAGGTCTCCGCGAAGGCGGCGCCGGGCTCCGACTCCAGGTCGGACGCGAGGACGGGCGGCTCCTCGGAGACTTCAATCTCCTCCGACACGGGCGTGGAGGGCAGCTCGTCGGCGACCTCCACGTCGGCGCCAGAGGTGTCCGCGTCCGTGGTCGCGGCGAGCTCCGCGTCCTCGTCGTAGGTGCTCGCGCCGGCGGCGAGGCTCGGGTCCTCGTCCTCCTGGACCGAGGGCGCGGTCCTGGTGAGGGCGGGCGGGCCCTCGTCCTCCGCGAAGCGCATGTCGTCAGCTGGGGCTTCGGGCGGAGGCCTGGGCGGCGGCGTCCTGGCGGCGGCGGTGCGCGGGCCGCGAGGCGCTTCGTCCAGGCCGAACTGGGCGCCCCAGTCGCTCTCGCCGGATCCGGATGGGGGCGGGGGCCCGGCG
>NZ_RAWK01000608.1 GCF_003612165.1 Corallococcus aberystwythensis | reverse complement strand
ATTGGACGGCGATTGCCTTTTCAAACCAAGCAGTTTGCTGCTAGACGTCGAATACTCCCCCGCGCAGAGCAGCCTCCCCTATGTCAGCCATCATTTTCGACGTCCTTCCCGTCTTCATTCTGATTCTCATCGGCTGGGTGATCGTGCGCAGCGGATTGATGGCGTCGAATGTTGGCGAAGCGCTCAGCGAATTCGTCTTCAAGATCGCCGTGCCGCTTCTGCTCTTCCGCACCATCGCCGAGGCGGATTTTCATGGCGCCTCGCCCTTCCGGCTCTGGATCGTCTATTTTTCGGGCGTCGCCATCACGTGGACGGCCGGCCATATCGCCGCCACACGCCTCTTCGGCCGCGACGAACGGATCGGCGTGCTGGCCGGCGTTTCCTCGGCCTTCGCCAACAATATCT
>NZ_RAWK01000607.1 GCF_003612165.1 Corallococcus aberystwythensis | reverse complement strand
GGCTGCGGCAAGCGGCCTGATGCTGGTCGCGCCTGAAAAGCGTAATCCGTTGCTGGCCTCCAGTTTTGGTACGGGGGAGTTAATTCGCCATGCGCTGGATAACGGCATTCGCCATATTATTCTCGGCATTGGTGGTAGCGCGACGGTTGACGGCGGTATGGGCATGGCGCAGGCGCTCGGTGTGCGTTTCCTTGATGCCTACGGTCAGGTGCTGGCGGCTAACGGCGGCAATTTAGCACGCGTGGCAAGTATTGAGATGGATGAATGCGATCCGCGTCTGGCGAACTGCCATATTGAAGTCGCATGTGATGTTAATAATCCGCTGGTAGGGGCACGCGGCGCGGCGGCGGTGTTCGGCCCGCAAAAAGGGGCAACGCCGGAAATGGTCGAAGAGCTGGAGCAGGGG
>NZ_RAWK01000606.1 GCF_003612165.1 Corallococcus aberystwythensis | reverse complement strand
GTCAACAGGTTGTACTCCGAGAGATCCACAGCGCAGTTGGAGTACACTCCGAATCCGACGCAGGCAGGCTTGCATCTTTCGTCAGTGGTGAGTTGAAGGGTGCCATCACAGTAGTCGATGTCGGGACAATCTCCCCATTGACGGACACAGGTATCCGGATAGAAGCAGCCATTCTTGAATACAGTCAGGCTGCAATCTTCGGTGGCTTTGCCAATGCTGGCCGAGGTGGCGAACAGGAGCAATACTCCCAGGAGCAAGCTCAACACGAGTTTCATCTGGAATCTCAGGCTTGGAACCCCGCAGTAGCTGGCTTTGTTGTTTGCTGTATTGATTGTTGTGGCTGTTGTTTGTTGTTGCTGTTTGTTGGATTGATGAGTTTGTGTTCGGTTTTTCAACTCCTTTTATAC
>NZ_RAWK01000605.1 GCF_003612165.1 Corallococcus aberystwythensis | reverse complement strand
CCCCCGAGCCCGCCGCGCTGGCGACGAAGAGCAGGGAGGTCGCCAGCATCGTCCGCGTCCGGCCGTGGCGGTCGGCCAGCCTGCCCGCGAGCACCGCGCCGGCGGCCGCGCCGAGCAGCGCCGAGGACACCGAGAGGCCGACCGCGGCCGCGTGCGCTGTGAAGTTCCTCTCCAGCGCGCCAATGGCGCCGTTGATCACGGCGGTGTCGAACCCGAACAGGAAGCCGCCCAGCGCGGCGACGGACGCGATAAGGGAGACCCGTACCGTCGAGAGGTGCTTTTCACCAAGTCCGTCCCCCTGCTGCGCCACGGGCTCTCTCATGCCCCCCGGTGAACCACGAAATATGCCGCCGGGCCTCGTCAGCTCGAGCGCCAGAGGCGCACGCGGCACGCGCGTGGTCTAGACT
>NZ_RAWK01000604.1 GCF_003612165.1 Corallococcus aberystwythensis | reverse complement strand
GCGTTGATGCTTATCTGAAATTTCGCTGATGGCAGCGATCCAGTGGCCGTAGCGCCAGCCGGCGGTTGCCCGCGCATGACCATATTCGAGCGCCTACAGCGCCGCGCGTCTTTTCGAGAGGCGCAAAGGACGTTGTAGCACTTTCATTGCGGCATAATTTCACCCTTAAAGCGGAGTCGAGTTAAGGGTGAAATTATGCAGCAGGCCGAACGAAAAACAATCACATGCTCAGATTTTGCGCAAGCATCGAGATCCACGATCCGCCATGCCGCACCGCATCACTTTAAATGCCCAGATTTTCACCAGTTTCCCGCAGCGCAAAATCTTTTCCTCGAATTGCGCATGCTTCTTGCATTGCCATTTGCGTTGTATTCAAATGAACAAAAAAGGGGAGCCGAGCCGTTGGCAT
>NZ_RAWK01000603.1 GCF_003612165.1 Corallococcus aberystwythensis | reverse complement strand
TTATTAGTCCACGATGTGGAGTTTATAAAAGCTATCTCTGGAAGCGTCCCTTCTTTCCACCCCTTTGGCACCCAACCCAACTCCGTTTCTTCAAATTCACTTGGGAAAAGCGAGCGAATTTCCGCCGGAAGCGGTTTAAAATCTGCACTATTACGTACTTTTTGACGCAATTTGGCGCGAGTTTGCAGGGCTTCCGGGATTGGATTTCCTGCATCCAGAGCGTTATCAATCACTGGATCAAAATCCACAAACCAGGATTTGAACAGGGTTTGGGACATTTGTTCCAAGGTTTGGTTCATGGATGAAAGTGTTGTGATTTTGTCATCAAAAGCTTTGAGACTCTTGACTATTAAATCTTGAACATTTAGCGAAGGAGCAGATATTTCTACATTCGCTAGATCATTGATGG
>NZ_RAWK01000602.1 GCF_003612165.1 Corallococcus aberystwythensis | reverse complement strand
TCTTATTTGTTCTTGAGTAATAAGACGGAATGAACCCATTATGTTTGTTTCTTAGTTCTTGACGTTCTTTATATAATGCTTTAATAGAAGGAACAAGACGTCTAATATTTTGTTCAATAAATCTAGTTGGTATTCTAATAATTTCCCAACCGTGTTCAGATTTATTCAAAGTATTAAGGATAAACACATCTCGTTCTGAATCTTTACCAATCCTAAAACGATGGTGCCCTCCATCAATCTCTAATACAACCTTCATGTCTGGCAAAATAAAATCTACTCGTTTGCGCCCTATTCTTTGTTGTGTTTTTACTTTAATCTGACTTCTTAACAATTCGATACAAGCCATTACTTCATGGGCAGAATCAAACTTGCTACTGTCATTTCTATAAAATTGGGCTACTGTGTTATAT
>NZ_RAWK01000601.1 GCF_003612165.1 Corallococcus aberystwythensis | reverse complement strand
TCCCAGGTCCACTTCGCATATTAAGGTGACGCGTGTGGCCTCGAACACCGAGCGACCCTGCAGCGACCCGCTTAACAGCGTCAACAGCGTGCCGCAGATCTTGGTGGCGTGAAACTCCCGCACCTCTTCGGCCAGCGCCTTGTAGAAGCGCGTATGGCTTCGTACCCCGGCCATCAGCACGCGTCTGCGTTCGACCAGGCTGCGCGTTCTCGCGGCCATAGCAACCGACGTACGGCGTTGCGCCCTCGCCGGCAGCAAGAAGCCACGGAAGTCCGCCCGGAGCAGAAAATGCCCACGCTACTGCGGGTTTATATAGACGGTCCCCACGGGATGGGGAAAACCACCACCACGCAACTGCTGGTGGCCCTGGGTTCGCGCGACGATATCGTCTACGTACCCGAGCCGATGAC
>NZ_RAWK01000600.1 GCF_003612165.1 Corallococcus aberystwythensis | reverse complement strand
GGGCTACACGTCGCTGTTCTTCACCATGGTCACCTTCGCCTCCATTATCGGCTCGGTGATTGTCAGCCCATTAACGCGGCGTTTCGATACCGTCAAAATTTACTACTACACCAACCTGCTCCTCGCTGCACTGGCGGTGTTGATGTGGTTCCTGCCCTCCAGCCCGGCTTATCAAACGCTGTGGCTGGTGGTGATCCTCGGTAATGGCGTGATTCTTGGCTTCACATTGCCACTGCACTTCTCATTGATGGCCTTTGCCGATGACTACGGCGAGTGGAAAACCCGCGTACGTTCTTCCGGCATGAACTTCGCCTTCAATCTGTTTTTCATCAAGCTGGCCTGGGCCTCCAGCGCCGGGATCATCAGCCTGCTGTTTATTTTTGTCGCCTACCAGCCAGGCGTGGAAAACC
>NZ_RAWK01000599.1 GCF_003612165.1 Corallococcus aberystwythensis | reverse complement strand
TACTAGCACCATTACCAAGGTGACAAGTTAGTAAACGTAATTCTTCTACAGGACGTCCTAAAAGTTCTGCAGCGCGTTCGGATACATATTTGTGACTTGTACCGTGGAAACCGTATTTACGGATACCATAGTCTTCATAATAGCTGTATGGCAGGCTGTAAAGATAACTTGCTGGAGGCATTGTTTGATGGAAAGCTGTATCGAAAACAGCCACTGAAAAAACGTCTGGTAAAATCTTGCGGAATGCTTTAATACCAGTAACGTTCGCTGGGTTATGAAGCGGTGCAAGTTCAGATAGAGCTTCAATATCTTTAATTACTTGGTCATCAATATAAACGGATTCAGGGAATCTTTCTCCACCGTGAACAACGCGGTGACCAATTCCAGTGATTTCATCGTAAGAACCGATAAC
>NZ_RAWK01000005.1 GCF_003612165.1 Corallococcus aberystwythensis | reverse complement strand
CCCCTGAGCGCCCCGCCCTCTCCTGGCACGAAGCGACCGGCTTTCAGCCCAGCGCGGCCCAGACGTAGACGGCCGAGTACGTCTGCGCCTCCGTCCAGATCGCCTTGCCCGTGTTCACGATGGTGGTGCAGTCGGCCAGCCACCGGGTGGAGTCGAACTCGAAGACGCCGGGCTCGGCTGACACCGCCGCCGGTTCGCCCGCGCCCATGGTCACCGAGCTGAGCGGCGTGGGGCCCAGGCTCGTCGCGCTGAAGCGCCCGAAGAAGGACTGGAGCAGCACCGCGGTATGTTGCAGCGGCACCCCCGAGCCCGTGTCCACCCGCAGCTTCGTCGTCCCCCAGTTGGTGTCGGTGACGGTGTAGGTCGACGCGTCGGTGACCATGCCGAACCACGCCTTCTCCTGCGCGCTGCCCAGCACGAGCCCCGACGGGCTCACCGTGCAGTTGGAGGCGCCCTTGCCCGTCAGCGTCGCGGCGCCCGTGACGTAGGCGCTGCCCGGGGCCGTGAGGGACGCCGAGATGCCCGCCGACGCGCCCACGCCGCTGACGTTGTGACTGCCCGAGTCGAAGTCGAGCTTGAAGCCCGACAGCACCGCGGCGGAGAACTCCGGCAGGGACACCACGGCCTCGGGCCTGGACATCTGTCCCGTCGCCAGCTCCTCGCCGCTCACGACATAGAGCGTGCTGGACTCTCCTCCGACCCAGGCGATGACGGTGATCCACACTTTGGCGGACGACAGCGGCGTGCCCGACACCTCCGCCTTCACCTTGACCTGCCGCCGGCTGTCCTCTCCCGCGTTCTCCCGCGTCAGCTTCACGCCGAACCCGGAGATGGCGGAGCCCCCCAGGTTTCCTCCCGAAGCGCTGGTGGCGAAGTTGATGTCGAAGCGCGAGATGCCATACAGCGCGAGCCCCACGTCGCCCGAGAAGTCGAACGTCGCCGTGTCTCCGGAGACCACTTCCTTGCGACCGATTTCCCAGCTCATGACGCACCTCCAGGCCGCGGCCTTGTGATTTCGGCGATGACGAACGCCGTCAGGTTGCTCGTGGGGGGCGGCGCGATGCCGTAGTCGTCTCCCGAGCGCGAGTTGAAGATGTTCAGGATGAGCGACCCGGAGATGGTCTTCCCATTCGAGATGCTCAGCGTGTCGCTCGTGACGCCCGCCTCGAACAGCTCCAGGTCGCTCGTCTTGTCCCGCTCGAAGTTGATGTTCACGTTCTGCAGGAGCACCCCGGCCCGGCGCACCGTCTCACCCGGATCCAGGGTGGGCGTCACGCTGAACGCGCACGTCACGCCGTCGCGCTCGTCGTCGACCTCCGTCCACTTGCTGGACGACGTGTCGATGGAGAGGACCCGGTAGTAGGACAGCCCGTCGGTGGACAGGAAGGCCACGTCGGCCGTTCCCGTCCGCTCCTCGTCACCGCTCTGGGTCGCCTTCCCACTCACCTTCGCCTGGGCGCCGCCGGGCTTCTCCACGGAGGTGGTGAAGGACAGGCTGCTCACCTCCTTCGCGCTGCTGCCCTCCAGGTAGAAGCCGGCGAGGAACGCGCGGGCGTCCGCCGAAGCGGAGGCGATGGGGATGGCCTCGCCCCACTGTCCGGAGAGCCCGTAGAGGTTGCCCGCCACCGCCTGGTACGCGGGGTTCGACAGCCCGAGCACGGCGACCACGGTGATGCGCACGAAGCTGTCGTGCCCGCTGCCGTCCGTTGAACAGGCCGCCTCCGCGCCATCGTAGTTGGTCATCACCAGCGACGCCGACACGTGGACGGCGTCCTCGGTGAGGTTCGGCACCAGCGTCACGCTGGCCTGCCCCACCGCCTCGGAGGTGGAGCCGTTGTCGGCGTAATACAGCCGGAAGTAGCTCAGCCCCGCCATCGCCCCGAGCACGCGCTCACCGGGCAGCAGGTCCTCACTGAAGTCCACCTTCATGGGTGACGCCCAGGTCTTGTCCTTGGGCATCACCGCGGTCTTCACGCAGATTCGCATCGACTCTCCTTCTTCCTCAGGAAATTCCCATGATGCCGATGAGCGCGCCGGACGGCCCCAGGTCCATGGCACTCGAGCTGCCCAGCACGCTCGGGCCGGTCAGTCCGCCCTGGAGGTTTCTGGCCGCGGACCCGAGCTTGCGCGTCAGCCGCTCCTTGAGCTGGTAGCGATTCGTGACGTAGCCGAACGACGTCCCGCCCACGCCCACGGTCAGCCCCCAGACCCCGTCCAGGATGACGTTGGCGGCGTCCTTCCAGTCCACCCCGAACTCGTTCTCACCGGTGACGATGAGCGTCGCCAGGTTGGTCAGCGGGATCGAAACCAGTCCGGCGACGGCGTAGCCGATGGTGTTGCCCATCGCGCTGTGCGGCAGGGCCACCATGAATTGCTGCCACGCGTCCTGCGTGGGGCTGAGCCTCTTCTCCAACTTGTCCCAGTAGGTGGCCTCGGACATCCACTTCTTCGCCTTCGTCCCGAACGAGGCGTCCGGCCTCGCCGCGTTGTCGGCCAACGTGGAGGCCCGCTGCTGGAAGCCGCCCCGCACCTTCTCCTCCCGGCCCTTCCTGGCGCGTCCCTGGATGCCACCGGAGATGCCACCACGGATGAAGCCGCTCACCGCCCCCACGGCCACCGTGCCGGTGAACTCCCCCCAGCTGAAGTCGTCGGTGGTCAGCGCGTAGGTCATGCCGTTCCAGCCGGCTGCGGAGACCATGCTCGCGAGCGCCGACAGCCCCGCCGTTCTCCCCATCGTCGTCACGTCGAGGGCGAGCCCCGCCACGGTCCCCACGGCGGCGACGGCGCCAGAGAACACGACGACCATCGCGCGGACGCCTTCCGAAGTGGCGCCCGTGCGGTCCACCCGCGTGGTCGGGTGGTTGCCCGCGTAGGTGTAGGGGCTGGGGAACTCGTCCGCGGGATCCGGCGCGTAGAAGCGGCCCAGCACCGGGTCCATGAGGCGGGCGTTGAGGTTGTAGAGGCCCGTCTCCGCGTCGTACTCGGCGCCGGAGAAGCGCAGGCGCATCCACGGCGCGGCGCCCGTCGTCTCCCGTGCCGCGCCGAAGGCGGTGTAACCGAAGCCCTCCACCAGCGTGCCCTGTGCATCGAACAGCGCGCGCGTGGAGCGCAGCCGGTCACTGGAGGCGTGGTAGCGGACGCCGTCGCGGTACACCAGCGGGCAGCCCGTGGGGCCCGGCACGTACAGCACGGTGCCGCTCTTCCCGCCCGTCACGAACAGCGGCTGGTTCTCCCCCGGGAAGCGCACCTCGCGCTCCTCGCCACCGGGGCCTTTCACCCGGGTGGCCACGCGGACGCCGTCTGCGTCGTAGGCGTACTCGACGGTGCTCGCGTCGCTGGCGCCGGGACGGACGTGGATCTGCCGGGGCAGCGCCATGCCGGGCGCGTAGGCGAAGTCCAGGTCCACCGGTCCGGTGCCCCGCGTGCGGCGCGACGACACGGTGCCGTCGGCCCGCCAGGTGAACGCCGTCTCGCCGCCGTCCGGCCACGCCACCGTGTCCAGCCGGTTGCCGCCCGGGACGTACGACAGGCTCGCGCCGGAGAGCTCGTGGATGTTGCCGTTGAGGTCTTCGTTGTACTGGAAGCGCTCGGCGGCATCGGTGCCCTCCACCGTGTCGGAGGCGGTGATGCGGCCCAGCCCGTCATAGCCATAGGCGAGCTGCTCCCGCTGCGTGCCGAGCACCGCGCTGGCGCCGCGCACGTTGCTGTCGGGCGCGAAGGTGTACGCCTGCGTGGCGCTCGTCCCGGCGGCGGCGGTGGATTGCAGCAGGTGGCCCGGCGAGTCGTAGTCCAGCTCCCAGCTCACGGGGCCGGAGCGGCTGGTGCGGACGCGCGCCATCGCATCCCACCCGAACGAGGCCAGCTCCGTGCCCGCCTCGTCCTGGATGGAGGTGATGTTGCCCTGGACGTCGCGGCCGTAGTGCAGCGGCCCGGGCTGGGGGAACAGCTCACGCGGCAGGCCCAGGTGCACCAGCGCGTTCGTGTTGTCGTAGCCGAACGTCACCTCCAGCGGCGCGGCCTCCTCGCCGTCGTCCCACGTCACGCGCAGGGTGCGCGCCGCGGGTTGTCCCAGCGGCGTCCAGCGGTACGAGGAGTCCACCGTCGCGGGCGCCCCCGTGTCCTGGGAGCGGGAGTCCACCAGCTGTCCCAGCGCCAGCGGGTCCCAGCCGTCGCCGTCGTAGCGCCACACGCCCGTCGTCACCGCGCCCGAGTCCGGATCCGTCAGCGGCCAGCCCGGGAGCTCCGCGCGCTCGAGCAGCAGCGGTTCGTTCCATTCGGCCGCCACGTGGCCGCGCGCCGTCATCCGGCTCATCGCGTCGTAGGTCGTCCAGCTGATGCGGCCCTCGGCCGCGTCCGCCGCGGTCTGGACGAAGCGCGCGCGCCCGCCCCGGTCATGGACGTAGCGCGTCTCCCCCGCGTCGGGAGTGGACTCGCGCAGCAGCCGGCCCAGGCAGTCGTAGTCACGGACGATGGCCCTGTCCGTGCCATCCCGCCAGCCGTCGGGGAGGATGACGCGCGTGCGCGTGCCCGTGGGCTGCATGCCCAGGTCCATCGCGGAGACGTACGTGGAGTCGTCCCGCAGCGGCACGAGCACGGCGAGCGCGGCTTCCTTCGCGTCACGCACCTTCAGGCGCCGCTCGCCCACGGGGGAGATGAGCGTGGTGACGCGGAAGTCGGTGGCCGGCAGGTCCAACCCCGGCAGCACCGCCGCGTCCGGCGCGTAGCGCACCTTCGTCGTGGGCCGTGAGTCCGCGGGCGTGGTGTACGGGTCGACGATGGACCACGAGGCGCCCGGCAGGCCCAATTCCACGGTGCGCCCCAACGGTGACGCCTCCAGCAGGCGCCGCGAGTACGGGTAGCCCCCGTCCGCGGAGCGGCCTGGCTGACCGTTCCAGTAGTCCGTCGCGTCGCCGGCCATGACGCCGCTGCCCGCGAGCGAGGCCTGGAAGGCCGGCAGGTCCACCAGCCCCGTCCGGTAGAGCAGCGGGGCCAGCGCCGCGCCCGAGCCGAAGTCTCCAGGCACGGACTTCGTCTTCACGATGGTGCGCCCCAGCGCGTCCTCGATGAGCTGGTTGACGAGGTACGTGTCCCCCCCGAGCGCCTGGAGCTGCCGGTCCGCGCCGGTGGAGTCCTGCAGGCGCGCTTGAATCACCGGGCCCTCCATCCACGCCAGGTTGCGCAGGCCGAGCGCTCCGGTGCCCGAGGTGAGCGCCGCGCTTCCGCGCACGCCCGCCGCCACGGAGAACACCAGTCCGCCGTCCGTCCAGAACAGCAGCCGGCCTCCCGTCACCACCAGCAGCAGCGAGGCCGGGCTGGAGGCACCCGCGCCCACGGGCGAGACACCCTGCCCGCTCACCTCCAGACGCCAGCCGCCGTCCCAGGAGAGCCGCGCGGCGGTGCCCACCGTGAAGCCGAAGCCGGGCGACAACCGCACCGGGCCCCCGTCCACCGCGGTGGGCTCCACGTAGAGGGCCCACGCCTCCGCCTCCGGCGAGGTGGCGGTGAGCGACGCGCCGGTGGTGCCTTCGTGCAGCAGCAGGCCCGAGGCCGCGCGCCAGGCGCCCTCCGCCGAGGGCGTCCATCCGTCACGCCATGCCTCGCCGTCGCGGAACGTCTGCGCGGTGCCGCCGCGCGTGGCCTGGATGACCACCTGGGCGTTCGGATCCCCCGGCTCGAAGGCGGCGTTGCGCTGGCGGGAGCTGAACTCCAGCTGCACGCCCTTCAGCGACCCGTTGGCGCGCACCTGGCCCACCATGCGCCGGGTGGGGCCATAGAGCGCCCGGGACGTCAGGCCTCCGGGGCCCACGTTGGCCGTCAGCTTCTGCGTCCCCGGCTCGAAGGCCTGCGCCATGACGTTGGCGTCGCGCGGGTAGAAGCCCACGTCGTCCACCCACAGCTCGCCGCCGCCCGCCTCGACGCGCAGCTTGACGGAGAGCGGGCTGTCGGACGCGAGGCGCGCGTGATGCTCGCCCAGTGCAACGGCCGCCTGCACCCAGGCCCAGCGCCCGGAGGTGTCGTCCAGCGCGATCCGGAGGGGCTCGCCCACCACCGTGCTGCCCGAGGTCACGGTGATGATCAGCACGGGCGACGCACCGGCCGCGGCGTCGCGGGGACGTGCGTACCAGCAGCCGGCGACGTAGGTGCGCGCGTTGTCCGCGGGCGTCAGCGGTGCGCGCTCCACGGCGGCGTTACCGCCCGGCAGCCACGCGCAGCGGACGCCGGTGTGGGCGCGCTCCGGAGTGACGGCGGCGCCTCCGGTGAAGGTCCACGCGGAGAGCGGCTCCTGCGACTCGAAGCCGCAGGCGTCGGCCTCCTGCGCGGCCAGGTCCGCGTTCGTCACCATCAGCAGCGGCAGCTGCCCGGTGGCATCCACCCGGGTGGAGTGCGCCACGCCTGAAGCGTCCTGCGACAGCGTGGCGATGCCCCGTGCGTCGCGCGTCAGGATGCGCGTGCGCATGAACCACTCCGGAGGAACGGTGGCCGCGCCGAACGGGAACCGGGCGCCGGACGGTGCCGTCGGGCCGCCCCAGTCGTAGCGGGCGGACACGTCGAGCACCGTGCAACCTCCAGCCGTCTCGAACGGGCCGTAGGTGGTGGCGGCGCACGCGGACACGGCGTCCACGCCGTCCTTCGGCCACACCCGGGTGCGCATCTGCGCGACGGAGGTCAGCACGTTCTCCCACGCCAGGGCGCGCCAGGCAGGCACGGCGGCGGCGAAGGTGGTGGCCATCTCCGTCGTCCACGTCACGCCGTGGACGTCGCGTGTGTCGAACGACTCGGAGGTGGTGCCACCCGTCAGCGGCGCGGGGAGGCCTCCCAGGTAGCCGTAGCGCGTCTCCAGCGCGAGGCCGTCCTTCATGGAGCGGATGCTCGCCGGCCGCACGTAGGCGCCATGCAGCATCACCTCGCTCCACGTTCCCTGGACCGCGTCCTGGAGTGACGTGAAGCCGGCGCGCGACGTGAAGACCTCCCAGGTGTTCGTCTCGCTGGCGACCAGTCGGCCGGTGTAGCCGCGCACCGCCGTGGGAGACTTCGGGTCCTCGTCGCTGTCCACCGTGTAGCGGCGCCCGGTGGCGGGGTCCTCGACGGACCAGTACAGGTAGCGTCCGTCGGCGCGGCGGGCCTCGTAGACGGCCTGGGCGGACAGCGCCGCTTCGGCCGGGAACAGCGCGCGCAGGGCCTGCGGCACGGGGGTGCCCGGCGGTACGTCGGGCGTGAGGCCCAGGGCGTCGGAGACAGGCGCGGCGAACAGCGCGGCGCCCTCGAAGGTGAGCGTCTGGAGGGGCTGGCCGTCCAGCATGCTCAGTCCCTCCGCCGTGGCTCCGTTGTCGTAGGTCGCCACGGTCCGGCCGCCCTGCGCGGCGGACGGGTCGTCACAGCCATCCCAGGCCGTGGAGCGGTAGTACTTGATGACCTCGCCGGACGGGTCGCACGCGGCGCTCACCCGGTCGAAGCTCCACACGGAGCGCAGCGGCTCGCCCAGGCCGGTGTCGATGGACAGCGAGCGCACCGGGTAGTCCACCAGCGGCCCCTGGATGTCGCCGCCCACGAAGCGGTGCAGCGTGAGGCTCGGCGCGCGCTCGAAGTCGGGCGCCGTCTGCGGGTAGGTGACGAGGGTGGCGGGGCCCGCGGGGCTCTTGCCCGCGCGAGGCGGAGACAGCAGTCCCTCCGGAGACAAGGGGCTGACGAACGTCTGGCCGGCGATGGTGGAGGTGGCCTTCGCGCGGCCGTTCTCCAAGAGCGCCAGGGCGATGCGCGCGGCCCCCGCGCCCGGAGGCAGCCGCCACCCCGTGAAGTCCGGGGCCGCGTCGACGACGCTGAAGGAGTCCGTGCCCTCCGGAGCGCCCTCGTAGACGGGCTGCTCGCTCTCCGGCCCCTTCCATCCGGGCGCGGCGCCGCGGTACCAGACGGTGTTGGCGGCGACGATGAAGTCCTCGCCGGTGGCCGCGGGGTAGCCGGAGTCCTCCCCCGGCGGCAGGGCCGGCAGCGTCCTCGGCGCGCGGGCGAAGGTGCCGCTGTCGGCGTCGTACGCGAGCAGCCGCGTGGTGATGCCATCCGACACGTTGAGCACCTGCAGCACCACGTCGCGCCCGTACGCGTAGGCCAGCCAGCCCGGCCGGCCGCGTCCCTGGTCGGTCAGCGCCTCGGAGGTGTTCCAGTCCACGCCATCGAAGCGCCACAGGTACCGGTCGGTCCCCACCAGCTCGTTGCCGGACACGGACGGCGCCGGCGGCCAGGACGGCAGGGGCACCTGCGTGACGGAGGACAGGCGCAGGTTCTCCGCGTCCACGCCCTGCCCTTCCTGGAACCGGTAGTCCGCGTCCCAGCGGCGCACGCGCAGCGCGTAGCGGCCGGTGGCGCTGGAGTCCGTGGCCTCGCACCACGCCACCATGGACGGGCCGTCCGCCCAGGACATCTCCGTCTGCCGGGGCCCCAGGTCCACGTCCAGGGAGCCGCCATCGCTCCACCGGTGGTCGCCGTCCAGCCACGCCAGCGACACCGTCCCCTTGCCGTTGAGGTGCTGCCACAGCAGGTAGCGCTCGCCGCGCGCGAGCACCTGCAGCGTCCGTCCATTCTTCAGAGCGGGCGCATCCCCGCCATCCCAGGCGCGCCGCTGCCAGTCCCAGGTGAGCCGGTAGAGGCTGTCACCCGCGCCGTCGAAGCCGGAGACGATGGCCAGGAGGAAGCGCTCTCCGGCGGCGAGCCGGGCGCCCGTCGCCTTCGGGAAGGACAGCCACGAGGTGCCGTCCCCGCCCGCGTACGGCGCCCACTCCCACGCGCGCAGGGTGCTGCGCCGGAAGGGCAGCACGCGCACCTCGTCGCCGACGCGGAAGGTCAGCCCGAAGAAGTCCGTGGAGGTGATGCCCGCGAGCGAGTCCGCGTCCAGCGCCTTCTCCCCTTCATAGGCGAGCCCCTCGTAGGTCGTGGAGCGCTGCCAGCGTCCCGTCCACGTGTGGACCTGGAGGCTCAGCCGCTTGCGCTGTGCATCCAGCCAGCAGGTGACGGCGTAGTCCGGCCCCTGCCAGACGAAGGGCGTGTTGCCGGTGGCGCCGAAGCCCGCGGGCGGCGTGACGGTCAGGTCCCGCTCGCAGATGTCCAGCGGGATGGCGCCGTCGTACGTGAAGGTGCCGGTGGCGCCCTCGGGATAGGTGACGCGTGTGAGCGCGCCCGGGTGGGTCGCGTCGTCCTCCAGCGCGTAGCCGAACACGTAGCCGGGCAGGCTGCGTCCGGACGGGTCCTGCTCGGTGATGCCCGTGAGGAAGCGCTTGCAGAGGTCGGCGGACGACGCGGCGGGTGTGCCGGGCAGTGCCCGCGGCGGGGCGTAGTCCAGCGTCACGCGGTACAGCTCGCGGCCCGCGTCGTCCAGGACGCGCAGCCGGTCGAGGTACTGCGTCTCGTAGCGGTCCTGGAAGGCGTTGGGGGTGGTGAGGTTCTCCGGCGCCACGCCGTCGGCGGCGGGCACGAGCACCTTGTGCGGGTCCTGGTACTCGTGGACGGTGGCCGTGTACCACTTGGGCGCGTAGTCCAGCGCCACGCTGCGGCCGCCCACGCCGGTGATGCGCGAGAGGTAGCAGGCCTTGGTGTACGGCAGCCCTTCGGCGCCCACGCGCTGCTCGACGGCGTCGTACGCGTAGGTGACGCGGTCGCCGTAGCGGTCCACGCGCGCGACCAGGTTCCACGCGTGCGCGTACTGCGCCTGGCCCTCCCGGCGCGTCGAGCTGCCCACCCAGTTGCCCTGCGCGCCGCCGAAGCGCACGCCCCACTCGATGCCGTGGCCGGTGCTGGTGGCGAAGCCCTGGGAAGTGACGGAGACGCCACCGCCGAAGACCCGCTGCGTGCCCGAGTCATCCACCGCCACCCAGCGCTCGTAGGCCGGGTAGTAGCGGAAGCGCCAGAAGCTGAAGTCCTGCGGCTCGAAGCCGAGCCCGCCCGCCGCCACCGCGAGCACCGCCGCGCCGTCCGCGCCGGCCTGCTCGGACAGGACGAAGGACTGCTCGTGGACGGGATCGTCCACGTCCCAGGGGCCCTGCCCGCTGACGGTGGCCTGGGTGGACAGGGGGAGACCGGCCCCAGCGAAGGCGGCGATGAGCTCCTGCGAGACAGTGGGCCCGCCCAGCCGCGAGGTCAGCGCCGCGTCCAGCATCGCGCGGACCCACGGGCGGGGCGTGGGCACCAGCCGGTTGCGAGCGCCACCGGACTCCATGCTGAAGCGCCGCGCGGCGAGCGACAGGGCGCCGTCGGACTCCGCGATGATCCGCTCGCGAGGGAGCATCCATCCCAGGCCGGCCACGCCCGTGGGCGCGTCGAGGTTCCAGCGCGTCGCGGCGAGGTGGATGGAGCTGTCATAGGAGAGGCCCAGGTCCACCGCGAGCGTGTCGTCTCCGAGCTTCCCCGGGAGCTGGACCAGCGGGCGCTGGTAGCTCACCGAGCCTCGGAAGAGATTGATGCTCTGCCTGAGCGAGCCGACGTCAGTCGAAGCGAATTGGGCAGGCCGCTGAGGGGGGACCTGATTGGGGGCGCGCGAGGAGGGCATGGCAGTCCAGGGAGGGGATTCAATGGGCGCCCGTGATCAGCGGCGCGCGGCCCAGGACTTTGCGTGGAACGTGCCAGCGCGCGTTCAGGCGCGGCGTGAGAGCGCACGCCTGGGGAACCCAGGGATGAAACAAGGGATGACGCGTTGCCTGGACACGCGTGCGCGTCCTGACGGAACGCACGGCTTCAGCGAGAAAGAATGCAAGAGAACTCCCGCCTCTCTCGCGCACGGAGTCCACATGCCAGAACGTGCGTCGGATGTAGCGCGCGGACCTCAAGCTGTGGTGGACACTCCCCGTTACGCCACGGCGCAGGAACTTGGAAACTGCCCCCTGCACACTCGGAGCGTTCGCGTGAATGCCCCACGGCATGTGACTTGCCAAAGGGCTGCGGATGCCCCATCGAAAGCTCCCTCCCCCAGGGCTGGCCACCGCGCGAGACGCGTGCGCGCTGCTGTGGCTCCTACCGTTCCTTTTCTGGCTGGGCTGCTCCGGCAATATCGGGCCCGCGAGACCCACTCCGAATGGCGAGGATGCCGGCTGCGTCGAGCCCCCGCCCGAGGATGGCTCCGACGCGGGCGTGCCGGCCGACGTGCTCGTCCCCAGCCGCCTGCTGCGGCGCAGCGCGCTGGCGCTGAGAGGCGAGCCTCCGACGGATGAGGAGTACGCCGCGCTGGAGGCCGCCGGGAACGAGGCCGCGCAGCGCGCCTACGTCTCCACCTTCGTGGACCGGACGCTCCAGGAGCCCACCTTCTACCGGACGCTGTTCGAGACGGCGCGGGACTGGTTCAACATCCCGCCCGTGGGGCCGTCGGCGGATCCGCCGGAGTATGGCCTGCAGCAGCAGCGCTCCATCGTCCGGTGCCCCGAAGGCACGCCGAAGGCTGGAGCGTGGAAGTACTTCCGCGACGACAAGGATGCCTGTCACGGCCTGAAGCCGGATGGCACGCCCGCGGAGGAGCGCACCCTCGAGTCGTGGTGGGCCCCGGGCGCTACGACGGTGCTGGTGGGCTTCGCGGCGAGCGTGTCGCCCACGGGGCAGACCTACGACGCGAGCGGCTTCCCGGTGACGGTGAACTGCGCCACCGCGGGCCCCGTCGCGAACTGTGGCTGCGGGCCCGCCGCCGCGCGCTGCCACGCCGACACAGGGAGCTATCCGGGCTGGGAGGACTACGGGCTTCACAGTCCACAAGGGCAGCGGCGACTCGTCGCCGAGGAACCCGCCCGACTGTTCGCGCACCTCGGTTGGCACGACCGGCCGATGACGGACCTCATCCTCGGCAACTACTCCGTGGGCCCCACGCGCCTGCAGGCCGCCTACGTCATGCAGGGCCTCGCCGGCGAGTTGACGTACCTGCTCGAGGACGACTCCTGGTGGAGACCGTCGCGCTTCGCCAGCGCACCGGTCGACCCCGGCCACCGCCAGGGCGACCCGACGGCCTGGCGCGAGTACTCCGTGCCGGCCCGCAACCCCTTCTTCCTGGAGGAGCGAGACTACCGGTACGATCCGCGCACGCAGTCCACGGCCATGAAGGGCATCCCCGCCGCGGGCATGCTCACCAGCCTCGGCTTCCTCAGCGCCTACCCCCGCGAGCGCGTGCGCGGCGCGCGGGCGCTGGAGATGCTGGCCTGCGAGGAGCTCTCCCCGCCGCAGGGGCAGGAGTTCAACGAGTACAAGAGGGACCCGGGCACGGAGGGGACCTGCCAGCACTGCCACCGCCGGTTGGACCCCGCGGCCATCCACTTCAAGCGCTTCGCGAAGATGGGGCACGGCTTCGAGGGCCATGGCGCGACCTACCCGATGCCGGGTGTGGGCAAGGTGTGGCACTGGCCCGCGCGGTGGCGCACCGGCGAGTACCCCTATCACTCGGACCCGTTCAGCCACTGGAACCGCTGGTACATGCCGGACACGCTGCTGACACCCGTCACGCAGGCCCAGGCCGACGCGAATCCGGAGGCCGTCTTCATCGACTTCCTCCCGGCGGAGCAGAGCCTGCTGGGCCAGACGAGTGACGGGACGGTGGGGCCGCTGGGTTTCGCCAAGCTCATCGTCGCCTCGGGCTCGTTCGACCGGTGTGTCGTGCGTCACCTGCACGCGCAGGTGATGGGGCGGGACATCGACCCGGCGAAGGAGGCGGGCTACCTGGAGGACCAGGTGGCGCGCTTCATCTCAGGGGGCCGCAAGGCCCGCCCGTACGTCAAGGCACTCACGCAGTCGGACCTCTTCCAGAGGGGGCGCTGACATGAACCGCTACGCATGGCTCCTCGTACTCCCCTGGATGGCCGCCTGTAACTCGGAGGTGACGCCGTCCACCCCCCGCTCCCAGACGCAGTCGGCGTGCGGCACGCCGGCGACCTCGGAGACCCTGCGCGTCATGGAGGGCCTCAAACCGCACTGCGAGGGCTGCCATGCACAGGGCGCGCGCGGCTACTTCGCCTCGGTGGAGGCCTTCCAGGACCTGCTCGTCGCGGATGCGCGGCTGGTGAAGGCCGGCGACCCCGACGGAAGCGAGCTGCTGCGGCTGCTGGAGGGCCGGGGAACCGGCGCCTTCAAGCAGATGCCCATCGGCCAGAAGACCTACGCGCAGCTCGTCTCGGAGGGCACCGCGAAGCTCACCGTGGAGGCGGTGCGAGCCTGGATTCAGGGGCTCGGCACGCAGCAGCGCGATGCCCGGCCGGACCGCGACGCCCCGCGCATCACCCGCATGAGCGCGGAGCAGATGCAGCGCGCGCTCTACCAGCAGCTCGGGCTGGGGTACGACGACTTCTTCGTCAATGCGAAGGAGTTCGGCTTCGACATGGCGGAGTCCCGCGGCGAGGAGTACCTCCCGCTCCAGTCGCCGGACGCCATCCCCGCTCCCCGGCAGTACATCAGCGGCGAGCGCTACCATGGGCTGGGGGGAGGCTCGGTGATGAACCAGGTCTCCGCGGACCGGACCCCTTCGCCCACGCTGGCCCTGACGCTGACGCAGGTCTCCCAGCGCTGGTGCCGGAAGGCCCTGGCCAGGCTGGACAACACGGCGCTGTTCCCGAATGGCGCGGCGCGCACGGCGGACCCGGCCGACGTCAAGGCCACGCTGAAGCGCTGGTCGCTCCACTTCCTGGGAGAGCGCTTCACCGACGCGCAGGTGGGCGAGTTGTACACGGACGTCTTCGTGCCGCTCGCGACGCCGACTGACACCGAGCCCGCCTACGTGGGGGTCTGCTCGTACTTCATCCGCCACCCGCACTGGATCTTCTACTGAGGCCCGCCATGAAGCTCTCTCGTCGCAATCTCTTTCAAGCGGCCTTCGGGGCCGCGCACGCCGGGCTGCTGGCGCGGTATGGCCTGCCGTCGGCGATGGCGCAGTCGGCGTCGGGCCGGCCCACGAAGATGCTGGCCATCTGGCTGGTGGGCGGACTCCATTGGGAGTCCTTCTTCGCGCCGATGACCCGCGCGGGCATCCAGAAGTTCATCCCTCCCGCGCAGGGAGGCAACTACGCCTACGGGTACAACCCCGAGCAGGTGGAGCACCTGGACCGCTCTCCGGTGGACCTGATGTCCCCCGGGCCCGCGCGCAAGCTGCGCGTGCCCGTCTACTGGAACTGGTCCAATCCCGCGGACAGGAACGGGAACAACCCCGTCGTCGGCAACGCCCAGGTCTACCGCCCGGAGGGGTACGTGTGGGCCAACCCGGCCTACAAGCTCTACGAGAAGGCGGTGCTGCTGGTGGGAGCAGACCAGGGGACGGCGGCGCACGCGAGCGGCCTCATCGCGAGCATGTCCGGTGTCGCCGGCTCCACCTTCCGGGCTCCGTCGGTGCAGGCCGTCGTGGCCAACGCGATGGCGTCACGCTTCCCGGACCGGCCCCTGCCCAATGTCGCCCTGGGTGGGCCGCTGCCGATGGCGCTCGGGCTGCCCGCGCTGGCGAACCCGACGCTGCTCTCCTCCAGCGCGAGCGTGGAGCCCACGCTCTCCGACCGGCGAGACGGCACGTGGTACGGCCTGCGCGCGCGCAAGGACGAGCCGGACCTCGCCTTCGATGGCACGCCCATGTCCGGCACGGTGCCCGCGACGGCGGTGGACTCGGCCCTGCTCAAGGCGGTGCGCCGCGAGCGAGGCACCTCCAGCGCCGGAACGGACGGGTACCTGGAGCAGCTCTACGACACGTACAAGGGCGCCAGTCGCACGATTCGCCGGGACATGCTGTCGGTGCTGGAGAAGACGCCCGCCTGGGAGAAGCTCAAGGCCGACCCCGCGTATCCCGAGGACTGGATGGCCTGCACCGGCTATGCGGATGCCTGCGGCACGATGCCGTCGATGGGGGACTATGCGTTCGCGCTCCAGTTGCTGAAGTCCGACCTGGTGTCGACCGTCAACCTGCGGGCAACGAGCATCGAGGGCTTCACCTTCGACTCCCACTTCGTCAACGGCCAGATCGTGCATGCCCAGTACCTGCGCATCGCCATGGAGATGGTGGGGCGCATGTGCCTGGAGATGAGCCTGACGCCGAGCCGCTCGGACCCGTCGCGTTCGCTGCTGGATGAGACGCTCGTGTACGTCTACAGCGACTTCGGGCGGACGTTCCCCAAGGTGGGCAGCGACCACCACCCCGCGACGTGTGCCCTCCTGGTGGGAGGCGGCATCCAGGGGAACCAGATGATCGGCGGCTACGACGAGAGGATGGACGGCTCGCCCATGGGCATTCCGGTGAGGCTCGTCGAGGAGTCCGGGGACATCGCGACGCGGACGCCGACCTCGCAGGACGTCGCGGCGACGGTGCTCCGCGCCTATGGGCTCGTGCCCGGAAAGGACTTCTTCATCCCGGGCGGCTACGGCGTCTTCGACGGCGTCGTGAGGAGCTGAGTCAGTACCGCGGTGCCCCCCCCAACAGGACTGGACACAGATGCCCCCTCCCTCGCTCGTTCGAAGCCTTGTCCTCGGTGTGTTGATTCTGGGCTCAGCCGGCTGTTCCGGCGGTTCCACTTCGCCGGATGACGGCGGAGTTGTCGCGGAAGCGGATGCGGGAACCGACGCAGGTGCCGATGCAGGTGCCGACGCTGGTGCCAGCGCCTGCGCTCCGAGGCGCGCGCTGCCCGCCGCGCCCACGCAACTCGTCGCGGCGAGCGTCTCCCCCTTCGAAGTCTCCCTGACGTGGGCGCCGTCGACGACCGCCTCGGTCAAGCGCTACCGCGTGTTGCTGGGGGCGGGGCAGGCCGGGCAGGTCGAGCGGCCGGCCTTCGCCCACCGCCCGGTCGTCCCGGGCGAGACGTACACGTACACCGTCACGGCGCTCACCGACGAAGGGGGAGAGAGTCTTCCGTCCAATCCGGTGACGGTGACGATTCCGAACCCACCCCCCGATGCGCTCTCCGGGTTGGCGCCGGGGCACTGGTACGAGCTCCCGAATTCGAACCTGCGGGCCGCGGCCCTCTCCCCCGCGATGCATCCGTGGCTCGGCTGGGGCGAGGGCATCAGCGGAATCATGAACGACTGGTCGAGTGGTGCCCTCGACACCCAACGCGACCGGCTCTACATCACCGGCGGCGGGCACAACGGTTACTACGGCAACGAAATCTACGGCTTCGATCTGCGGACGGGCGCGTGGGTCCGCCTGACCGACCCGGATCCGGTGAGCCCCGGAGCGGAGTGTCCCGACCGGGCGCTGGGCGTCAATTGCGCCATCCACACCTACGATGGGCTCGAATACCTGCCTCCGCCCTTCGACCGGTTCCTCGCGATCGGTTGGGATGGCTGGCCTCAGACAGCGCTCAACCTCGACACCGGGCGCTGGGAGAATCACCCCGAGCTGCCACAGCTCGGGACGCGCACCGGCGCCAATTCCGCCTACGACCCCAACACCCGCGTCCTCTGGTACCACTCCGGCGCGGAGGCGGTGTCGGTCTGGGATCCCGCCACCGGCAGGTGGACCATCCGCGGCGAGGCGGATCAACTCGGCTATTACAAGAACGCGGTCGTCGATCCCCGGCGCAAGCTGTACGTCGAGGTCGGTCAGGGCTCCACCGACACCTGGACCATCGACGCGCTGGGGAAGTTCGTTCCGAAGCGCACGCGGCTGGCGACCACGGGCGCGCGGGAGATTGAAGCGGTGGGAAATCCCGGCGTCGACTACGACCCGGTGACTGATCAGCTCGTGGCATGGAACGGGGGCGGGGACATCTACACGCTGAACCTCGACACCCGCGTCTGGACGAAGCGTGCGGCGCTGGGCACGGTGGTGCCCGGACCGGCCAACATGAACGGGACGTTCGGGCGGTTCCGCTACGTGCCGAGCCTGAATGTCTTCGTGGTGGTCAATACCGTCGACACCCCTGTCTTCGTCTACCGGCTCGATCCGCGACCTGCTCGCCTGTTGCGGCGCATCGACGTGACGGCGCCTGACGCGAAGGTCGAGGCGAACTCGACCGGCAAGCTGGGGGTGACGGCGGTGTTCCAGGACGGAACCTCGGTCGTCCCCACCTCGGGAATCACGTTCAGCTCGCTCGACCCGGAGGTGGCGACCCTGGATGAGGACGGCACCTTCCGGGCCATCAACCCGGGCCGGGCCCGGCTGCAGGCCAGCTACACCGACCCCCTCACCCGGCGCGGGCTGGTGGGCGCCCGGGTCATCGAAGTGGTGCCGATGACGGGCGACGTCGTGCTCGATGCGTTGACGATTCAGCCATCGTCGACGCTCACGGTGGCTCGCGGCGGGACGGCGGGCCTCACGGCCGTCGGCTCCTACCACCGCGGCGCCGACCTCTTCACCCGCGACGTCACCTGCGAGGCCACCTGGAGCTCCGGCGGCGCGTCAATCGCCACGGTGGCCGACGGCACGGTCAGGGGAGTGTCGGAGGGAACGACGACGCTCCACGCGAAGGTCGGGACGGTGGATGCCCAGGCGACCCTCGAGGTCATCCCGCGAGCGACCCAGGAGCTGATCGCGCTGAACTTCCAGCCTCCTGGACCGCCGATGGTGACGGGCTGGGCGGTGGCCGACGACTCCGCCTTCAACGCGACCCGCGGTTGGGGCTGGCAGGACGCGGTCGGTCTCCAGACTCGAGGCGACCGCAAGGGCACCCAGGATGCGCGCCTCGCCAGCTTCGTGCTGACGATGCAGACCGGAGCAAGGTTCCGGCTCCAGGTTCCCGATGGCCGGTACCACGTGGCGGCGTCCGTGGGAGACAACAACTTCGGCGTGGGTCTCGCGAGCGTGGAGCTCGCGGGCTCGGGCATCGTCTACGGCGTCGGCACGGGTAACACAGCGGGGGCCAGCATCGTCGAAGCCACTGGCGGCAAGGGCCTCGTCTTCGACGTCGTGGGGCCCATCAACTGGCTCGCGGTGATGCGGGTCAACGGCATGGACTTCAACGAGGTGCTCGCCGCGGCGAAGACCTGGTAGAGGGCGAAGCGCCAGTGCCCTGGGCAGAGGTTTAAAGGGGGGGACCTCAGAGCGCGGGAAGCCCGAGCAGCCGCTCCGCTTCGCGCATCTTCCGCTCGCGATCCGGGTCCTCGCCGCTCTGGCCCGTGGAGGACGCATCCGTCCCCACGTCTTCGGCCAGCCCGCTTCCGCGCCAGCTCTCCGCGGGTCCTCCCATCGGCGGATCCGCGGGGCTCCCCTGCCCCACCGTCCTCCCGGTGCGCCTTGAAACAGCGTCCACCAGGGACCGGAGGCCCAGCCCCAGTCCCAGCCCGATGAGGAACATCGCGCCATCGCGCGACCCACGTGACAGCCGCATGGAGACCCTCCTGCGCCGGCTCAGCTCCGCCGCCAACTCCCTAGAAATGCGGATGGGCACGCTCTCCTGGAAGGCGCCCATCGCCCGCCAGCGCGAGCCGGCCCCTGGGGTGAGCGGAGGGCAGGCAGCCAGGAAGCCGCCCGGCCCTGAGTCCGCCACCGCTCAGAGTGACGTGACGGTCCCCGGGGTGAGCCAGCGCACGCGAGGGTCGCTTCCGAGGGCCTCGCGCGCCTGGGCCTCGGTCGCCAACGGCTCGAAGGTGCCGAAGTGCATGGGCACGATGACGGAGGGGCGGAAGTATTTGCGCACTGCGAGCGCAGCGGTCTTGGGGTCCATGCCGTAGCGCCCGCCGCCCACGTTGAGGAGGACGATGTCCGGGTGCAGCAGCTCCTGCACCAGCGCCATGTCACCGAACAGCCAGGTGTCGCCCGTGTGGTAGAGCGAGCGCCCACCGGGAAGCACCAGGACGTAGCCCAGGGGCCGCCCGTCGGGCTCGCACGAGTGCATGGCCGGGACCGCGTGGACCGTGACGTCGCCGATGCGCGTGGAGCCGCCGACGTTCACCGTGTGCTGCTGAGCCTCCGGCACCTTGAGCCAGCGCAGCGTTTCTCCCGTACCGACCACTTGGGCCCCGCTCAGGCGCGCCAGGGTGTGCACGTCCTGCGCGTGGTCCCCGTGCGAGTGCGTGAGCAGGATGGCCGCGGGCGGTGTCTTCGCGAGGCGCGCGAGGTCCTTCCAGGCCTCGGGCGCACGCGGGTTCTCCTTCAACCAGGGGTCGATGAGCAGGCGCGTGCCTCCGGGCGAGATGACCTCGAAGCCTGCGTGGCCAAGCCAGGTGACGCGGAACTCCTGCGGCGGTGGGGTCGGCGCGGCGCCGAGCAGCGCGGCCAGGAGGGACAGGGAGAGGAGCATGGTGCGGGACCTCGCGGAGGCTCCGGCGGCGGGACCGACCCGGCGGCGGGCTCAGCGGCGAGGATGGGGCACGCGCTGCGCGCCCTTCTTGGGCGAAGTTGACGTGCCGCGCACGGCGCGCGCGTAGGCCCCCGGGCTCGTGCCGACGATGCGCACGAAGTGCCGGTGCAGCTGGCTCTGGTCGTAGAGCCCCACCTCCAGGGCCGCGCGCGCTGCGGGGACGCCCCGGGCGAGCAGTTCGCGCGCTCGCGAGACGCGCAGGTGCGTAAGGTAGGCATGGGGCGTCAGTCCGAGCTCCTGACGGAAGGTGCGCAGCAGGTGGAAGCGGCCCACGCCCGAGGCCACCGCGAGCGCATCCAGGCTGACACCTTCCACGACCGAGGCGTGCAGCAGGTCGCGTGCACGCAGCGCCGCGCGGCGTGCCCGGGGAACTGGCTCTGGTGACGCGCTATCGCTCGCGCCCAGCAGCGCCGCGAGCATCCCGGCGAGCAGGCATTGCAGCGTGAGCGCGTCACTGCCCGGATCCCTCCATGCCGCGTGCAGGGCCAGCGCCTCGGCACGTCCGATGCCGCCGGAGAGCGCGGGCAGGTGGGGCGGCGAGCGCAGCCCGAGCTCGCGTGCGGCCCCCTCCACCACCGGCGCTTCCAGGGTCATGGACTGGGCGGTCACCGGCGCATGCACGCGCAGGTCGCGGTGCACCTCTCCCGGTTCCTTCAGCTTCAGCACGCCTGCGGCCTGCGTCCATACGCATCCGCGGTACCAGAAGTCGAAGGCGCCCTCGTAGACCACCGTGACGCCGTAGCGTGTGGAGACGCCGGACCACAGCCGCGTGTCCCCCGTGACGCGCACCCCTTCCACTCCCGCGAGCCGCGAGGGCAGCACCACCAGACCAGGAGCGTCACGCCGCATCGTGCCCCCAGTATGGAGCAAACGCGGCGTCCCGACGTGGACGGGGACCGCGGCCCCGTCCACGTCGGGTTCGTTGCTTCGCTATTCGACCTCGACGAAGACGCCGTTGTCCGCGAAGAACGTCTCGAGGCCCTTGATGAGGCTGGTCCGCTTGCTGGCCTGCGTCGTGCCCCAATCACGGACTGGGTAGGGTGGCATGGAGAACGTCGAGGGGCAGCCCTGGCCTTCGAACGTTCCCAGGATCGCCTGTGCATAGCCATTGGTCACGGAGGCCTGTGCGGTGATCGCGCTCGTGGAAATGGTCACCTTGCCGGTCGCGGTCACGACGTTGTAGTTGCTGTAATTCGAATAACCGACGTACGTCAGGGAGTCGTCGAACGAGTTGATCATCGCACTCGCGCTCGTGGACCGGCTGAGGACCGGGAAGAGCTGGCCATTCGGGCGCCAGGAGGCCGTCTCCTGTGCCGTGGCGCCGCCGCCCATGGCGACCTTCTGGCCGTGGATGCGTCCCATGTGGATGAACCTGGCCATGCATGGCGGAGCGCAGTTCATGAAGGTGGGGCTCGGGAAGGACACGAGCGTCACCTGCCCCAGGTGGCGCACGGGGACGTCGAAATCAAGACCCGGTCCGATGGTGAGGCACCGCAGCTTCGCGTCCAGCCGGCTGGTTCCCTTGGCGGTCTTGTTGATGAACACGTCAATCTTGGACCTGGAGGATGCGCTCACGCTGTGCAGTGAACCCGGTCCGTCATTGACGGCGAAGCGCCGGGCATACGGCTGTCCGGGATGGGGCCCCCCGTTGGCGTAATACGTGTGCGAGGAGGGCATGAGATAGAACGGGGAGTACTGGTTCGTCGACGTCCAGGTGCAGTTGCAGCCTCTCCGCCCGGTCTTGACCTCGAGCCGCGGAACCACCTGCCGGGCGTAGACCAGGGCCTCGCCACGCAGGTGCGGGAAGTCCTCTTCAATCGCAGCCAGCAGGTTGAACTCCTTCTCGCCATACTGCTCACGCAACTGGTCGAGCGCGATGCTCAGTTCCTCGCTCTCGTGAATGTCGTCGGCGGGAGAGCCGAAGCCCGGCGCCACCGTGAGGTCGCACCCCTTGTCGTCGGGGCAGTCCAGGTTGACGTCATAGGGCTGGGTGAAGAGCGGCTGTCCCTGGTCGTCCGACAGGACGAGTTTCTGCGTCCAGCCCGTCTCCCACGGGTCCTTCAGCGCGCCAAACAACTTCACCTCCGACACCTCACCGGGCTTCGGGTGGAGGTCTCCCCCCGCATTGAAGCCCCCCTTGCCGTCATAGGAGACGAGCGTCGCGACCGAAGGGACATCCTCCGCGTGCTCCGACCACTGGATGCGCGCCGTCAGCGAGCCGTCCTCCACCAACAGTTCCACGAGGGTGGCCGCCGGGGGACGGGCTTCCTCCTCCTCGGCCTGGACCGGTGGAGCCCACATCAGGCCTGCGAGCGCCAGCGAAGACAGACTCAGCGAACGCAACAGCGAGGGAACAAGGCCAGGAAGGCCTCGCACGGAAGAGAGCAGCATGAGGGAATCCCTTACGGAGAGCGGGTGTCTGCCCTTCCAGCACGGGATGGTGGAAGAGCGGAGCGCGGACAAAGCAGAAGGCGTGCCAATCATTGCCATCCCGCAGCGCGGGTGGACGTGGCAGGGCCTGGGCCGGGAGTGTGTCTCTTTCCGTTACGGGGGACCGCGACGGTGTGGCGCGAACGGCTACTCGGCCACCGCCACGTAGCCGGGCACGAGCGACATACCGAAGAAGCGCCAGAGCTCGGCCTGGGCCTCGCGGGCTTGCGTCCCGCGGATACGCCCCTCGCGCTCCAGCCTGCCGGAGAGGATCCACGTCACCGATGTGGTGGCGAACCGCGAGGTCGCGCTCAGCGCCTTGCCGTTCGACAAGGGCGGAGGGCGGATGCTGGGGTCGCTCACCCTCTCGGGAGGCTGACCCCGGCAGGAGCCCCGAAGGCTCAGCTCTTGCCGCCGCCTTCACTGAAGTTCAACAGGGTGACGGCGGCGTCGAGGGTCTTGCCGTCCTTGAGGAACTCCGTCTGCTTCTGGAGTTGTTTGTACTGGCTCGTGGTGACCTTGGGCAGGTCGCCGTCGATGCGCTGCTGGAAGATGGGCTCGTGGTGCCGGTCCTTGTGGATGAAGATCTGGTCCACGGACTCGGCGCGGTGGGTGCCAGGACGGACGTTGAAGCCCGTGTCCACGAGGATGTTCGGATTGCCAGAGATGGCCTTGTCCGCGGGAATCATGGCCGTGTTGGCGCCATGGGAGGCCGAGGCCAGGTTCTGCGCCGACTGCGTCTTCTTGCCGCCTTCGCCATGGCCCATGCCGTGGAGGATTTCGTAGGGGGTGTTCCCGTCGGCGGTGCCAAGACTTTGCTGGTACTTCGTGGAGCTGGGTTCGCCCCCGGTCATGGTCCGGAAGACGTTGGTGTGCTCACCCTTGTCGCGGTCCGGCACCGAGGTGAGGACCGGCTGGGGCCCGAGCCCGCGGCGCTCCATGGGGCCTTCGAAGAAGAGGCCCTTCTTGTCCTGCGACTGGCTGCTGACGCGATGCTCGAGCTGGTGAAGCTGGAGCAGCCCCCGCTGCGGCTGGCGCTCAGAGGATGGGGGGTGTGGCGCTGACGTACTCCTGGACCTTGGAGACCGTCACGCCACACAACTGGGAAATGCCCTCGTCGGACATCGCCATGACGTATTTGTAATAGAGGACCTGTTGCTGTGTATCGAGGTCCTCTTCGGACTTGCCCGGGTACTTCTTCTTGAGGAAGTACGCGTCCTGGGAGGTGGAGCGCTTCGTGAACCGCGCCTTCAGGAAGTCCTGCAGAAGGGGCGCATGGCGCCGCGCCGGGGGGAGCCGCAGGTCATCCTGGCTTGAAACGCCGCGCAGATAGCGATTGAGGTTGTTGGGATTGCGGAAGTCTCCGTCTGAATCCGCCAGGGGATAGAGGAAACTGTTGGCGCCGTCCTTGGTGTCGCGATCGAAGAGCATCTCCCAGAGGTCGGTGCGCTCCGATTCGCGGTTCAGGGCGTTGAGGGGCGGCTTCGTCCGTTGGTACCGGCCACACACGTCCATCACGTCGCGAGCCGCCACGCCCTGACCCAACACGCCCGCGTGAATCAACAGGTACCACTGGAGGCGGTGGGTGAACTCGCCGTGCTCCGGGGAGACCGTGGGGTCCTTCCAATGATAGCCGGCCCGGAGCTGGGCCAGGAACAGCTCCGGAGGAAGGAAGCTCAAGTAGAGCTGGCCCCGCTTCCGCCCGGAGTTGTCGGTGACGACGCTGAAGCCCCGGGCCTCCTCGAAGTTCGTCAGGACGGTCGTCAGGACGTGCTTGGGGCCGAGCCTCGCTTGGTTGGCCATGTCGGCGTCCAACGCGGCCAGCGCTGCGGTCATCTTCTCCCGCCCCTTCCAATCCCAGACATTCCCCAGGAACAGCCCGATGTTGATGAGCGTCTCGAACAGGGGCTCACGGCTGATGGCAGGGCCCAGCACCTGGAGCAGTTCGTTGGTCACGGTGGAGCGGGTTACGGGCATGTCGTGGATTCTATCCGTTCCAGGGATTCCTGGTCAGCCCCCGTGCACCCCGCGTGACAGCGCCCCTCGCGCGGACGCCACCGACGCCAGCAGCTCCGGCCCGGGCCAGGCGTTGCTCGGCCGGCCTTCCGCCAGGAAGTCCACCGCGGGCGACAGGACCTCCGGCGCATAGAGAATGCGGAAGTGCCCCAGTCCTTGCGTGCGCGTGAGCTTCGCGCCCGGCCACGCGCGCGCCACCGCTTCGCCTGCTTCCAGCGGCACCTCGCGGTCCCCCACGTCGTGGAAGATGCGCAGCGGCACGTCCAACCCTGGCGCGAAGGCAGGCAGCGCCAGGTCCGCCAGCCGCATGTCGAAGCGCGCCTCGATTCGCGCCGCCATCCGTTGCCACTGGGCCTCCGACAGGCCCACCGTGTCCGCGAAGGCCCGGATGCCCGCCAGCGGATCCGCGGGCGGCGAGAGGAAGACCGCGCGCTCCACCTTCATCCCGTCCCGCAGCGCCACCGCCGTGGCCGCCGCGCCGAACGAGTGCGCCACCACCGCGTAGGGCCCGCCTGTCGCCTGTCCCACCGCCGCCACCATTCCCGCCAGCTCCGGCAGCGAGCTGGTGCGCCCGGAGGATGCCCCGTGCCCCGGCGCGTCGTACGTCACCACCGAGAAGCCCGCGTCCACCAGGGGCTGCACGAAGGCCGTGAGCTGCCCGCCGTAGCCGCTCCACCCGTGCACCAGCAGCACCCGCGGGCCCTCGCCCCAGCTCCACACCGCCACCTTCTCGCCCTCCACCCTCAAGACCCGGGGCTGTCCTTTCGCCAGCACCGCCTCCGCCGTGCGCGAGCGCCGCGGCCGCTGGGGCGTCAGGAACAACCGCTCCGACCACGCCGCCGCCAGCCCGGGCGCCACCGCCCCCAGACTCCGCGCCGCCGCCCGCACACCCCACAGCGCCATTTTCGTCCGAACGTTCGTGCTATTTTCAGCCATGATGAGGTCCTCCTCGAAGGACACGGCAACGACAGGGTCAGGAAGTAGGGGTGCGCGCGGCGGTGACGAGCGCGTCGAAGGCCCGGCGGGCTCGCGCCTCGGCCTGGGGGTCCCGCATCAACCGCTTCGCGTGGTGGAAGCCCAGCATCACCGAGTACTGATCGTGCGCGAACTGCTCCACGTCCAGCGCCTCGCGGAAGTGCCCCTCCGCCACGGCGATGCGCGCGGCCTGGGCCAGGCAGTCCAGCCAGTCCCGCTGCCCCTGGACCAGCGTATCCCGCGCGGGTCCGGGCGCGTCGTCCAGCTCCGCCGCCGCCGCCACGAAGATGCAGCCGCCCTCGAGCAGCGCGTCCCGGTCCCAGGTGAGCCAGCCGTCGAAGAGCGCCCGCACCCGGGGCTCGCCGCGGGCTTTGCCCAGCGCCGGGCGGACGACGCGCTCGGTGAAGACGACGGAGGCCGCCTCCAGGACCTGCACCTGCAGCTCCGTCTTGGACTTGAAGTGCGCGAACAGGCCGCTCTTGGACAGGCCCAGCTCCTCCGCCAGCCCCCCGATGCTCAGCCCCTGCAGCCCCACCCGGCTGGCCAGCCGGACGGCCGTCTCCAGGATGGTCTGATGGGTGAGCTCGCCCTTGCGCATGACCTCTTCATAGAACGGTCGTGCTTTTCGTGCAACCCCTTCCGCGGGAGCCCTGCCAGGGTGCGGAGTGCGCGTCCATCGGAAGCGGTAGCCTCCGCCGGACGATGAACCGCACCGAAGCCACCCAGGCCCTCGAACTCATGCGCCGGGTCGTCGCGCAGGCCCGCGACGACACCGCACTCCAGAACTGGGGCGCCATCTGGATGCTCCATGCCTTCACCAACGGCGGGGGCTTCCTGGCCACGGACTGGCTCTGGGAGGCGGGCCACCGTGGCCCGGGCCCCTTCGTGCTGCTCTGGAGCGTGCTGCTGCTCATCAACTTCGTCAGCATCTTCATGATGAAGCGCGGCCAGACGGCCGGGGTGCGCTCGTTCATCGAACAGCAGATCTGGGCCATCTGGACGACCTTCATCGGCGGGCTGGTGCTGGTGGCGCTGCTCAACCTGCTGCTCGGGCTGGACCGGCTCTTCGTGCCCGCGGTGGCGTGCGTCCTGTTCGCCATGTCGTTCGCGTCCATGGGCGCGCTGATGGGCCGCGTCTGGTACGGGATGGCCGCGCTCTTCGCGGGGGTCGCGCTGGGGATGACCCGCATGCAAGCCCATGCGTTCGCGTTGCTGGGCGGGCTGTGGTTCCTCGTCCAGTTCGGCTCCGGCCTGACGCTCCACCGCGCCAGGCTCCGACGGCTCGCCGCCGGGGGCGAGGGGCCCCGGCTGGTATGACCCCGGAGGCACTCGCGGCCCTGGTGGCGCTGGCCCTGGAACCGCTCGGGCTCACGGAGGGGGCGCTGACGGCGCGACTGAAGGACGCGGGCATCGGGGAGCCCGCCTCGGTGCTGCGGCAGCTCGTCGCGGCGGGTCAGGTGCAGGCCTCGCGCGGCGCGTGGGTGCTGACGCCGGCGGGACACGAGGCCCTGCGGGAGGCGCACGCCGCGCTCGCACGGGCCCAGGACCCCAGCCCGAGCTCCGAGGGCATGGAGGAATGTCCTTCCGTGCCGTGGCTCACGCAGGTGCAGACGCACTGGGTGGAGGCCATCTCCGTCAACTACGCGGTGGACCCGGACCTCCTCGCGCGGCTGCTGCCCGCGCCGCTGGAGCCCGAGGTCTTCCACGGCACGGCCTGGGTGCAGGTGCTGATGTCCTCGCTGCGCGACATGCGCCCCCGGGGACTGTCACCGCTGCTGGGCGTCTGCTTCTATCAAGTGAGCTACCGGGCCGCGGTGCGCTACCGCAACGCGAAGGGTGACTGGCGGCGCGGCGGCTACTTCGTGCGCAGCGAGACAAGCGACCCCGTGATGCGCGGCGTGGGGAACGCGCTCAAGGAGTTCAAGTTCCACGAGTTCGGCGAAGCCCGGATGGTGATGGCGCGAGAGGGCGACCTGCTCACGGTGGGCGTGGACCCGGAGCCCGCCTTCCCCGGAGGGAAGCTGGTGGGCGTCTTCGACACCGCGCCCCGGACGCGGCCGCCCGAGGGCAGCGTGTGGCCGGACCTGGACGCGCTCCATGAGCCGCTGGTCGAGTGCTACGACGCGTTCGGCGTGGCCGACGGGCACGTCTACGTGTTGACCATCGACCGCGAGCCCTGGAACGCGCGCTTCGCCCACCCGGTGCAGCTGTATTGCGAATACCTCCAGGAGGGTCCGCTCGCCCCAGGCGCGAGGCTGGACTCGGTGCTGCACCTCACCGAGTGCGCATACCGCTGGCGCCCGCTGCGTCGCGAGCGCTACGCGCGCTGAGCCCTGCTGCTCACGGCTTCTGGGCCGGGGGGGTGCGCAGGTCCGCGCGCACCACCGCGTCGCCGAAGCGCTCCACGTTGGTCAGCCAGGCCGCCGCGTTCTTCACGTAGCGCGCGGTGCCCGCCGTGTCCCACTTGTTGTAGAGGCGCGTGAAGCCACCGTCGAAGATGGCCCGCTTGCCGTTGTTGTCATGGAAGGCCGCCACCAGGTTGCCCGCCGAGCCATGGAGCAGCGGCGTGAGCTGGGGGCTCGGCTGAAGGGTGGCGATGGTGATGCCCTCGTAGAGGTACTCCAGGCCGGTGGTGAGCAGGTGCCGGCGCAGCAGCCCCGGCCCCGCCTCGTCCTTGCGCAGGCCGACCGTCTGGTCGCCCATGAGGTTGCCCTGCATGGTCGTGCCCAGCAGCGCCTCGCCCACCACGTTGGCGTCCGCGTAGTAGGGCTCGTTGTCGCCCCAGATGTACACGCCGTGTCCCGCGTCGAAGAACTCCTTGATGACCTTCACGTGCTCGGGCGTCAGGCGCCGGGTCGAGTCGGAGATGATCCACAGCTGACACGCCTTCTGGAGCCCCTTGCGCAGCTCCTTGGGGTCGGGCGCCTTCCCGACCCACCGGTACACGGAGAAGCCCTTCTCCTTCAGCGCGGCCTTCGGCAGCGAGAAGTTGAAGTCCTGCGTGTAGAACTGGAGCACCGCCACCGTCTGTCCCTCGAAGGCGCCGTCCACCGCGAGGTCATTCTGGCTGCCTCCCGCGTTGCCAAAGCCGTCGCGTGCCGCGGGGCGCACCACTTCGCGCACCTCCTGGGTGCCGTCAGCGCGCTTCACCGCCTGGCGGACGCGCTCCATGGGGGCGTTCTCCCCCGCCACCTTGTTGTACTGCGCGAGGGCTGGCGTGGAGGACAGGACGAAGGCAATGCAGCAGAGCAGCGGGCGGAGGGCACGCACGAAAACCTCGACGGAAAGGACGTGGCACCTTTTCACGCACGGCCCCGCGAAAAGTTCTCCCGCCCTGTGCTCTCCTCCCCCATGCGCCGGTTTCAACGCCAGTGCGTACTCGGAACCCCAGGAGATGGAAGATGCCTTCCGGCCGTTCGACGAAGATCGCGGTGATTGGCAGTGGACTCATGGGAAGCGCCCTGGCGCGCGCCTTTGCCGCGGCGGGGCACGAGGTCGCGGTCTGGAACAGGACGCCTGGCAAGGCCAGGGCCGTGGGGGGTGGCACCCTCGCGTTCGAGAGCCTGACCGAGGCCGTCTCCGGACGGGAGCTCGTGGTCGTCTCGCTGTCCAACTACGCCGCCTTCGCCGAGCTGGTCGCTTCGGCGCCCGTGGCATCGGCGCTGGCTGGGACGACGGTCGTCCAGCTCACCAGCGGCTCCCCCGCGGACGCGCGGGGAGGACTGGAGTGGGCGAAGGCCCACGGCGTGGACTACCTGGATGCCGCGATCCTCGCCTTCCCTGGCTTCGTGGCCACTGATTACGCCACGGTCTTCTACGCAGGGTCGCGAGCCACCTTCGACCGGCACCTTGAAGCCCTCCAGGCGATTGCCAAGAACTCCGTCTACGTCGACGAGAAGATTGGCTCCGCCGCGACGCTCGACTGCGCGATCCTGGAGGCCTTCTACGGAGGCACCCTGGCGGTCCTCCACGCCGCGGCGATGTGCAAGGCCGAAGGCCTGGACCCGAAGGCGTTCCTCGCCCAGAAGAACTCCTTCCTCGGCTTGATCTCCGTCACCGCCGACGCCGCGCAGGGAATGATCGAGAGCAACGACTTCTCGGGCGACCAGTGCAGCCTCAACACCCATGTCGCGGCCCTCGAGCACATCGTGCGGCTGAGCACGGACGCGCGCATCAGCTCGCGCTTCCCCAAGGAGTTGCTGGAGAACTACCGGCGGGCCCTCACCGCGGGCCTGGGTGAGAAGGAATTGCCCGCCGTGTTCAGCACCCTGAAACAGGACTGATCAGGGCCCGCCCCGGTGGCTACCTCGGGAGCCGGCGCCGCCGGGGAGCCACCGCCAGCAGGGCCACGCTGGCCAGCAGCCACGAGGCATCCCCCGGGCCCGCCGAGCACCCGCCGCGTCCATCGGGCTCCGGCTTCGGCGCCGGTTCCCGCGGGAGGTCGACCGTCCAGGAGTGGCTCGCCGGCGTGGCGTCCGCGTTGCCCGCGCCATCTCTCGCGCGCACCTGGAAGGCGTGGGCGCCCGAGGCCAGGTTGGCATAGGCGACCGGTGAGGTGCAGTCCGTGAACTCCGCTCCATCCAGGCTGCACTCGAAGCTGGCACCGGCGGAGCTGGTGAACGTGAACACGGCCATGGACTGGGTGCTCGGGCTGCCCGGAGCGGAGGTGAGCGTGGTGCCGGGCGCGGTCAGGTCCACCGTCCAGGCGTAGCGGGCCGGAGAGGCATCCACGTTGCCGGCCCCATCCTTCGCGCGCGCCTCGAAGGTGTGGGCACCTTCGCGCAATTCGGCGTAGGTGGCCGGCGACGCGCAGGGGCTGAAGTCCGAGCCATCCAGGCTGCACTCGAAGCGGGCTCTCTCTTCGTTGCTCCCCAGCGCGAAGCTGGCCGTGGGCTGGTTGCTGAGGCTGCCAGGCACGGACGTGAGGAGCGTGGTCGGCGCCGTCAGGTCCACCGTCCAGGAGTGGCTCGCCGGCGTGGCGTCCACATTGCCCGCCATATCGCGCGCACGCACCTGCAAGGTGTGGGGGCCCTCGCGCAGGTTGAAAAAGACTTCCATCGAGGAGCACGAGGTGAAGGCCGCGCCGTCCAGGCGGCATTCGAAGCGGACATCCCACTCGGTGGATTCGAAGTAGAACATCGCGTCGGTCTGCCTGCCGGAGCTCTCGGGAGCGAGGGTGATGAGGGTGTCCGGGACCGTCAGGTCCACCGTCCAGGAATAGGAGGCCGGGTATTCACTCACGTTGCCGTTCGCGTCGATCGCGCGCACCTGGACGCGGTGGGTGCCGGCCCCGAGACCGCTGTAGCGCAGGGGCGTCACGCAGGCGCTGAAGGCCGCGTCATCCAGGCTGCACTCGAAGCGGACACCGGCCTCGTAGGAGCTGAAGCCGAAGGTCGCGACGGTCTGTTGTGTGGGATTGGCCGGCCCGTAATCGAAGTAGGTCATCGGGGCCGTCAGGTTCACCGTCCAGACATGGACGGAAGGGGTTTCATCCACGTTGTAGCCCTCATCCCAGGCGCGCACCTGGAAGACGTGAGAGCCCTCGAACAGGTAGGCATAGACGGCCGGTGAGGTGCAGACCTCGAAGGATGAATAGTCCAGGCTGCACTCGAAGCGGGCGCCGGCCTTGTTGGATTTGAAGGTGAAGCTCGCGCTCCGCTGCCGGGTGGAGGTGGCTGGAAACCCGGTGAGGATGGTGTCCAGCGGCGTCAGGTCCACACGCCAGGAATGGGAGGCCGGGGATTCATCCACGTTGCCGGCCACGTCCCGTGCGCGTACCTGGAAGGCATGGCTGCCTTCGCCCAGGTTGACGAGGGTTTCCGGCGAGGTGCAGGGGCTGAAGGCCGCACCGTCCAGGCTGCACTCGAAGCTGGCACCTTCCTCACTGGAGAAGTTGAAGGTGGCCGTGGCGCCAGAGGGATCGGCCGGCGTGGAGATGAGGAGCGTGTCTGGCGGCGTCTGGTCCACCGTCCAGGAATGGGAGGCGGGGGTCGCATCCGTGTGGCCGAACGCGTCCACCGCACGCGCCTGGAAGTTGTGGGCGCCCACGGCCAGGTCGTCGTAGGTGGCGGGCGAGGTGCAGGGGTTGAAGGCCTCGGAGTCCAGGCTGCATTCGAAGCGGGCGCCCACATCGTCGGAGGTGAAGGTGAAGCTCGCGCCGTGCTGCTGGGTTGAGGTGGGGGGCGTCGTGCCGAGGAGGGTGTCCGGCACCTTCAGGTACAGCTCGGCGTCCTCGGCATAGAGGCTGCCGGGGATGCGGGAGACCCCGCCCGCCACGAGCACGCTGCCATCCTCCAGCAGCGTGGCCGTATGGTCGGAGCGGGGCTGGTTCATGGCACCGGTGACGCTCCAGGTGCCGGCGACGGGGTCGTACAGCTCGGGCTGGATGAGACCGCCGTAGTAGTCCGTGGGCCCGCCCACCGCGAGCACCATGCCATTGGCGAGCACCGTGAGCGTGAAGCGGTCGTCTCGAGCTCGGGCCATTGAGCCCGTGAGCGTCCAGGTGCGACTGGTAGGGTCGTACAACTCGGCCCTGGCCGAGGAGCCCGAGCCCACGCTTCCGCCCACCACGAGCACCTTGCCCCCTCGCAGCAGCACCGCACGGTGGAAGAGGGAGGACGTCGAGAGTGCTCCGGTGGCGCTCCAGGTACCGGTGTCCGGGTCGTACAGTTCGGCGTGGGCGAAGGTGTAGCCGCTGTTTCCGCCCGCCACGAGCACCTTGCCATTGCCCAGCCGCGTGGCCGTGTGGCCCCAGCGGGCACGGAGCATCGGGCCGGTGGCGCTCCAGGTGCCGGTGGCCGGATCGTACAACTCCGCGCTGGAGAGATAGTCTTCAGACCCGGTCCACCCTCCCGCCACGAGCACCTTGCCATTGGCCAGCAACGTGGCCGTGTGGCCCCAGCGGGCACGGCTCATCGGGCCGGTGGCGCTCCAGATGCCGGTGGCCGGATCATACAGCTCGGCGCTGGCCAGATCAGTGGAGTCGTAACCTCCCACCACGAGCACCTTGCCATTGGGCAGCACCGTCATCGCGCCGCCCGAGTGGCGCAGGGCCATGGAGCCGGTGACGCTCCAGGAGCCGGTGGCCGGGTCGTACAGTTCGGAGCTGGCCAGGTAGCCGGAGTGATTGTGCCCCCCCACCAGGAGGACCCTGCCATCGCGCAACAGCGCGGCCATGGACTCGACGCGGGGCTGGAGGAGTGTGCCCGTGAGGGTCCAGCTCCCTCCGGCGGGGTCCAAAGCCAGACGTGCTTCCGAGGCGTGGGGCGCCTGGGCCAGGGCCTCCCCTCCCCCTCCGGCGAACCCGATGCACAGGAGTACGGTCAATGCCCTCATGAGGTGCATCCCCTGCCACGTCTGCCTCAGCCGAAGCTTGTTCACGAAAGCTCCCCCCTCTGATGACGAGCCGGCGCGGACTCGACATTGACTGAACGGCAACCGGATGAATTCGTGAGCCCCTCTTTCCCTCACCTCCGGGTTCTAGCCGCGCTGGACCCTTGCAATGCCTTTCACTGAACAGCGGGATGCGTCTCTCTGGGCTGATGCTTCTGGCCTTGCGATGGGGAGGGTCCTGGGGGACTTCCTCGAAAAGAATGCAAAAGAATTCCCGGAGGTCCTTCCCTGGAGGAACGGCGGTCCGCACTCTCGCGCCCCGCTTCCACCAGGAGCCTTCATGTTCCGGATTTCGTCCGTGTGTCTCTGCCTGTTCGCCTCGCTCGCCATCGCTGACGAGTCCTCGAAGCCCGGACGGCTCACCGTGGCCCAGAAGAACGGCTGGGCCACCTACGACACGGAGCTGAAGAAGAAGGAGGACGCGGTCAACAAGGCCTGCGGATCGGCCGTGAAGAGCAGCTACGACCGGTCGACCTACCCCGCCTTCGACCCGATGAAGGACCGGACCCAGAGCGCCTGCCAGATGGCCGTGGGCACCCTGGTCGAAGTCTGCCGCACCCCGGATGGCAAGGCGGCGGTGAAGGAAGCCGTCACCAAGACGGTCTGCCGGCTGTCGACGGAAGGCACCAAGGTCTCGCTCGACGGCAGCGTGCTGACCATCCACATCGACCCGGAGAAGAGCTCCATCGTGGGCAAGGAGCCCGGGAGCTACAGCTGGAAGAGCGCCCTCGAAGAGGTGCTGTAGTCACGCCGCTCCGAGTTGGGAGCGCTCAGCTCCCCGCGGGATGCCCGGCGCCGGCCTCCGCCACGAAGCCGGGCGCCGGCGACACGCCGAAGAAGCGTGAGAGCTCGGCTTGGGCCTCGCGGGCTTGCGCCCCGCTGATCCGCCCCTCGCGCTCCAGCCTCGTGAGGATGACGCCAGCGCGGGTGCGAAGGGATTCGGGCCGCTGGGCCGGCAGCCAGCGGCGCGGTGCGGGCAACATGCCCGCGAGCATCGCCCCCTGCGCCACACTCAGCCCCCGCGCCGAGACGCCGAAGTGCTCGCGCGCCGCCGCCTCGATGCCGTAGACGCCCTCGCCCCACTCCACGACGTTGAGGTACAGCGCGAGGATGCGCTGCTTGGACAGGTGCGTCTCCAACTGGCGGGCGAGCAGCAGCTCCTTGCCCTTGCGCAGCAGGCTGCGGTCCGTGGAGAGGTAGAGGTTCTTCGCCAGCTGCTGCGTCAGGGTGGAGGCGCCGCGCCCCAGGCGCGCCTCGCGCACCGACTGCTCGAAGGCGTTCTCCACCTCGGTCCAGTCCACGCCCTCGTGCCGGTAGAAGCGCGCGTCCTCGGAGATCAGCACCGCGTCCACGGCGTGCGGGGCCACCGCGCCCAGCGGTACCCAGGCCTGGCGCACGCGGGGCTTCTTGCCTGCCTCGGACGCCTCCTCGGCGCGCTGCGCCATGAGCGCGGTGGTGCGCGGGTTCTGCGTCCGCAGGAGGCTTGCGTCGGGCAGCCGCGCGAACTCCACGCTGAGCCAGAGGGCGAGCAGCAGCCACCCTCCGAGCACCCAGCGCCCCAAGCCCGGGCCGGAGCGCTGCTTCGCCACGGCGCGCTTCGCGCCAGAGGAGAGCTGCTTCGTCTTCTGCGTCCGGATGCTGGAGGCGCGCGTGGGGGGCGGACGGGAGGCCATGGGTATGCACACATCTGCCCCTGTCAGCCTCCACTGTCCAGAATCCGGCCGGGACGCTCAGTCCCCGGCGGGCCGGCGCCGCCGGAAGGTCCCTGCCAGCAGGGCCAGGCCCGCCAGCAGCCACGTGGCGTCTCCCGGACCCGCCGAACATCCGACGGCCTCCTCCAGCGCCTCCAGATCGTCCAGCTCCGCGGGCTCTTCCGGGGGGAGCTTGAGATTGAAGCTCAGCGCGAGACTGCCAGGGCCGAGGCCCAGCCCCTCGAAGGCATGGGCCGTCACGACGTGGGGCCCCTCTCTCTCCAGGGACAGCTCGGAGGTGAGAGACCAGATGCCGGCTTCATTGACGGTGGTGCTCCCAGCCGGCTTCAGATCCACGAAGACGGAAATGGTGAGGCCGGGGCGGGCGGTACCGGAGAAGACGGGGGTAGGACCGTCCAGGGTGGCGCCGAGGAAGGGCGTGGTGATGACCGGGGCCCTCACCGTCGTGAGGTCCACGAGCCAGGAGTAGGAGGCCGGGGTCATGTCCCGGAGGCCTCGCTTGTCATAGGCATGCACCCGGAACGTGTAGGCGTTGTCGGGCAGGTTGTCGTAGATGACTGGCGAAGTGCACGGATGGAAGGCCTCGTCATTCAGGCTGCACTCGAAGCGGGCTCCCGCGTACTCACCCGCGAACTTGAAGGTCGCGACGCGCCAGAAGGAAACCGGGAGCGGCGTGGAGTAGATGCGCGTGTCGGGCCCGGGAGGGAGCACGAGCCAGTCATGGCTCGCGGGGGTCTCATCCACGGTACCGGCGCTGTCAATCGCACGCACCTGGAAGACATGAGGCCCCACGGCCAGGTCGGCGTAGAGCGCTGGCGAAACGCAGGGGCTGAAGGCCGCCCCATCCAGGCTGCACTCGAAACGAGCCCCTTCCGAGCTGGTGAAGGTGAAGCGGGCCCGGCCCGGGCTGCTGGGATTGTCCGGAGTGGAGGTGAGGGTGGTGTCGGGCGCCGTCAGACCCACATGGCCCATGCTCTCAATCGGAAGCAGGAGCACGGTCAGCGCCCCCACAAGGACAGTCCTCTGCCACATCCGCTTCAGCGGTATCTGGTGCAAGTGAATTCCCCCCGGACGGCAAACCCACACGACATGAATCCAACGGCGAGGGGCTCAACCCCTGAGGAGATTGTCTGCGATTGATGACTGGCGAACAGACACCAATCCCTGTCTGAATCCTTCCGCGGGTGAACAGTTCCGGGCACGCAGGAAGCCCCAGGGTAGAGTTGCCGCATGCCCTCTTCTCGCTCGTACCTCCTGTCGTCCCCTTCCCTGCGTGCCGCCGTGGCGCTGGGCTTCCTGTCCCTGGGGACTGGCTGTGGCCCCGAAGCGCCCAGCGCTCCGTCCGCCGTGTCGCAGGCCGCGCAGCCACTCGTGGGGGGCACGGCCGCCACCGCCGGTGAGTTCCCCTGGATGGTGTCCCTCCAGGACACGGCCGGGAACCACCTGTGTGGCGGAACCCTCCTCAACTCCCTCTGGGTCCTCACCTCACGCCAGTGCGTGCGGGGCAGCACCACGGTGACGCCCCCGCATCCCAGCACCCTGCGCGTCGCGGCGGGCAGCAACAGCCTGGCGTTGATGGGCATCACGGGGCAGGTGCGGACGGTGCTGGACATCATTCCGTTCCCCGGCTCGTGGGACGCGGCGCAGGGCAAGGACGCGGCGCTGCTGCGGTTGGGCTCCCCGCTGACGCTCGATGGCGTCACGGTGGCGGCCCTGCCGGTGGCGACGGCGGCGGATGTGGCCGCCGGCTACACCCACCCCGGTGTCATCGCCACGCTGGCGGGCTGGGGGCAGACGGCCCCGGGCGGCGGCACGACGGACGCATTGATGAAGATGAGCGTGCCGCTGGTGTCCAACGCGGATGCCGCCCTGGCGCTGGGGCAGCCCGTCATGTCCGACCAGCTGGGGGCGGATGGTTCGGCGCAGGGCAACGCCTTCTGCACGGGAGACGTGGGGGGCCCGCTGGTGGTGGACGGGGCCTCCGGAAAGAAGCTGGTGGGCGTCGCCAGCTACAACCTGGGCTGCTCCGCGCCGGACATCTTCGAGCGGGCCGCGTACCTCCAGCCGTTCATCGCCAACATGACCCCGCGGCTGAAGTACTCGCCCCGGGTGACGCTGAGTTACGTGACCGCGCCCCAGGGCGGATGGAAGCACTACTCCCTGACCCTGCCGTCGGGCATCCCCGCGTTCACCGTGGCGCTCCAGGGCGGCACCGGCAATGGCACCCTCTACGTGCGCGCCGACGCACCGCCCACGCTGACGAACTACGCCTGCCGCTCCGGAGGCACGGACAGCAACGTGGAGTATTGCTCCCTCTTCTACCCGGTCATGGGGACCTGGTACGTGTCCGTGTATGGCGAGACGGCGGTCACCGCCGCCTCCATGCTCGGACGCACGTTCTACTGAGCCCCGGCCCGCGGGCGCGTCCTCCGATTCCAGATTCCGGAGTCCGGTCCAGGAAATGGAATACGGCGCGCGCCGCCTGCTCCCCTCCCCCGCCAATCCCTTGCATTGATTGGGATTGGCGCATGACACCCCGTGTGGCACAACAGCTGCACTGTTGTTGTGCATGCACGGTAAAATCCTCCTCCTCGATTCGAAGCCCCCGGTTCGCGGGGCAACGGCGCGTCACCTGACGGCCGCGGGCTTCACCGTCCTCACCGCTCGCACGGATGGGCAGGCGCGCAACCTGCTGGACACGAACCTGTTCGACGCGGTCCTCATCGACCATCCCTTCGGCCGGCCCGGCATGGAGGAAGGCCTGCGCTTCGCGCGCGACCTGCGCCTGCATGACTCGCACGTCCCCATCCTGCTGATGACGGCGCTGCCCCTGGACGAGGTGCGGCACTCGGCCTGGGCGAGCGGCATCACGAAGCTCCTGCCCAAGCCGCAGCTGATGCCGGTGCTCCTCCTGCACCTGTCCGCGCTCATCCCCGCCGCGGCCAACGAGGACCAGCCCCAGCCCCTCCCGATGCGCTAAGCCCTCGGACCATGGCGATTTCTGTCCGGATTCCGGAATCTGGATCCGCAAGCTGGACAACCGGGCCCGGTGAACGGGTTCTTGCCGGGCCAAGTGGCTGGAAGCACTTCCCTGTGTTTCATTCCCGGGGCCCTGGCCCCGCCCTTGCTCATGCCTCCTCGAGTGCCCCGGAACCTGCTGATCATCGATGACGAAACGGTCCTGTGCTGGATCCTGGGCCGCTTCTTCTCCAGCGCGGGGTACGAGGTCGACTCGGCCACGGACCTGGATGAGGCGTTGGAGCGGGTGAAGCACGGCCGCTACGACCTGGTCATCAGCGACCTGCGGCTGAGCGGCACGCAGTCCGAGGAAGGGCTCGTCATCGCGGAGCGGCTGCGCGAGGCCTCCCCTGACACGCGCATGGTGCTGCTGACGGCGTTCGCGACACCGGACCTGGGGTCACGGGCGCAGGCACTGGGAGTGGACCTGGTGCTGAGCAAGCCCCAGCCGCTGCCGGACCTGGCGGAGCACGTGTCGCAATTGCTGGAAGCTCCGCGCCAGGAAAACGTCCGGTAGCACTCCCTGCACATTCCCCGCCCCACCCGGATCCACTCTGCTGGGAGCTGGGCCTGGCTCCGGTCAACCCGGGAAGATCGACGCGCGCGACAGCGCCCATGAGGACCTGCCGGATGGCGAGGAAGACGTGAACCACGACGACATCACCCAGGCCACGAAGACCGACCGCCGCCGGTTCACCGGGGGCCGAGGCCTGGCGCTGACGGTGGCGGTGGGCCTGTCGCTGGGCGCCGCGTCGCGCGCGTCCGCGCAGGCTTCGGTGTCGCAGGCCATCGACGTGCAGCAGTACAGGCCGGGGCCTGGCGCGTACGACGTGCTCGGGTTGAACAGCGCCCGCGTCGCGCCGCACCTGACGTGGAACGTGGGCGCGTCACTCAACTACGCGCACCAGCCGCTCAACTTCTACGACCCGCGCGAGGAGCGGTTCGTCTACCGCATCGTGGAGCGGCAGGTGTCCCTGGACCTGATGGGCGCGGTGTCCCTCTTCGACCGGCTGGAGGTGGGCCTGGTGCTGCCGCTGACGGTCACCGGCTCGCAGGCCGCGGGCGCCGTGGCGGAGCAGTTCGGGGACGGCGTGGGCACGGCGGGCCTGGGCGACCTGCGCGTGGTGCCCAAGCTGGCGCTGCTGTCCAAGGGCGCGCTGAACCTGGCGGTGGTCGCGCCCTTCACCCTGCCCACGGGCGGCGCCGACCACTTCGTGGGCGCGGACGGGCCCACCTTCCAGCCGCGCGTGGCCGGTGAGTGGGCCACGCCGTCGCTGCGGCTGCTCGCCAACGTGGGCGTGAACCTCCGCAAGGCGCAGGAGCTGCGCAACCTGCGCGTGGGCAACGAGCTGGCGTTCGGCGTGGGCGCGGAGGTGCCGCTCACGCAGGCGCTGTCCGCGCAGGCCACGCTCGCGGGCGCGGTGGGCCTGTCGGAGTCCGACACGGAGGAGTCCCCCCTGGAGGTGCTGGGCGCGGTGAATTACCGCTTCGCCCGGGGCTTCGCCGCGCACGTGGGCGCCGGGCCGGGCCTCACGCGCGGCTACGGCACGCCCGTCTTCCGCGTGCTCGCGGGGCTGGCCTACACGCCGGGGGGCGCTCCGGTGGGCCACTCGCGCACTCCTGGCTGCGCGCAGGGGCCCGAGGACTTCGACGGCTTCCAGGACGACGACGGCTGCCTGGATCCGGATGACGACACGGACGGCATCCCCGATGTGAGCGACACCTGCCCCACCGAGCCTGAGACGAAGAACGGCTCCCGCGATGAGGACGGCTGCCCGGACACGGTGCCGGAGACGAAGCCGGCCACGGAAGGGTCCCCGCCCTCGCTGGCTCCCGTGGACACGGACGGCGACGGCATCCCGGACGCCGAGGACCGCTGCGCGACGGTGGCGGAGGACCCGGACGGCTTCGAGGACGAGGACGGCTGCCCGGATCCAGACAACGACCAGGACGGCATCCCGGACGCGGCGGATCAGTGCCCGCTGGAGGCGGAGGTCATCAACGGCGCGAAGGACGACGACGGGTGCCCGGACAAGGGCGCGTCGAAGGTGCGCCTGGAGGGCTCGCGCATCGTCATCCTGGACAAGGTGTATTTCGCCACCGGCCAGGACGTCATCCTGCCCCGGTCCTTCCCGCTGCTGTCGCAGGTGGCCGCCGTGCTGCGCGCCCACCCGGAGCTGGAACTGGTGCGCGTGGAGGGCCACACCGACAGCCAGGGCAACGACGCGAAGAACCTGGACCTGTCGCAGCGGCGCGCGAACACCGTGCGCGACTGGCTGGTGAAGGGCGGCATCGCGGCGGAGCGCCTGGAGGCGGTGGGCCACGGCGAGACGAAGCCCGTGGACACCAACGACACGGCGAAGGGCCGCGAGAACAACCGCCGCGTGGAGTTCAACATCCTGAAGACCGCCGGCCAGGCGGAAGGAGTGTCGCCGTGAGGAAGACAGGCGCCCCCCTGATGCTGTCGCTGTGGCTGTCGGCCTTGCCCGTCGTGGGATTCGCGGCGGAGGTGGACAGCGCCTGTGGCGGGCTGACGTTCGACAACGGCCGGCTCACGACGGGCCGCCCCCTGGAGGCGAAGGGGGCCCGGACGGAGGCCTGCCTGCGCGAGGTGGCGGAGGCCGTGAAGGCGCGCCCCGCCATCCGCGGCCTCACCGTGGCCGCGAAGCTGCCGGACGCGGAGCGGCTGGACGGCCAGGGCCTGGCGGTGGCGAAGGCCGCGGCGGAGGTGCTGGTGAACGCGGGCATCCCCCGCACGCGCGTGTCCTTCGTGGCGCCCCCGGGTGACGCCAACACGCCGGGCCGGTTGCAGCTGGCGTACGTGGAGCGCCCCACGCGGCTGCCGGTGGCGCGGCTGCGCACGGCCAGCGGGCAGGTGACGGCGAGCACTGGCGACGGGCAACCCACGCCGCGGCTGGCGGGGGACTCGCTGCACGCGGGCGAGCTGGTGGCGACGAGCGACACCGGCCGGGCGGAGCTGGCGCTGGCGGATGGCAGCTTCCTGCTCCTGTCCTCCCGGAGCGCGGTGCGCCTGGGCACGCTGGAGCTCACCGCCGGGCGCCAGCGCAAGGTGCTGCTGGATCTGGTGAAGGGCACGGTGGAGACGCAGGCGGCGCCGGGCGGCGCGGGCTCCACCTTCGAGGTGCGCACGCGCGGCGCGGTGGCGGGCGTGCGCGGCACGCGCTTCCGCGTGGCCCAGCAGGAGGACGGCACCAGCCGCGTGGAGACGCTGGAGGGCAAGGTGGCCCTGGGCGCGGAGGCAGGCTCCGTGGACGTGGACGCGGGCTTCGGTTCGCGGGCGAAGCCGGCCCAGGCGCCGGAAGCGCCCCGGGCGCTGCTGGCGGCCCCGGTGCTGGAGCGGCCTCGCGGTGGTGCGTACCCGAAGCCGCCCGCGCTCGTCTGGAAGGCCGTGCCGGGCGCGAGGAGGTACCGGGTGGAGCTGGGGACGACGGCGGACTTCGCGGGCGACGTGACGGTCCAGGAGTCGGCCCACCCCACGGTGGACGCGGCGGCGCGGGGCGCGGGCAAGTGGTTCTGGCGGGTGCTGGCGGTGGATGCCGACGGCTTCGTAGGCTACCCGTCGAAGATCTTCAGCTTCGACGTCGCCGGGTGAGATGACGCTGCCTGCTCGCGGTCCCAGGTCCTCATGGCTGTCCTCCCCCGCCCTGCCGCGGAGGCTGGGCGTGGCCGTGGGCCTGCTGCTCGCGGTGGGCACGGCGGTGACGGGCGGCGCGCCGGGCCCGGGCGAGCGGGCCCTGTATGACTTCGCGGTGAGCCGGCTCCTGCCGCCGCTGCCCCCCAGGGCGGACCTGGTGCTGGTGGAGGTGGACGACCGGACGCTCGCGGCGCTGGGCGAGCGCTGGCCGCTGTCGCGCGCCACCTGGGCCAGGGCCTTCCAGGCGCTCGCGGGCTACCGGCCCAACGCGGTGGTGGTGGACGTCCTCTTCGACGCGCCGGAGTCCCGCGACGCGCTGGACCTGGGCGAGGACATGCTGGAGCGCCTGCGCGCGTCGGGGCTCGCGGACACGCCCGCGGGTGCCTCGCTGGCCCGCGACCTGGAGGCGCGGCTGGACGCGCAGGACGGCGACGCGCGCCTCACGGAGGCCTTCTCCCGGCTGGGCACCGTCATCCTGGGCAGCATGGCGCTGACGGACGACACGGGGGGCCTGCCCGTGGAGGGAGACCCGCTGATGCCGGTGCCCCTGGACGCGGACCGGCTGCGGCTGGACGCGAAGGGCCTGTCCACGAACCTGGCCCCGCTGCGGCTGGCGGCCTGGGGCAGCGGGACGCTGAACGTGCTGCTCGACGGAGATGGCGTCATCCGGCGCTATCCCTACGCGGTGCGGGTGGGCGGCAGAGCGTGGCCCTCGCTCGCGCTGGCGACGGCGCTGCGCCTGTGGCCGGAGCGCTCCGAGTCGCTGCTGCGCGTGGCGGCCACCGACGACGGCTCGCCCCTGATGCGGCTGCCCGCGCCGGACTGGTTGCCGCGCGTGAGCCTGGCGGACGTGCTGGCCGCGGGGCCGTCCTCCGTGGGGTTGGATCTGGCGCTGCGGGAGAAGACGGTGTTCGTGGGCGTCACCGCCACGGGGCTGCACGGACAGAGCAGCCTGCCCGGCCAGCTGGCGGTGCCGGGCGTGGAGATCCACGCCTTCGCCATGGACAACCTGCGCACCGGCCGCGTGCTGCGGGCCACGGGCCTCGTGAAACTCCTGGGCCTGGGGGAGACGGCGCTGGTGCTGGCCGTGCTCCTGTGGCGCAGGGGCCGCGCGAGGAGCCTGGGCGCGGTGGTGGCCCAGGCCGCGCTGCTGCTCGTCGCGCACACGGCCTTCGTGGGCTGGCTGCTGGCGGATCCGGGCTGGGTCGTGCCGCTGCTTCCCGCGGTGGTGGGCGTGATGCTGGTGACCGTGGCGGAGGCCGTGGCGCGCACCGGGGACCTGCAGCGGCAGAGCGGCGCGCTCAAGCGCCTGTTCGGGCGTTTTCCCCGGGAGGTCCCCGCCGCGCCTCCTGAAGCCCCGGACGACGGAGCCTCGCGCTCGCGTCAAGAGGAGCCCCGGCACTGACCGTGGCGTCATCGGCCGGCCCGTGGACGGGCAGCCCTGACGCTCACAGGGGACCCAGGTACACGTTCGCTCCAGTCGTGGCAGCATGACCTCACCGCCATGCCTCGCTACGCGCTCATCGCAGAACCGGATCGCCACCGGGCCGCGGGCCTGCTCGCGCTCGCGCAACAGGAGGGACTGGAGGGCACGGTCGCGCGGGATGGCGCGGAGGCCCAGGAGCTGGTGCGCCAGCGCGGCGCCCCCACGCTGCTGGTGACGGACCTGGCGCTGCCCCGGGTGGACGGGTTCGCGCTGCTGGCGTGGCTGCGCGGCCGGCCGGACGCGAGCGGCACGGCGGTGATGGTGGTGACGGCGTTCGACGAGCTGCGCGTGCGCGCGTGGCAGCTCAAGGACGCGCTGGGCATCCACGCGTTGCTCAGCCGGCGCGCGGGCCCGGAGGCGATGCGCGACGGTGTGCGGCGCGCGCTCGCGGGCCAGCTCGCGGGGCACGGCCAGCTGGAGCTCAACGCGGAGGAGGAGAAGCGCCGGCTCGCGCGCATCGACGAGCTCAAGCTGGTGGATCCCGGCCTGCCCGAGAAGGAGCTGCAGGAGCTGGTGGCGGAGGTGGCGCAGGCCTTCGGGGTGCCCGTCGCGCTGCTGACGCTGGTGCTGGGGGACCGGCAATGGTTCAAGGCGCACGTGGGGCTGCCCCCCGCGCTCGCGAGGGACCGCGGCACGCCGCGCGACTGGGCCTTCTGCCACCACGTGGTGCAGGGCCGCGAGGCCATGGTGGTGCCGGACGCCACGCGCCACCCGGTGTTCCGGGACAACCCGCTGGTGCGCGACGGCATCGTCGGCAGCTACGCGGGCGCGCCGCTCGTCGCATCCACGGGGGAGGTGCTGGGCTCGCTGTGCGTCATCGACACGCGTCCGCTGATGCTGGGTCCGGAGGACCTGGCGGCGCTGCGCGAGGTGGCGGGCCGCGTGGCGGAGACCCTGGAGCACACGACGGCGCACGGACGCCCGCGTCTGGCCGTGGCGCGGCCCCCGGGCACGCCGGAGCCGGTGCCCACGGAGGCGGCGTCGCTGGCGCTCGTGCGCGAGGCCATGAGCGCCCTGGACGTGCCGGTGCTGGTGGTGGCCCCGGACCGCAAGCCCTTCGCCGCCAACGCGGCCCTGGCGGAGCTCCTGGGCCTGCCGGAGGACCGGCTGTCGGGCATGGCCTTTGATTCGCTGTGTCAGCACATCGCGAACCTGACCGCGGACCCCGGCGGCACGCTGCGGCAGCTGGACCTGGCGGCGGAGGGGTCCCGCGGGCTGCACCTGACACTGTCGCTGGAGCGGCCCCGGCCCCGCGTGGTGCGCTGGGTGGCGCGGCCCTTCCTGGTGCCCGGCGGTGTCGGGCAGCTCCTGTCGCTGATGGACCTGGGCATCGGCGCGGACCTGAAGGGCCAGCGCGAGCGGCTGCTGCGCCAGGATCCGCTCACGGGGCTGGACACCCGGCGCGTGGGCGAGGAGCGGCTGGCCAGGGAGATTGCCCGCTGCCGCCGGGAGGGACTGCCCGTCAGCCTGGTGCTGGTGGACCTGGTGGAGCTGGGCGCCCTCAACCGCACGCGCGGCTTCGACTCGGGCGACGGGGCGCTGCGCGAGCTGGCCCGGCGCGCGGAAGGCCTCTGCCCTCCCCCGGGCTTCACGGTGCGATGGACGGGGGACACCTTCCTGCTCGCGCTGCCCGGGGCGGATGCCGTCAGCGCGGAGGCCGTGCGTCAGCAGCTCCACGAAGCTCCCGGCCAGCCCACGTGTGTGTCCGTCGCGGTGACGGTGCAGGGTGAGGAGGATCCGCACGGCACCCTGGCCCGCGCCCACGCCGCGCTGGCCCAGGCGAAGGCCGAGCCCCCGTCCCAGCCGGCCGGCTCCAGGGGCAAGCCTGGCGACAAGCCAGGCTGATGGGTGGGATGGCCCCTGGCTGGCAGGCCGGAGGGCCTGGGGGGCGTCAATGCCGTGAAAACCCCGGCGGCCCTGGCTATCGAAGGGCTTTTCCGCCCCTTCATGGCGCGAGGGTCCCCCGATGATCCCCTTCTCCGTCCTCGACCTGTCCCCTGTCATCTCCGGGGGCACCCCCGCACTCGCCCTCCACAACAGCCTGGAGCTGGCCCGTCACGCGGAAGCCCTGGGCTACCAGCGCTTCTGGCTGGCGGAGCACCACAACATGGTGGGCATCGCCAGCGCGGCCACGTCGGTGGTCATCGGGTACGTGGCGGGCGGCACGAAGACGATTCGCGTGGGCGCGGGCGGCGTCATGCTGCCCAACCACGCGCCGCTCATCATCGCGGAGCAGTTCGGCACCCTGGAGACGCTCTACCCCGGCCGCATCGACCTGGGCCTGGGCCGCGCGCCGGGAACGGATCAACGCACCTCCGCCGCGCTGCGCCGGGGCCTGGGGGGCGCGGACAGCTTCCCGCAGGACGTGGTGGAGCTGCAGAACTACTTCAAGGACGCCACGCCGGGGCAGGCGGTGCGCGCGGTGCCGGGCGCGGGTCTGCACGTGCCCCTATGGCTGCTGGGCTCCAGCACCTTCAGCGCGCAGCTGGCCGCGGCGCTGGGCCTGCCCTTCGCGTTCGCGTCGCACTTCGCGCCCGCGCAGATGATGAGCGCGCTGCACCTGTACCGCACGCAGTTCCGTCCGTCGGACGTGCTCCAGAAGCCGTACGCGATGATTGGCGTCAACGTCTTCGCCGCGGACACGGACGCGGAGGGCCAGCGCCTCTTCACGTCGCTGCTCCAGGCCTTCCTCAACCTGCGCCGGGGCCGCCCGGGCGTGCTGCTGCCGCCGGTGGACAGCCTGGACGGCCAGCTCAACGAGATGGAGCTGGCGGAGATCGAGCACATGCTGGCGTGCACCGTGGTGGGCTCGCCGGACAGCGTGCGCGACGGGCTCCAGTCCCTCATCGAGCAGACCGGGGCCGACGAGCTGATGGTGACCGCGCAGATCTACGACCACGCCGCGCGGCTGCGCTCCTTTGAAATCGTCGCTCAGGTGCGCGAACAGCTCACGGCCGCTGGCTCGCGGCCCGCACCGTCCCCGCAAGCCGCGCGATGAGCTGGGCGTCGTGGCTGCCGAAGACGCGGCGCGTGCCGCCCGGCAGCCCCAGCACCAGGTAGTGGGTGTCCTCCACCACCAGCAGCGCGGCCATGGACCCGAAGAGGCCCAGGGCGGTGAGGACGAGCCCCGCCTCGAACGCGCCCTTCAGCGCGGAGATGCTGACGGACAGCCAGGACAACAGCGGCAGCCCCAGCGCCCCGGCCAGGCCCACCGCGAGCAGGTAGGGCCACACCTTCGGGGTGCGGCGCGCGGTCTCCACCTGGCGCACGTCGCGCAGCGCCCAGCTCTGGCCGCCCACGACGAGCGTGTCGCGGGTGACGCGGACCCCGCCCGCCTGGAAGAGGGAGGGCTCCCCCGCGTCCGGAACCCCCAGCGGCTCCGGCGAAGCCACCGGCCGGCGGTCCACTTCACGCAGGGGGACAACGGGACGCAGCACGGTGACGACGGCCATCGGTTCACCCATGGGTGGTCTCCAACAGAGGAAAGTGCGAGCGCAGGAGGGCGCGAAGCTCATCGAGCGGACGGCCCAGCGCGAAACATGCCCGGGCCCCCTGACACAGGGCGCGGGACACCAGGCGCTCGTCCGCGAAGGGCAGGAGGACGACGACGGGCACGGCGGCGGCGCAGGCCCGTGCGCGCGTCAGCACCGGGAGGATGGCCTCACCGCGCTCCACGTGCGCCAGCACCAGGTCCGGCCGGGCCGCGTCCCCCGCGTCCAGGAACAGGGCGATGCCCAGGTCGCCCAGCACGTCCGCCAGCAACGATGCCAGGGACTCATCCGCACCGAGCAGCAAGGCCCGGGTTGTGCGCAGGGACGCCACGGCACGACGTCACAGCAAGCTACATGCCGGAACCACCGTCCCCCGGGGCCAGGGAGTGATCGCCAGTGGACCGTGGCATTGCGCCAGACCCCCGTGGCGGATTGCCACGCGGGCCCGCTACCGCTCGCGCTCGCGACGATGGATGGTGGACACATCGATGCCCAAGAGCTCCGCGGCGCGGGTCTTGTTCCCGCCGCAGTGCTGGACCATCCAGTGGATGTACTCCCCCTCCAGCTTGCGCAGGGTCCACACGCCCTCCTGGGCCTGGGTGAGCGGGGACGCCTCCTCCGCCGAGGGCACCGGCGCATGGGGACGCAGGTCCTCCAGCGTCACCGTCTCCCGGGGGACGAGCACCACCAGCCGCTCCACCAGGTTCTCCAGCTCACGCACGTTGCCCGGCCAGGGCATGGCGCCCAGCGCGGCCACCACCTCCGGTGACAGCGACGTCACGCGCGAGCGCGGGTTGCGCGCGCGGGAGCGGGCGGTGAAGTGCTCCACCAGCTGCGGGATGTCCTCCCGGCGCTCCTTCAGCGAAGGCACCCGCAGCGAGACGACGTTGAGCCGGTAGAAGAGGTCCGCGCGGAAGCGCCCTTCCTTCACGCGCGCCTCCAGGTCCTGGTGCGTGGCCGCCACCACGCGCACGTCCACCGTGCGGCTGGCGTCCGAGCCCACCGCGCGCACCTCGCCGTCCTCCAAGATGCGCAAGAGCCGCGCCTGGAGCTCCGTGGGCATGTCGCCAATCTCGTCCAGGAACAGCGTGCCGCCGTGCGCCTCCACGAACAGGCCGCGCCGCACGGACGTGGCCCCGGTGAAGGCGCCCTTCACGTGGCCGAACAGCTCGCTCTCCAGCAGCGGCCCCGGCAGCGCGGTGCAGTTGACGGCCACGAAGGGACCGGGCGCGCGCGGGCCTTCGAGATGGAGCGCGCGGGCCACCAGCTCCTTGCCGCTGCCGCTCTCGCCCCGGAGCAGCACCGGCGCCGCCGCGTGCGCCACCCGGTCGATGAGCTCGTACAGCCCGCGCATGGTCCCGCTCCGGCCCACCAGCGCGCCCAGCCCCGAGCGCTCCTGGGACTTCAGCGCCCGGTGCTCCGCGCGCAGCCGGCGGTCCTCCAGCGCTCGGCCCAGGTACAGCCGCACCTCGTCCAGGCGGAAGGGCTTGGTGAAGTAGTGGTACGCGCCCCGGCGCATCGCCTCCACGGCGCTCTCCACGCCGCCGAAGGCCGTCATCAAGAGCACGGGCAGCTCCGGATCCACCTGGCGGGCGGCGTCCAGCACGTCCAGCCCGTCCACCTTCTCCATGCGCAGGTCGGTCAGCACCGCGTCGTACACGCGCGAGCGGATGAGCGTCAGCGCCTCCTGACCGCCCGTGGCCAGGTCCACCGTCCAGCCCGCGTCGGCCAGTGGTTCCTGGAGCATGCGCCCCATCTCCACGTGGTCGTCCACCACGAGGATGCGTGCGTCAGACGGCAAGTCGCTCGGCATGGCGTTCCTCTGGGACAGGGCGGGCCACCGGCCACAGCACGGTGACGCGGGTGCCCTGCCCCGGCGTGCTCTCCAGCTCCACCCGGCCGCCGTGGTTGCGCACGACGTGGGCCACCATCGTCAACCCCAGCCCCGTGCCCTGCCCGCGCTTCTTCGTCGTGAAGAACGGGTCGAACACCTGGTTGAGGCGCTCCTTCGGAATCCCGCACCCGTCGTCGCGCACCGTGAGCGCGACCAGGCCCCAGGTCCCCTCTTCCGGCCCCGCCAGCGCGGAGGCCGTGACCTCTACCTTGCCGCCCTCGCTGCACGCATCGCATGCGTTGAGCGTGAGGTTGATCAAGACCTGTTGCAGCTGATCCGCGTCCGCCGCCAGCGCGGGCACCGACTCCGGCACGTCCACGCTCAAGCTCACCCGCCGCCGCTCCGCCTCCACCTGCAGCAGCTCATGCACGCTCTTCACGAGCGGCCCCAGCGCCACCGGCCGCACCATCGCGGGCTGCAACCGGGAGAAGTCCAGCAGCTGGCGCAGCGTGCGGCTCACCCGGTCGATCTGCTCGACGATGACGCCCAGCCCCGGCCCCTGCGGGTGCGAGGGGCCCAGCTTCCCCTGCACGTACTCCGCCCGCCCGCGCACCACGCCCAGCGGCGTGCCGATTTCGTGCGCGATGCCCGCCGCCAGCACACCCACCGTGGCCAGCTTCTCCGCGCGGAGCAGCTGCGTCTCCAGCGCGCGCACGTCGCTCAGGTCCTCCACGACGAGGAGCGCGCGGGTCTCCTCCTTCGGGTCCTCGGCCGTCAGCGGCACCGCGTGCAGGTTGTACGTGCCCTCCTCGCCATAGAGCGCCAGCGGCTCTCCCAGCAGGCTCAGGGGCCGGTCCTCCTGCTGCGCGGACGCCACCAGCGCCGACAGCCGCTCCACCACCGGCGCCGGAGCCGAGGGGAACGCGGCCGTCAGCGGCGCGCCCGTCACGTTGCCGGGCACGCGCGAGCGCAGGGCCTGGTTGACAGCGCTGATCCGCCCGTCCGCCGTCAGCGCGAGGACGCCCGTGGGAATGTGGTCCAGAATCTTCCGCGTGCGGTCATGGAGCGCGGCGAGCTGGGCCGCATGCCTGCGGCTCTCCCGGAGCGCCACCGCGCGGCGGCGCGCCAGCACCACGTACACCGCGAAGGCCACCAGGAAGAACGCCACCAGCGCGCCCGCGCCCAGAAGCCGCACCACCAGCGACTGCTCGTGAGAGCGCAGCGCCGCGGTGGACACCAGCGTCGCCACCGCCCAGTGGCTGCCGCCGCGCATGCGGATGGGCGTGTAGACGGCCACCACCTCCGCGCGTCCCAGCCCCAGCCGCTCGGCCTCCTGTTCAGACAGGGGCAGCATGCCGCGCGCGCCGGCCTTCAGCCGCGACACGAGGAACGCGAAGCCCGGCACGCCCGAGTCCTTCTGGCCCGCGCGCTGGAACCACTCCGCCAGACCCGGGTCGCTCGCGGGCGTGGGCTGGCCGTGCGTGCCCACGAGCAAGAGCCGCGCCTCCAGGTCCGAGGTGACGATGCGCAGCGGCGCGAAGAAGGACTCCGTGTCCACCAGCACCGCGACCGCGCCCTCGGGCTTGCCGTCCGTCGCGGGCAGCGCCGTGGCCAGGATGCGCAGCCAGCCGCCGTTGGCCGCGTCCAGGATGGGCGACGTGGTCAGGTCCCCCGGGGGCCTTTGCAGCGCCCGGCGCGCGGTGCCCGCCATCTCCGCCACCAGCCCCTCGCGCGACAGCTGCGAGTCCGGCTTGCGGTCCAACAACAGCAGCCGCTCCGCGCCGTCGCCGCCGTACGCCGCGATGGCCTTGTACTGGCCCACCGCCTCCAGCAGCGCGCGCAGCTCGCGGCGGTGCTCCGGCAGGCTCCCCGGCTGGGACATCAGCTCCCCGGCGAAGCGCAGGTTCTTGCCCACCTCCTCCAGCGAGTCGGTGACGCCGCCCACGGCCTCATCGAGTTGCTTCTGCCGGTCCCCCGCGAACTGCTCCACCAGGGTGGTCCGGCTTCGCTTCACGAGCGTCCAGACCCCCACCCCCACACTCGCCAGCGCGGCGCACAGCAGGAGGATGGGCAGGAGCGTGGACCGCATGGGTGACCCGCAACCTAACCCGTTGGGTGGGTCCAAGTCCTTGTTTCCAATGGCTTTTATCCCACCTGCCCTCCCGTGCATGCCCATTGACGGACCGCGTTGGCCAGTGCTACCTACCGGTCGGTAGGTGGAGTGACCTACCGGTCGGTAGGTCGTTTCAGGCCCGGCAGGAGCAGGCAGGCCGGCGAGGGAAGGCACGCATGACACCCACGGGGCGCAAACCGGATGAGGGCGAGCGGTACCGGACCATCCTGGAGACGGCGGCGCGGCTCATCTGCGAGCGCGGCTACGAGGGCACGTCGATGCAGGAGATCGCCGCCGCGTGCCGGATGACCAAGGCGGGGCTCTACCACCACATCCAGAACAAGGAGCAGCTGCTCTTCGCCATCATGAACTACGGCATGGACGTGTTCGAGGAGCAGGTCCTCGCGCCCGTGCAGGATGTGGCGGATCCGGTGGAGCGCCTGCGCAAGTGCATGCGCCAGAACATCCACCTGGTGACGAGCGGCCGCAGCAAGGAGGTCATCATCATCCTCCACGAGCACGCCACGCTCACCGGTGAAGCGCGCGAGTACATCGACCGGCGCAAGAAGCGCTACGTGCGCTTCCTGGAGGACGCGTTCGCGGAGGCCAACCGCCTGGGCCGCCTGCGCGGCGTGGTGGACCCCACCGTCGCGGCCTTCTCGTTCCTGGGGATGATCCTCTGGGTCTACAAGTGGTTCAAGCCGGACGGCCGCCTCTCCGAGGAGCAGATCGCCGACGGCATGGTGGAGCTGCTCTTCCCCAGCGCCGCGGTGGGCGTGCCTTCCGCTTCTGAAGACAAGGACGCGCCCTCGCTCCGCATGGTGCCGCGCGCCGGTTCCGGAGAGGAGCCCCAGTGAACCGCGCCCGTTGGAGCAATCTGCCGGAGGCGGTGGCCTCCATCCCGGACGGCGCGTCGCTCGCGGCCGGCGGGTTCATGCTGGGCCGCGCGCCCATGGCGCTGGTGCTGGAGCTGGTGGCGCAGGAGAAGCGCGACCTGCAGCTCATCTCCCTGCCCAACCCGCTGCCGGCGGAGTTCCTGGTCGCGGGCGGGTGCCTGAAGCGCGTGGAGCTGCCCTTCGGCGCGCTGGTGCTGGAGAACCGCGTGCGTCCCCTGCCCTGCCTCAAGCGGGCCATCGAGGCGGGCGAGATTCAATGGCGCGAGCACGACGGCTACCGCGTGGTGCAGCGGCTGCGCGCGGCGTCCATGGGGCTGCCCTTCATTCCCGCGCCGGACGCGGACGTGTCGGAGCTGGCGGAGGTGGACGCGCCGCGCACGGTGGAAGACCCGTTCACGGGCCGCCGCGTGCCGGTGGAGCCCGCCTACTACCCGGACGTGGCGCTCATCCACGCGCGGGCGGCGGACGACAAGGGCAACCTCTTCATCGAGGACCCCACCACGGACCTGCTCGTCGCGGGCGCGGCGAAGCGGATCATCGCCACGGTGGAGGAGCGCGTGCCCAAGCTGTCGCGCGTCACCATCCCCGCGTTCCAGCTGGAGCGCGTGGTGCTCGCCCCCGGCGGTGCGCTGCCCACGGGGTGCCTGGGCAAGTACCCGCATGACGACGCGATGCTCGCGGCCTACCTGGCCGCGGCGGAGGCGGGCGACGCGAAGGGCTTCCTCATGTCGCTGCGCGCGACGCGGAGCGCGGCATGACGGCGACGACGGTGGACGCGACGCCCGCGGAGACGGTGGTGTCGCTGCTGGCGCGGGAGATTGAGGACGGGTCGGTGGTGGCCACGGGCGTGGCGTCGCCGCTGGTCATCCTGGCCATCGCGGTGGCCCGGGCCACGCATGCGCCGGGGCTGACGTATCTGGCGTGCGTGGGCTCGTTGGATCCGGAGCTGCCGGAGCTGTACCCGTCGTCGGAGGACCTGCGGTACCTGGACGGCCGGTCCGCGGAGGTGAGCATCGCGGACCTGTTCGACCACGCCCGGCGCGGCCGGGTGGACACGGTCTTCTTTGGCGCGGCGGAGATGGATCCGGCGGGCCGCACCAACATGACGGCGTCGGGCAGCCTGGAGAAGCCGCGCGCCAAGTTCCCCGGCGTCGCGGGCGCGGCCACGCTGCGTCAGTGGGTGAAGAACCCGGTGCTGCTGGTGCCCCGGCAGTCGCGCCGCAACCTCGTCCCGCAGGTGCAGGTGGCCACGACGCGCGACCCCAGCCGTCCGGTGCGGCTCATCTCCGACCTGGGCACGTATGAGCTGGGCGGGCCTCGTGGCGCGCGGCTGTTGGCGCGTCACCCCTGGGCCACGGTGGACGGCATCACCGAGCGCACCGGCTTCGAGTTCGCGGTGCCGGACACCCTGCCCGTCACCGCCCTTCCGGACGCGCGCACGGTGTCGGCCATCCGCGCGCTGGACCCCCGCAACCTGCGCGACGCGCTCGTCGGCGGCTGAAGCAGAGCTCCCCCACTTCTTCGCAGCACGGAAATGAGGCACCGCATGGAAGCCGTCGTTCTTCGCCAGTTCGGCAGTGCAGAGAACCTGCGTCTGGAGACCGTGCCGGATCCCCGGCCGGGCAAGGGCGAGGTGCTGCTGAAGGTCCACGCGTGTGGCGTCTGCTACCACGACGTCATCAACCGCCGCGGCAACCTGCCCCGCACGCACGTGCCCGCCATCCTGGGTCACGAGGCCGCGGGCGAGGTGGTGGAGGTGGGCCCGGACACGGTGGGCTGGAAGGTGGGCGACCGCGCGGCGACGCTCCAGCGCATGTCCTGCGGCGAGTGCGCGCTGTGCCTCTCCGGCCGCAACAGCCTGTGCAAGACGGACAACCGCTTCTTCGGTGAAGAGCTCCAGGGCGGCTACGCGCAGTTCATGGTGGCCCCGGTGCGAGGCCTGGGCCGCGTGCCGTCCGACCTGCCCTGGGCGGTGGCCGCGACGGTGTGCTGCACGCTGGGCACGGCCGTGCACACGCTGCGCACCCGGGCGAAGGTGAAGGCCGGTGAGACGGTGTTGATTACCGGCGCCAGCGGCGGCGTGGGCCTGGCGGCCGTGCAGCTGGCGAAGGTGGATGGGGCGCGCGTCATCGCCATCACGTCCGGTGAGGCGAAGGTGTCGGCGCTGAAGGAGGCGGGCGCGGACGAGGTGATCGTCTCGCGCGGCCTGGACTTCGGCTCCGAGGCGCGCAAGCGCACGCAGGGCCAGGGTGTGGACGTGGCGGTCGAGATTGTCGGCAGCGCTACGTTCGACCAGACGCTCAAGGCCATGGCGCCCGGTGGACGCGTGGTGGTGGTGGGCAACCTGGAGTCGGGGGTGGTGAACCTCAACCCGGGCCTGGTCATCGTGAAGGAGCTGGAGATCCTGGGCGCGTACGCGACGACTCGCGAGGAGCTGGACGAGTCGCTGCGGTTGACGGCCAAGGGCCTCGTCCGCCCCTTCGTGTCGGAAGAGGTGGCGCTGGCGGATGCGGGCCGCGCGCACTTCCGGCTGGAGAACCGGGAAGTGGCGGGCCGGCTGGTGCTGGTGCCGCCGGCGGCCTGAGGCCCTCTGGATTCGCGACCTTTTGACTTGAGGAGTTCCCCATGAAGAAGCGGGTTGGAATCGAAGCGCTGGCGGTGGCGGTCCCCCGGCGGTACGTGGACATCGAGGACCTGGCGCGGGCACGCGGCGTGGACCCGGCCAAGTTCACCGCGGGCCTGGGCGCGAAGGAGATGGCGGTCAACGACCCGGGTGAGGACTCCGTGTCGCTGGCGGCCACGGCGGCCGCGCGGCTCATCCAGCAGCAGGGCGTGGACACGTCCAAGCTGGGCATGCTGGTGGTGGGCACCGAGACGGGCGTGGACCACTCGAAGCCCATCGCGTCGCACGTGCACGGCCTGCTGAAGCTGCCGCGCGCCATGCGCACGTTCGACTCGCAGCACGCCTGCTACGGCGGCACGGCGGGCCTGATGGCGGCGGTGGAGTGGATCGCCTCCGGCGCCGGTGCGGGCCGCTCCGCGCTGGTGGTGTGCACGGACATCGCGCGCTACGGCCTGAAGACGGCGGGCGAGCCCACCCAGGGCGGCGGCGCGGTGGCGCTGCTGGTGTCGGAGACGCCGGACCTGCTGGCGGTGGACGTGGGGCTCAACGGCGTGAGCACCGCGGACGTCTATGACTTCTGGCGGCCGGTGGGACGGCGCGAGGCGCTGGTGGACGGGCACTACTCCATCACCTGCTACCTGGACGCCATGGCGGGCGCGTACCGGGGCTGGCGCGAGCGCGCGCTGGAGCAGGGGCTGGTGCGGTGGGATTCGAAGCTGCCCAGTGAGCAGCTGGCGCGCATCCTCTACCACGTGCCCTTCTGCAAGATGGCGCGCAAGGCGCACGCGCAGGTGCGGCTGTGCGACCTGGAGGATTCCGGCAACGGGCCGGCCACGCCCGAGGCGCGCGACGAGGCAGCGAAGTCGCAGCCCAGCTACGACGCGCAGGTGGCGAAGTCGCTGGGGCTGAACGCTCGGGTGGGCAACGTCTACACGGCGTCGCTGTACCTGGCGCTCGCGGGGCAGCTGCACGCGGAGGGCGCGGCGCTGGCGGGCCAGCGCATTGGCCTGTTGTCCTACGGCAGCGGTTCCTGCGCGGAGTTCTTCTCCGGCATCGTCGGTGAGAAGGCGGCGGAGCGCATGGCCCGCGCGGACCTGGACACGGTGCTGGCGAAGCGCGAGCGCGTGTCGGTGGAGGAGTACGAGCGGCTGATGAACCTGCCCTACGACGCGCCGGAGGCCATCGCTCCGGAGCCGGGAACGTTCCGGCTGGCGGAGATCCACGAGTTCCGCCGCAAGTACGCGGGCGCGTAGTCGGCGTTCATTCCACGGTCGACCCTCGGGCGATGCGCGCTTCGGCGTGCATCGCCCGTTCGCGTTTCGCGCGGCGCGGCTGGTAGCGTCGAGGGCTTCGAGCCCTTCCTTCGGGAGTCACGCATGAAAGCGCATCGGCTGCGCCGCTTGTTCTCACGGGCCCTGACGGCCTCGCTGCTGCTGCTCGCGGGATGTCAGCGCGACTCCGGAGTGAAGCCTGCCACGCCTGATGCCGGGCAGGCCGTGAAGGCCCCGGATCCGGACCCCTTGGCGATCGACTGTGTGAAGGGGGTCCCCCAGCCTGGCAGGGTGACGATCTTCCCCACGCCGGACTTCATCGAGATCCGAAGCATCTCGTATCCCCTCGGTGGGGCAGACGCCCGCCTCGTGGGAAATCGGGAGGCCGCTGTCGGGCAGGCCTGTCAAAAGGCCACGAACAAGGACCTCTGCCTGAGCGCCTTGGATCGGCTGGCCGTCACCCGCGGCTTCAATGAGCAGTGTGAGGAGGACTGCGACGCCTACTTCCTCGCGGCGACACGCGGTGACACCGTGGCCGCGGTCACCACAGTGGAAATGCTGGGCTCGCTGCTGGGCACCATCGACACGGCGCAGGAGGCCGCGCTCATGGTCTTTGCCGCGGGCTACAACCCGTGCTCCCGGGGAACTCAGGTGGAGCCTCGTGGGGCACCGCCTGTCGTGACGGCCAGGCCCGAGGGCTTCGACGGCTTTGAGGTCATCGGATACACGGGCCATGGCAGCGTGCGGCACACGGTACGGGTTTCGACCGCCGGTGAAGTGGCCGTGGTGAAGCGCGAGGTCGACGAAAAGGGAAGTCCCTGACGTCACCGGCCCTCCGTAACTCCGGGCCTGATGTCCCACGCATCCGGGGTCGCGTGTCCAACAGGCGCGGGCCTGGGGTCCGCGCCTTGCCCTTGAGGGGATCATGAACGTGGACCGGCTGCGATTTCTCTTCTCCCGTGCGCTGCGCACCTCCCTGGCCACACCGCTGCTGCTCGCGGGTTGCCAGGGAGCGCCGACTCCTCCGAACCCAGACCCTATCGACGTAGGGGAGGATCCCATCGACGTGAGCCAGCACTCGGACGTCGAGTGCGTGAACAGCGCCCCCGCCATCAACGACCTGTCCATCGAGCCGCCGCCTGATTCCATCCAGCTCCGTGCCATCTACCTGAAGACTCCGCCGCTCGGTCTTCCCGCACTGCGCGTCCGGACCTCGGTGGGACAAGCCTGCGCGACGGCCACCGACCCGCAGGACTGTCAGGCGCGGCTCGACACGCTGGAGATCCAGCAGGGCTTTCCGCGGACCAGCGGCCTCTACGTGGACGGCGCAGAGGACTTCGTCGCCATGACCCGGGGGGATGAGGTGGCGGCCTTCACGAACGCCGAAGCCGTCAGGGCGCTGCTGGGCCGGATCGACACACCGCAGGAGGCGGCGCTCCTGGCCTTCGCCGCGGGTTATTCGCTGTGCGAGTGGACCGGAGACAGGCACGGCAAGGTCCGGGCCTTTCCGGATGGCACGTTCAGCGTCATCGGTACCCAGGGGTATGCCTGTGGCGAAGGCACGGCACTGACCCAGCACGTGGTGGGCATCACCGCCTCGGGTGAACTCACCGAGCAGCAGCGCACCGTCCTCGAGGAGGGTTCACCCACCTGCACCATCGGTCGGAGGCCCGCGGGGCTCCAGCATGCGCGGACAGGTGACTGCGAGGACGCGCGGGGCCGCTATTTCGCGGACTCGGCCCGGCTGGAGGCCGCGTCCATCCATGCGTTCCTGCGCTTGCGCGACGAGCTGGCCCTGCACGGCGCGAGCACCCGATTGCAAGATGCGGCGCTCACCAGCGCGGCGGACGAAGTGCGGCACACCGAAGCCACCGTCCGCCTCGCCCTCCGCTTCGGCGCGACGCCGGTGCCGCCCGCCGTCACGGACCTGCCGCTGCGCCCACTGGATGAGGTGCTGCTCGACAACACCGTGGAGGGCTGCGTGCGGGAGACCTATGGCGCGCTGGTGGCGCACCATCAGGCCCTGCATGCGCGCGACCCGGAGATCCGCGAGGCCATGGTGCGCATCGCGGAGGACGAGACGCGGCACGCGGGCCTGTCCTGGGACATTGCCCACTGGGCCGCGCCCAGGCTGTCCTCCGAGGAACAGGCCCGGCTTCACGAGGCCCGGCGGCACGCGGTGGCCGTGCTGCGCGCGGAGGTGGCCGTGCCGCTCGATGCACAGCTCACCGCCGAAGCGGGCCTGCCATCTCCCGAGGTCGCGAGCGCGTTGCTGGACTCGCTGGAGCAGGAGCTCTGGGCCTGACTCACAACCCCAGGAAGGTGAGCACCGCCGCCAGGTCCTCGTCCGACAGGGCCTCGCGGCTGTAGAGCGGCATGGTGCCGCCGACGGCGAAGAAGCTTCCGTGGCGCAGCTTCTCGATGACCACGAGCCGCCGTGGAATGCCGGGGAAGAGCGCGTCGTAGTCGTCCATCACCTCCGGCAGCAACGATGCGAACGTGGTCAGTCGCCCCTCTCCCGTGTGCGTGGCGCCATGGCATGTCTGGCAGGCGGCGCGGTACACGGCGCCTCCCCGCGCGGCATCTCCTGGCGGCACGTCCTGGATGTCCTTCACCACCGTGAAGGGCAGCGCGGGCGCTTCCGTGTCCGGGCTGATGCGCACCAGGTACTCGTAGAGGGCCCTCGCCTTCGGGTCCTCTCGCGTGAGGGGGGACACGCCGCGCATGAAGCCCAGGTAGCAGAAGTTCACCGCGCTCAGCAGGTCCGTCTCGTAGCCGCCCCACCACGACTTCCGGAACGCCACGTTCTCCAGCGGGTAGCCCGCGAGCATGCGGTCCGGATCGGGCGTGGCGCTCGTGGCATGGCAGGTCGCGCAGGAGAAGCTGTTGAACTGGCTGTCAGATAGCCTCGCGTCCTGGAAGAGCGTCTCGCCGAACTCCGCCGCGGGCGTGGGGCCTCTGCAGCCCACCAGCAGCACGGCCAGCATCCCCAGCCACTTCATGGCCGGCTCCGCAGCAGCGCCACCGAGTCCGGGAAGAGCCCCACCTGGACCGTCTTCACCACCCGCCGCTCCTCCAGCGACACGACGTGGAGCGTGCCCGGTTCCACGTGGTCCCCCTCGCAGACCGCGAGCGCGTAACGCTCGTCTGGCGTCAGCATCACCTGGTGCACGTTGAGGCAGCCGCTGGACGCCAGCGGAATCTCCCCGGGTACCGCCTCCGGATGCTCCGGGTCGATGATGGCGATGGAGTCCACCGACTGGTACGGCATGTAGAGCGTCCGGCCGTCGGACGTGAAGGCACCGAACATGGGCGCGCCCGGCAGCCACACCGTGCGCTGCGGGTCCATGGTGAGCGTCACCGGATCCAGGTACTGCACCGCGCGGCTCGCCAGCGAGCTGACCCACACCGCGCCCGTCGTGGGCGACACCGCGAGCGCATAGGGCTGGTGGATGGGGTGCACGGCCGTGCCGACGTTCTCCGCCACCTTCACGCGGCGCACCGGGTGGTCCGCTCCCTCCAGGTCGACGATGGCCACCTCGTCGGACCAGCAGGCGACGTACGCGCGGCGTCCATCCAGCGACAGGCGCACCGCGTGGGGCGCGGGGCAGACGGGCACCATCGCCGTGCGCGTCATCGTCCGCGCGTCGAGGATGGCCATCCGCGAGTTCATCTCCGCCTCCGTGCCTCCCCGCCGCGCCACCTCCGCGATCTTCAAGAGGTCGAAGTGCGTCTGGTAGAGCGTCCGCCCGTCCGCGCTGAGGAAGACGTCGCCCGGGTTGGGATCCACGCGCACGGAGCCCACGAGGGCGTGGGTGGCCGCGTCCAGCTTGAGGCAGTAGCCATCCGCTTTCCCCGACCCATGCGTCCCGTGCGGTCCGGAGCCGGACCCCGGCACGTAGTTGGAGATGCCCACGTAATAGAAGTCATTGTCCGGCGAGACCGCCGTGTGGTGCGGCCCCTCCAGCTCCACCGGGTTGAGCCCCACCGGGACGCGCGCCAGCTCTCCCCAGGTGGGCGACGCCATCCCGTCCAGGTCCAACAGGCTGAGCGTGTCCTCCAGGTTGTTGGTGATGATCAGCCGTCCAGCGGGCCCCACGGGCGGCAGCGGCGCGGACACCGGCCACGGCGCGTCGACGCCGTACTCCAGCTCCGGCACCTGGAGCGGCCCGTCCGCGTCCGTCTCCCCACAAGCCCCGAGCAGCCCCGCCGCGAGGACGCACAGCCACCGCGCCCTGACCCGCATGGACCTCATGACCCTCGGCTCCGCGCCCCTCGCACCCGCCGGCCCCACGCCACGAGCACCAGGAGTGCTCCCGGCACCAGCCCCGGCGCCGTAGCGCAGCCATCCGGGGCCGCGGGCGTCACGGGCTGCTCCGAGGGGCCGGCGTCCTGCGGGGGACTCACGCCTCCATCCGGACCCGCGCCGTAGAGCTGCGCCAGCTGCGGCCACAGGGCCGGGCACCGCTGCTGCACGGGCGTCGACGCGGGACAGAGGTGCGCGCCCTGCACGTCGCCCAGCTTGAACATCGGCTCCCAGGTCGTGCCCTCGTCCGCGCTCTTCGCCAGCGCCCAGCCCCCCGTCCAACCCGAGCCGCAGCCGTAGAGCGTGCCACCGCGCTTCATCGCGCAGGCGTTCCCGTTCGGCTCCGCCAGCTCCGTGAAGGACCCGTCGTCCTGGCCCCGGAAGAGGCGCGTCGTGGTGGAGACCCAGACCGTGCGCCCGTCCGGGGACGCCTCCACGCTGGAGATGCGCTCGTAGGTGTCCATCACCGGCGTCAGCGTGACGCCACCGTCCGTGCTCTTGAGCAGCCAGTCGCGTCCCTGCGCGGAGACCTTCGCCCACAGCACGTCGGGGGAGGCGTCGCTCACGCGCAGCAGCACCAGGTCATACGGAAGCTTCAACCCGGTGAGCGGCTGGGACAACCGCGACCAGACCCGCCCGCCGTCGTCACTGCGGGAGAGGAACTGGCCCTCCGCGTCCTGGCCCGACGCGTAGATGCGCAGCGGCTCCGGCACGGCGACGCGGATGGCGGAGAACTGGGAGCCCGGCGTCGGCGCCAGCGCCTGGATCCACGACTCGCCGCCGTCCTCGGAGCGGTACAGCCCGTTGCTCAGGGATGGCCGCCCCGTGCTGACGTACAGGAAGCGCTCGTCCACCGGGTGCACCGCGAGACTCGTGACCCACGTGTCCTTGAAGTAGCCGTGCGGCGTCCAGGTGCAGCCGCTGTCGTCGGAGCGCACCAGCGCGCTCCCCGTGGCGGCCAGGATGGCCCCGCCGGACAGCCAGAAGTAGCGCTCCGGACGCCAGATGGCGATGCCCATGCCCTCCGGGCAGATCCACCGCCACGTCGACCCCTGGTCGCGGGAGATGAGCGCGCCCGAAGCGTCGCCCATGATCCAGTCGCTCTCATGGCCGCTGCGCACGCTGATGCTGCTCGCCTCGTCGGGCATTCCCCAGTGGGCCCCCGCCGGAGCCGCCCACAGGGACACGAGCAGCGGCAGCCTCCAGGACAGGAGGACAGATGTCTTCTTCACGGTGTGGCTCCGACGTGGGGGTGAAACAACGAGCGGCCGCGCACCGGAAACCGCTCCCGGGGCGCGACCGCTCGGATGAGGGGACGGCTTTAGTTCGGCGCGCTGCGGTACTCGAAGTCCTCGAGCGTCATGAGGTAGTCCTTCCGGTCCTCGCGGTAGCGGATGCAGTAGCGCGTCGGGTAGAGGCCGGAGACCTCCATCGCCGGGGGCGCCTTGATGACGCGGCAGTCCTCGGCGGGCTTGCTCTTGGCGAAGCTGCCCTCGACGACGGTCTCGAAGTACGTGATGTGGCCGTCGTAGGCGCCGTAGACGAACGCCTGCGTGAAGGGCTCGCCGTTGAAGGGCGACTCGGCGATGTCCGCCAGGTGGTTGCCCATGCGCGCGGAGACGCCCTTCTGGTTCTCGAAGCCCGTCGGGTAGAAGGGCGCCGGCGGATCCTTGATGGCCTTCGCGTAGTCGTTGCAGTCCGTGTACACGCCGCACGGGCCGGTGCGGATGAAGTTACGCGACACGAAGTCCGTCATGAAGAAGTGCAGGTCGAAGTGCCCCTTGTCGAACGCACCGATGGGGCCGTGGCCCCGGCCCTGCCAGTTGAACATGATCCACTGGAAGGGGACGTCCTTCATCTTGGGGAACCAGAGCACGCGCTCGTGGCCGCCGTTGCACTCCTTCTCCGGGTCCGTCACCCCGTCGTTGTTCATGTCCCAGCACGTCTGCCCGTCGTTCGTCGGCTGATGGGGCAGCATGGGCAGCGTGTCCATGGCGGCCTGGTCCACGGTGACGCCAATGGCCTTCACCGAGCCGTCCGGGTTCTTCTGGACGATGGACTGCACGTAGCCGTCGCCAAACGACACGCGGTTCTCCATCAGGTCGCACTTGCCGCGGTACGCGCCGTCCTTCAGCAGCTTGGACAGCTCCTTCTCGGAGACCTTCTGGGCCTTGTTGCCGACACAGGCGTCGACGGTCTCCCCTTCATCGGAACAGCCGGCCATGCCCAGCAGGGCCACACCCAGGATCCACGGACTCAGACGATGAAACACGGTGCACTCCTTGTGAACGAAACAGGATGAACGAAGCAGCAGCCCTGGCGACGGCTCACGCGCGCAGGGCGGACGACAGCGACCCCACGAGCGCATCAAGCCCGTGGCTGAACAGGGTGTAGTGGTTGCCTTCCAGCTCCACGAGCTGGCCGCCCGAGGTGAGCCCCAGCCACGCCTCCGCGTTCTGCCGCGAGGCGCCTCCGGGCTGCGCGCCCCGGCAGAACCAGACGCGGCCGGCGTAGGGCCGGGCCTGGTAGGCGGTGAGCGCGCGCATGTTCGCCTTGAACACCTCCGCGTGCGCCCCCAGCGTCGCGCGGTCCAGCTCCGGCGCGATGGCCTCCTGCGCCCGCAGGTCCTCCACCACGCGCTCCAGCACGGCCTCCGCGGGCAGGGCCCGCAGCGCGCCGGCATCCACGGAGACGCGGCGGGCCGACAGCGCGCCCAGGTCCTCGGCGAAGCGCGCCATCAGCGCCGCCTCGTCCATGGTGTCCCCACCCTGCCCCGCCGGCGGGACGAGCACGTCGATGAGCGCGAGCGTGGAGACGGTGTCTCCCGCCGCCTGGAGCTGGCGCGCCATCTCGTAGGCGACGACGCCGCCCATGGACCAGCCGCCCAGGTGGTACGGGCCGCGCGGCTGCACGTCGCGCAGCGCTTCCAGGTACGCCGCGGCCATGGTCTCGATGGACCGGGGCGGTGCACCGGGCGGCACCTGGAGCCCGAAGACGGGCTGCTCCGCCCCCAGCTTCCGCGCCAGCTCCGCGTAGCAGAGGACGCTGCCGCCCACGGGGTGCACCAGGAAGAGCGGCGGCCGGGTGCCCAGGGGCTGGATGGGCACCAGCGCGCCACGGCCCTCGCGCCGCGTCTCCCCCGGCCCGGACAGGGACGCGGCGAGCAGCGCGATGGTGGGCATCTCGAAGAGGGTCGCCAGCGGCAGCTCCTTGCCCAGCTCCTGGCGCAGCCGCGCCATCAGCCGCACCGCGAGCAGCGAGTTGCCGCCCACCTCGAAGAAGTTGTCGTGGATGCCCACCGGTCCCGGCAGCAGTCCTTCCCAGAGGGCAGCCAGCGTCTTCTCCAGCTCGGTGCCCGGCGGCACCCGGGCGCCGGTCTGCTTCTGCGGCTGCGTGCCTTCCAGCGCCGGCAGCGCGCCGCGGTCCACCTTCCCGTTCGCGCTGAGCGGCAGCGCGTCCAGCGTCACGAAGGTCTGCGGGACCATGTACTCCGGCAGCTTCGTGCGGAGCGCGTCGCGCAGCGCGTCCAGCGCCGGGGGCGCCTCCGCGTCCAGCACCACGTAGGCCACGAGCCGCTTGTTGCCCCGCTTCTCCCCCACCGCGGACGCGACGGCGGCGCGCACGCCCGGGTGCCCGAGCAGCGCGTTTTCAATCTCTCCCAGCTCGATGCGGAAGCCCTGCACCTTGACCTGGAAGTCCTCGCGGCCGAGGAACTCGATGTCGCCTGACGGCAGGAAGCGCCCCAGGTCGCCCGTGCGGTACAGCCGCTCGCCCGTCAGCGGGTGGCGGATGAAGCTGGCGCGGGTCTTCTCCTCGTCCTTCCAGTAGCCGCGCGCGACGCCCACGCCGCCGATGAAGATCTGCCCCGGCACCCAGGTGGGGCACGGCATCAGCGCTTCGTCGAGCACCAGCATCTGCTGGTTCAGCATCGCCTTGCCGTACGGGATGCTGGGCCAGGCCGGGTCCACGTCGCCAATGGGGTACACGATGGACCAGATGGCCGCCTCGGTGGCGCCACCCATGCTGTAGACGGAGGCGTTCGGGGCCACGGCGCGGATGCGCTCCGGCAGCGACACCGGGATCCAGTCGCCGCTCATCATCACCGTCTTCAGGTGGGGCCACGTCTCGCCCAGGCCGGCCAGGTGGTCGGCCATCATCTCCATCAGCGCCGGGACGCTGTTCCACACCGTCACGCGGTGCTGACGCACCAGCTGGAGCCAGCGGCCGGGCTCGCGCAGCTCGCCGGGCTCCGGGATGACCAGCGCGCCGCCCGCGGCCAGGAGGCCGAAGACGTCCCACACCGACAGGTCGAAGTTCATCGCCGACAGCGCGAAGCCCCGGCTGTCCGCGTCGACGCCGTAGCGCGTGTTGACGTCCAGCAGCGTGTTGAGCGCCGCCCGGTGCTCAATCATCACGCCCTTGGGGTGGCCCGTGGAGCCGGACGTGTAGATGACGTAGGCCAGGTCCTCTGGACGCTGCGCGCTCGGGAGCGCGTCCGCGGAAGGCCGCTGCGCCTCCGGTCCGTCGATGGCCAGCACAGCGCTGGGGTCCACGCCCGCCAGGTCCAGCTTGAGCCAGGACTGGGTGAGCACCTGCTTCGCACCCGTGTTCTCCAGGAGGTAGCGCAGGCGCGCCGGAGGCAGGTGCGCGTCAATGGGCACGTAGGCGGCGCCGGACTTGAGGACGCCCAGCGCGGCGACGACCTGCTCCCAGCCCTTCTCCATCACCAGGGCCACGAGCGCGTTGGGCTTGGCCCCCTGGTCGCGCAGCCACCGCGCGACGCGGTTGGAGGCGGCGTCCAGTTCTCCATAGGTGAGCGTGCGGCGCGAGGTGATGACCGCGGACCGGTCCGGCTGGAGCGCCGCGGCCCTCACGAACGGTTCATGCATCAGGCCCTGCGCCACGGGCGCGGCCGTCGCGTTCGCCTGCCGGCGGACGTCCAGCTGCTCTGGAGGCAGCAGGAGCCGCGTGCGCTCCGTCCAGGCGGACGGCTCCGCCGCGAGCCGCGTCACCAGGTCCGAGTAGGCCTGGAACATGGCGTCGATCATCCCCGCCGGGAACAGCTCCTCCACCACGTCCCAGTTGAGGACGAGCCCGCCGCCGTCCTCGACGACCTGATGGTCGAGGAACACCTGCGGGGTGCGGATGCTGCTGTGGATCTCCTCGCCGCCAGTGCCCATGGTGAGCAGGTGCTGGGCGAGGCCCGCCGGAGCCGCGTCGCCTTCACGCGAGTGGAAGTTGATGGTGCTCGCGTAGACGACGGGCATGCGGGCGCGCCGCATGTCGCCGTCGCGCCGGTTGAGCTCGCGCAGGACGCGCACGCCGCTGAACGACGCGTGATCCAGGTCGTTCCACAGCTGCTGCTGGAGCCGCTGAGCGCGCGTGGCGATGGACTCCGCGCGCTCCACGTGTACCTCCAGCAGCGTGGTGGCGCTGAAGTTGCCGAGCACCCGGTCCACGTGCGGGTGCAGCGGCACGCGGTTGAAGAACAGCACGTTGAGCGTGAAGGCGCGGCTGCGGCCCCAGGTGGCCAGCACCTCGGCGTAGGCCGCGCACATCACCATGGAGGGCGTCACGCCCGCCTCGCGCGCCAGTTCCTTGAAGCGCGCCCACTGCGGCTTGGGCAGCCGGAACGAGCGGTGCGTGAAGCGCGGCAGCTCCAGCGTGCCCGGGTGGCGGGCCATGGGCAGCTCCGGCGCGGGAGGCAGCCGGGGGACACGCTCGAGCCAGTACTTCTCCGCGGCGGCGTACGCGGGGCCCTGCTCCAGCGCCTGCACGCCCAGGACGTAGTCGCGGAAGGTGATGTCGATGGGCCGCAGCGCTCCGGCGCCCTCGCGGTACACCGCGGACCATTCCTTGAACAGCAGCGACGTGCTCCACGCGTCCACCACCAGCGCGTCGAAGCCCAGGTGCAGCCGCGTGCGCTCGCCGTCGAGCCGCGTGGCGCGCACGTCGAACAGCGGGAAGCGGTCCGTCTGGAAGACCTGGGTGGCCATCTCCGTGCGCAGGGCCGCGAGCCCGCGCTCCACCTGGGAGGCGTCCTGCCCCCGCAGGTCCACGGTGCGGATGACGAACGACGGCACCGTGGGCAGCACGCGCTGCTGCCCGTCCGGAGTGACCACCGCCCGCAGCATGTCGTGGCGCTGGATGACGACGTCCAGGCTCGAGCCCAGCCGCTCCAGGTCCACGCCCAGCAGGTCCACTTCGAGGAAGAAGTACGTGGACACGCCGCCCAGCTCGAACGAACGGGTCCGGCCCAGCAGGTACGCCTGCTGGAGGTCCGTCATGCCGAAGGGCTGGTGGCGCCCTTCCCCGTCATGCACGAGCACTTCCACCGGAGCCGGCTCCGCGCTCACGGCCCGCGCCGGTTCCGCCGCGCCGTTCGAGGGAGGCGCCTCCAGCGAGAGCTGTCCGAGGATCTCCGAGCACAGGGCCTTGAGGCTCGCGCCCGCCAGCAACCCGCCGAGCGACAGCGCCACGGACAGCTCGTTGGCGACCGCGCTCTTGAGCTCCAGCGCCATCAGCGAGTCGAAGCCCGCGTGCGCCAGCGGCGCGTCCACGTCCACGTCCGAAGCGGACGCGCGCAGGATGACGGCGACCTGGCCGCGCAGCCACTCCACGAGCCGGGGCGTGCGCTCCGGCACGTGCAGCCGCGCGAGCACGTCCCGCAGGCCCGAGGAGGCAGGGCGGGCAGCGTGCGCGGACGGAGTGACCTCCGCGCGCGTCACCTTCTGGAGCGCTTCGACCGTCGTGCGCTTGAGCAGCGCCCCTTCCGCGCGCAGGAACACGCGGCCCTGCGCGTCCGCCACGTCCACGTCCGCGACGAGCGTCGTGTCCCCGTCCTTCCAGGGCCGCAGCCGCACGTGGGCCCGGGTCGCGGTCGCCGGAGTCGACGGCCCGACGACGAAGCGCGCGACCTCGACGATCATGTAGATGGCGTCCTCGGGCACGTCGCCCGGCAGGCACGCGAAGACCGCCTGGAAGAGCGCGTCCACCAGGCCTGGGTGGACGCGGTAGCCCTCCGACTCCTTCGCGTCGGGCGCGCGCATTGTCGCGAGCGCCTCACCCTCACGGAAGCGGACCTGCTCAATCCACCGCGCCGAGTGCCCGAGCACCAGCTGGCGCTTCTCCATGCGCGCGTAGAACTCCGCGCCGTCCAGCGTCTGGCCGCAGCGCGCGAGGATGGCGTCCGTGGACTCCAGGCTCTTCTCCTCCTGGGCCTCCGCGAGCCGTCCCTCCACGTGCACCGCCCAGGCGCTGGAGTCCTCCGAAGCGCCCGGCGGCAGGCTGTGGAGCGCGAAGCTCCGATCGCCCTTCGCATCCGGGGGCTCCACCACCAGGTGGGCGACGCGCGTCTCGTCCTCGCCCAAAAGGAGCCCGCGGCGGACCGACAGTCCCTCCACGCGGCAGGCTTCGGCTCCTGGCGTCAGCGCGTGCCAGGACTGGAGCGCGGCCTCCAGGAAGACGCCCACGTTCACCACCCGCATCCCGCCCATCCGGCAGTCCGCCAGACACGGGTGCTGGTCCGCGTCGTAGCGCACGCGGAACTGCGCGGCCGGCAGCGGCGACGGCAGGCGGGCGCCCAACAGCGTCGTCGTCCCGGCCTCCTCCTGCACCGGCGCGGAGGACGACCGGACCACGGAACCCGGCGCGGGGGCCGCGTACCAGTACCGCTTCCGATCGAAGGCATACGTCGGCAGCGGGACCCGGCGCGGCTCCAGGCCCGCGTGCAGGGCGTCCCAATCCAATTCAGCGCCGCGCGTATACAGCGCGCCCGCGCCCTCCAGCATGGAGCGCTGGGGGGACAGGCCCTTGCGCATCGACGGCAGGAAGGCGCGGTCCCCCGCGGGCGCGTAGCGCTTCACCATGCCGATGAGGTGCGGCGCGGGGCCGACCTCCACGAAGGTGTCGAAGCCGTTCTCGAACAGCCACTCCATGCTGGCCTGGAAGCGCACGGCCTCGCGGGCGTGGTCGCGGAGATAGCGAGGCCCCAGCGTGCCGGCGTCCACGGGCCGGCCGGTCAGGTTGGAGATGAGCGGGATGGACGGCTCATGGAACGTGAGCTTCGACGCGGCCTGCTCCAGCGCGTCCAGCATCGGATCCAACAGGGGCGAGTGGAACGCCTGCGAGACGTTGATGCGCTTGTGCTTGTGGCCCTGCGCCGTCAGCGCCTGGAGCACCTGCTCCACCGCGTCCGCCTGGCCGGAGATGACGATGTTGTCCGGCGCGTTCACCGCGGCCACGGACACGCGGTCGGCCTTGCCCTCCAGCGCCGCGCGCACCTGGGCCTCGCTGGCGAAGACGGACGCCATCGCGCCCGCCGCCGGAAGCGCCTGCATCAGCGCGCCGCGCACGGCGAGCAGCGCCACGGCCGCCTCGGGTTCGAAGACGCCCGCGACGCAGGCCGCGACGTACTCACCCACGCTGTGACCCAGCACGGCCGCCGGGACGACGCCCCAGCTCCGCCAGAGCATCGCGAGCGCGTACTCCACGGAGAAGAGCGCGGCCTGGGTGTAGCGGGTCTGATCCAGCAGCCCCGCAGTGAAGCCCTCCCCACGCAGGAGTGTGAGCAGCGGCACGTCCCAGTGCGCCTTCAGCGCCTCCGCGCAGCGGTCCAGGGCCTGCCGGAACACCGGCTGCGAGGCGTACAGCTCCACCGCCATGCCCGGGAACTGGCTGCCCTGGCCGGTGAACAGGAAGGCCACCTTCGGCCCCTGCCCCACCTGTGCGCGGCCCAGCGAAGCGCCCGCCGGCAGCTCACCCGCCGCGATGGCGGACAGCGCGTGCTGGAGCGACTCCAGGTCGTCCACGGGTAGCGCCACGCGCTCCTGGAACCGCGCCCGGCCGGTGTTCACGCTGAAGCACACGTCCTCCAGCAGCAGGTCGCGCTTCGTCGCCAGGTGCGTCGCGTGCCGGCCCGCGAGCCGTGCCAGCACCGCGGGGCTGCGCGCGGACAGGGTGAAGAGCTGCGTGCCGGGCTCGAAGGTCCGCGCCGGGCGCACCACGGCCGGGGCCTCCTCCACCACCAGGTGGGCGTTGGTGCCGCTCGCGCCGAACGAGCTCACCCCCGCGATGCGCGGACGCGCGGCTCGCGGCCACGCCTCCGGCCGGGTGGAGATGGCCACCGGCAGCGCTTCCAGGTCGATCTCCGGGTTCAGCTCCCGGAACTGCACCTGGGGCGGCAGCTCCTCGTTCTGGAGCGCGAGGATGACCTTCATGAGCCCCGCGGCACCCGCCGCCGGTTCCAGGTGCCCGATGTTCGCCTTGATGGACCCGATGTGGATCCGGTCCCCTTCCGCACGCCCCTCGCCCAGCGCCGCGCCCAGAGCGCGGACCTCTATCGGGTCACCGAGCGGCGTCCCCGTCCCATGCGTCTCCACGTAGCTGACGCGGTCCGCCCCCACGCGCGCGGCCTTGAGCGCACCGCGGATGACGTCCTGCTGGGCCGCGGGGTTCGGCACCGTGAGGCCGCCGCTGCGGCCGTCCTGGTTGACGCACGACCCGCGGATGAGCCCGTGGATGTGGTCCTTCGCCGCCACGGCGTCCGACAGACGCTTGAGCACGAAGACGACGCAGCCCTCGCCTCGGGTGTAGCCGTTGGCGTTCCTGTCGAACGTCTTGCAGTAGCCGTCCGGCGACAGCATGCCCGCGCGCGACAGCACCACGAACCACTCCGGCGACAGCAGCACGTTGACGCCGCCCGCCAGTGCTAGCGAACACTCCCCCGCGCGCAAGCTTTGACATGCCTGGTGCAGGGCAACGGCGGAAGATGAACAGGCCGTGTCCACGGACAGGCTGGGACCGCGCAGGCCCAGCCAGTACGACAAGCGCCCGGCCGCGAACGTGGACGCGTTGCTGGTGAGGCAGTAGGCGTCCAGCTGATCAATCGGCGTCTCCTGCATCAGCTTCTGGCAGTAGTCGTAGTTGGTGATGCCCACGAACACGCCGGCCATGCTCCCCTCGAGCTTGTCGAAGGGCTGCGCGGCGTTCTCCAGGGCCTCCCAGCTCACCTCCAGGAACAGGCGCTGCTGCGGATCCAACGTCGCGGCCTCGCGCGGGGAGATGCCGAACACGCCCGCGTCGAACCGGTCCACCTGCTCCAGGAACCCGCCCTTGAAGGGCTGGCCCTCCGGGGTCGCCGCGGCGCCGCGCTCGTGCGGGAACGCGCGGATGCCGTCGCCTCCGGAGCGCAGGAAGCGCCACAGCGAGGAGGGATCGTCATTGCCCCCTGGCAGGCGGCAGGACATGCCCACCACCGCGATGGGCTCGGAGCGCTGGGACTCGACGGCGTCCAGCTTCCCGCGGAACTCACGGATGCGCTCCAGGGCGCGCTGGAGCAGTTCGTCGCGGTTGGACGCTTCGGTGGAAACCGGCGGAGTGCTCATGACAGGTCCTTGCTGGAGATGGAGGAGGTCTCTTCAAGCTCCCGGGCCAGGAGGTCGGCGATGCTGTCGGTGCCGCCTCCCGTCTCCAGGGCCAGGCCTCGTGAGGGTGGGGAGTCCCCGCGCTGCGGGGTGGAAGGCGCCGGGGGCGGCGTGAGCAACGTGCCCAGCTGCCGGGACAGCCGCTCCACGGTGGGGTTCTCGAAGATGACCGTCACCGCGAACTTGCGCCCCAGCTGCTGCTCCAGCCGGTTGCGCAGCTGGCCGGCCATCACGGAGTCCATGCCCATCTGGAAGAAGCCGCCCTTGGGGTCCAGCCGCGCGGCGTCGAACTTCAGGATGCGCGCCACCTCCGCGTGCACCAAGCTCCGCAGCTTCGCGGTCCGCTCGCGCTCCGGCAGCGCGGCCCAGCCGGCCAGTTCCGCCGATGCCGGGACGCGGACCTCGGGTGAGCGCCGGGAGGGTTCGGGGGGCGTGTCACGCACCGCCGCGCGGGGCAGCTCCAGGCTGGCGGAGCGTGCGGACGCAAGCAGCGTGACGGGCCGCTCCTTGAACCAGAAGGACTCGCGCTCGAAGGGGTAGTTCGGCAGGCGCAGGAAGCGGTCATGGGGCGCGAGCAGCCGCTCCAGGCGCAGACCCAGCCCGGCAGCGTGCAGCGCCGCCGCGGACGTCAGCAGCGCCCCCAACGCGTCCTGATTCGCGCGGAGGCTGGACACCGCCAGCACCTCCGTCTGTCCCTGCCGCGCGGCGGCGTCTTCCACCTGTGCGGTGAACACCGGCTCCGCGCCCAGCTCCACGAAGAGCATGTGGCCCGCGCGCAGCGACTCCTCGATGCCCGGCACCACCGGCGCGGGCCGGCGCAGGCACCGCGCCCAGGCGCCAGCGTCCAGGGTCTCGCCATCCAGCACCGCGCCGTCCGCCGAGTACAGGGGCACCGCCGTGGGCCGAGGCGTAAGCCCCGCCAGCGCCGCGCTCAGCGCTCCGGCGGCCGCATCTCCCCTCGTCAGCAGGGCACCGCACTCACGGGCGACGCGCGCGGCGTCCTCCAGCGACAGCGCGCCCGCGACGTGGGCCGCGGCGATCTCCCCCACCCCCTGCCCCAGCACCGCGCCCGGCTCCACGCCCCACGAGCGCCACAGCTCGGCGAGCGCCACCTGCACGGCGAAGTGCTCCCCCACTCCGTCCACGCCCGCGTCCATCCCGAGCGCGCCGCGACAGCGCTCCAGCGCCTGGGCGAACACAGGACAGTCGCGGCCCAGCGCCGCGAGCCGCGCGCCGGACAGCCGGGGCTCCGCGGGGAAGAGGAACACCGGGCGCCCCGGCCTTCCCGCGGTGCCCGTCCACGCGCCCGGGGGCCGGACGTCCTGCTGGAGCGCGCGCAACTGCTGGATGGCCTCCTCGCGGGAGCGCACGACGAGCCCCACCCGGTGGTCATGGTGCGTCCTGCGCAGCGCCGCCGTGGCGCAGACGTCCTCCAGCGACGCGTGCTGGCCGGCGCCGTCCGTCAGGTGATCCGCCAACCGCCGGGCCACGTTCGCGAGCGCCTTGCGGCCGCGGGCGGAGAGCACCAGCAGGTGCGCGCGCTCCGCCTTGGGCGGAGTCTGGACCGGGGCCGCTTCGGGCCGCGCGGACTCCAGCGTGCCCAGCACGATGTGCGCGTTCGTGCCGCCCGCGCCGAACGAGCTGACCGCGCCGTACCGTCGCTCCGCGGCGTCCGTCCACGGCGTCGTCTCCGTGGGCACGTAGAGGCGCGTGCCCTCCAGCGAGATGTGCGGGTTGAGCGCCTGGAAGTGCAGGTTCGCCGGGATGACGCCGTGCTTGAGCGACAGCGCGACCTTGAGGATGCCGACGATGCCGGCGCCCGCCTCCAGGTGCCCGATGTTCGTCTTGATGGAGCCGAGCGCGCAGGGCCGCCGCTCGCCGTCCGCGGCGCCGTAGATTTCGGAGAGGGCCTCCACCTCGATGGGGTCGCCCAGCGACGTGCCCGTCCCGTGGGCTTCGATGAGGCCGACCTCCGCGCCGGTGAGCCGTGCGCGCTCCAGCGCCTTGCGGATGACGGCGCGCTGGGCCCCGCCGTTGGGGGCCGTGAGGCCGTTGCTGAGCCCGTCCTGGTTGACGGCCGAGCCGTGGATGACGGCCCACACCGGGTCCCCGGCCGCGAGCGCGTCCGACAGCCGCTTGAGCACCACGACGCCGCAGCCCTCGCCGCGCACGTAGCCGTCCGCGCGCGCGTCGAAGGTCTTGCAGCGCCCGTCCGGCGCCAGCGGCAGGCCCTTCGAGTGCGCCACCGACACCACGGGCGACAGCAGCAGGTTGAGGCCTCCCACGATGGCGGTGGAGGACTCGCCGTGGCGCAGGCTCTGGCAGGCCTGGTGGACCGCGACAAGCGAGGACGAGCAGGCCGTGTCGAAGGCCATGCTCGGCCCGCGCAGGTCCAGCAGGTACGAGAGCCGGTTGGGGATGATGCAGTTCGTGCCGCCCACCAGCGAGTACGTGCCCAGCACCTGCGGCTCGGAGAGCTGGAGCTGGAGGTAGTCATTGCCGTTGGCGCCCACGAAGACGCCGGTGTCGGTGCCCGCGAGCGACTTCGCGCTCAGGCCCGCGTCCTCCAGCGCGTGCCACGCCACCTCCAGGAAGAGGCGCTGCTGCGGATCCATCTGCTCCGCCTCGCGCGGAGAGATGCCGAAGAAGTACGGGTCGAACCGGTCAGGCGCGTCCAGGAACGCGCCGTAGCGCATGTGCATCCGCCCCGGAGCGGCCACGTCCGCGTCGTAGTAGCGCGACAGGTCCCAGCGGTCCGCGGGCACCTCGCTGACGGCGTCCACCTTGCCGTGGAGCAGCTTCCAGAGGGACTCCGGCGTCTCCCCTCCGCCAGGGATGCGGCATCCCAGGCCGATGATGGCGATGGGCTCCCGGCCCCGGGACTCCAGGGCCTCGTAACGGGCCCGGAGGTCCTTCAGCGCGTCGAGGCTGCGCTTGAGCAGCGTGGGATCATTCGCGGTGGGAAGTGGGGCCGTCATGGTCAGGACTCCTTGATGATCTGGTGGACCTGGGCGAGCTCGGCCTCCAGCAGCCGCTCGAGCTCCAGGTCTGAAGGCATTGATGCGTCAGCGGGCACGACGGGCGCTGCGGGCGCGGGCGGCGGCGGAACGCGCGCCGGGGCGGGCTTGGGCACGGGCGTCGGCGCGGACGGGGCCTGGCTCAGGACGAAGCCCGTCAGCGCCTCCACCGTGGGGTGGTTCCAGAGCGCGGTGGCGGAGAGCCGGATGCCGGTGCGCGCCTCGATGCGGTTGCGCAGCTCCAGTGACATGACGGAGTCCATGCCCAGCGTGCGCAGCGGCTGATCCATGGGGACACGCGCCGGGGCCAGCTTCAGCACGGTGGCCACCACCTGCCGCAGCTCCTCCTCGGCGCGGGACCGCCGCCGCGAGGGCTCCAGCGTGCCCAGCTCGTCGAACAGCGTCCGCAACGGCGTGGTGGCCGTGCGGGCCTCATCGCTCCGGGGGACCGAGGGGCGCGCCACGTCGAGCACGCGGACCCTCAACCCGTCGACGTGAAACAACGGCTCGCCCGCGTCGGTGAACGCCACCACGTCCACCAGGAACACGGCGCCCTCGCCGCCCGGACGGCGCTGCGCGTGAGCGTGGAAGGCCCCTTCCGGAAGCCGGTGGAGCGCGAACCCGTCCACGCCGACGCTGATGAGCTGCCGCCCCCGGAACACGAGGCTGGGCGGCAGCGTGGCGATGGAGAGCTGGAGCGCCGAGTCGATGCAGGCCACCTGCGCCAGCTCGGGATCCACGGAGGCCGCGGGGGACAGGATGCGCCCCAGGGCCTGCGCCTCGCGGGACCAGACGCAGTCCACGCCACGGAAGGCCGCGCGGTAGTCCAGCCCGCAGCCCGCCAGCAGCTCGTAGTACCGCACCGAGTCCAGCAGCATCGCCGCGGAGCCGCGCAGGGAGTCCCGGGCCGCGAGCGCTTCCAGCGCCCGTTCCCGGCCCACCGCCGCCGCAGGACCCGCGTCTACCAGGGCCCGCGCGTGGGGCACCCACGTGCGGCCCTCGCCCTGGGAGAACACCTGGAGCTCGCGCTGCGTGTCGCGCACGGAGAGGACGGTCTGCACGCGCGGCGCGGGCTCGGCGCCCAGCACCAGCGGCTGCGGGAAGACGATGTCCCGCAGCGCCACGGGCGCGCTCCCCAGCGCCTGCCGCGCGGCCCGCATCGCCATGGACAGGAAGACGGCGCCGGGAACCACGGCGTCGCCGCCCACGCGATGGTCGGCGAGGAAGCCAGACACGTCCGCGCCCCACTCGGCCTGCCAGTGGTGCAGGCGCGGCTCCACGGCGGACGGGAAGTGGCTGCCCAGGAGTCCTTCGCCATTCAGGCGGCTGACGGCGGGAACACGGGCGGTCACGGGCGCGGCTTCGAGCCAGAAGCGCTCGCGCTGCCAGGGGTACGTGGGCAGCGGGGCACCGGGGCGGCCCGCGCGGGTGACGGCGCTCCACGTGGGCTCCAGCCCGCGCGTGTAGAGCGCCGCCAGGGATCGCAGCAGCGTCTCGCGCTCGGACTCGTTGCGCCGCAGCGACGGCAGCACCTCGCCCGGCAGGCCCACGTCGGCCAGCTCCTGCTCGACGGCGGGCAGCAGGATGGGATGCGGGCTCATCTCGATGAAGACGTCGTGCCCGGCCTCGCGCGCGCGCCGGACCGCGGAGGCGAAGAGGACGGGGTCGCGCAGGTTGCGCACCCAGTAGCCCGCGTCGAAGTCGCGGCCATCCGTCACCGCGTCCAGGACCGTGGAGTGGATGGGCACCGCCGCGGGCACCGGCTGGACGTCGGCCACCACCTCCAAGAGCTCGGCCTTCAGCGCGTCCATCTGCGGGCTGTGGGAGGCGACATCCACCTTGACCCAGCGCCAGAAGACGCCGCGGGCCTGGAGCGCCTGGGAGATGACCTCCAGCGCCTGCGGCTGGCCCGACAGCACGGTCGAACGGGAGCTGTTGCTCACCGCCACGGCCACGTGCGCCTCGTGGCCGCGCAGGGCCTCGCGGGCCTCGTCCAGCGTGAGCTCCGCGGCGAGCATGGCGCCCTGCCCGCTCACCCGGCGGAGCAGCTGGCTGCGGCGGCAGATGATCCGCGCGGCGTCCGCCAGGTTCAGCGCGCCCGCGACATACGCCGCGGCGACCTCGCCCATGCTGTGGCCGATGACCGCCTTCGGCTGCACGCCCCAGGAGCGCCAGAGCGCCGCCAGCGCCGCCTCCACGGCGAAGAGCACCGGCTGCACCACGTCCACCCGGGCCATCCGGGACGCGGACTCGGGCGCCTCCAGTTCCTCCACCACGGACCAGCCGGTGAGCGCATGGATGGCCGCGTCACACTGTCCGATTTCCGCGCGGAAGGCCGGCTCGTCGCGCAGCAGCTGCCGCGCCATCCCGTGCCACTGCGAGCCCTGGCCCGGGAAGACGAACACCACCGAGGGGGCCTTCGCGTGCGCCGGGGTCACCAGCCGTTCGTGGGGCTCTCCCCGCGCGTACGCGTCCAGCGCCTGGGCCAGGTCCTCGCCACCGCGCGCGACCACCGCCAGCCGCTCCGCGTGGTGCGTCCTGCGCAGCGCGGCCGTGGTGGCGACGTCCTCCGCCTTCGTCCACGGCGCCTGACGGAGCGTCCCGGCCACGCGCGATGCCAGCTGCCGGAGCGCCTCCGGTGTGTGGGCTGACAGCGGCACCAGCGCGTCGCGGGCGTCGGGGAGGGCCGCCCCCGCGCATCCCAGGCGGAACAGCGTGGCGCGCGCCTCGTAGAACGCCAGCCGCTCGTCCTCGTCCCGCGTGGTGGACGGCAGGACGACAGGGGGCGGCTGCCGGCCCTCCGCGGCCTGCTGCAGGGCGCCCACCAGCACGGGGTGGGGGCTGAGCTCCACCAGCGCGTCCACGCCCTCGGACACCAGCGACGCGAGCACCGGGGCAAGCCACACGGGCGTGCGCAGGTTCTGTCCGAAGTAGCGCCCGTCCACCTCCGGCCCGTCCAGCCGCCGCCGCAGGGCGGTGGAGATCATCGGCAGGCGCGCGGGCTTGGGACGCAGCTCCGCGAGCACGGCCTCCAGCTCCGGGAGGATGGCGTCGATCTGCGGGCTGTGTGCGGCGACGTTCACGCGGATCCGCGCACACAGCTCCTTGCGGCGCTTCAGTTCCGCGAGGAGCGAGTCCAGCGCGGCCGGGTCTCCCGACAGCACGGTGGACCGGGGGCCGTTGTGGCCGGCCAGGACGACCGCTCCGCCCGCGGCCTCCAGCATCCCGGTCAGCGCCTCGGGCGGCAGGTTGACCACGGCCATGCCGCCATGGTCCGCCAGCAGCTTCTGCAGCCGGCTGTAGTGGTGGATGACGAGCGCCGCCTCGTCCAGGTCGAGGATGCCCGCGATGTGCGCGGCGGCGATCTCCCCCAGGCTGTGGCCCACAACCACGTCCGGGGTGATGCCCCAGGCGCGCCACTGCGCCGCCAGGGCCACCTGGAACGCGAAGAGGAGCGGCTGCACCACGTCCACGTCGTCGTAGCGGGCCACGCCCTCCGCCTTGAACAGCTCGTCGCGGAGCGACTGGCCGGAGTGGACCGCCAGCGCAGCGTCCACGCGCTCGAAGGAGGCGCGGAAGGCGTCCTCCGTGAGCAGCATGCGCCGGCCCATGCCCACCCACTGGCCGCCCTGGGGCGCGCACACGAAGGCCACCTTCGGAGGCCGGCCGAGCGCCGTGCCCCGCGTCACCGTCCCCGCCCCGCCGTCCAGGAACCCGCGCAGGCGCGCCTCCAGCTCGTGCCGGGTGCGCACGCAGGCCGTGAGCCGCTCGGGGCCGGAGGCCTCCGCCGTCAACGCCTCCTGGATCGCGTCGAGCGGCAGGCCGGTCCCCACGGCATCCAGCGCGCGCCGTGCCTCGGCCCGCAGTCCCTCGGCATCGGAGGCCGCCAGCCCCACCCAGGCGAGCCGGGACGGCGGGGCCTCCTGGAGGACGACGTGGGCGTTGGTGCCGCCCCAGCCGAACGCGCTGACGCCCGCCACCGCCGGGCCGTCCGGCACCGGCCACGCGCGCGTCTCCCGCGAGACCTCCAGGCGGAGCGCGTCGAAGGGGATGAGCGGGTTGGGCCGCGTGAAGTGGAGGCTGGGCACCACCGTGCGCTGCTCGACGCACAGGCAGGCCTTGAGGAAGCCGGCGATGCCCGCCGCTCCCTCCAGGTGGCCGATGTTGGTCTTCACCGAGCCGATGACCAGCGGCGGGCCCTCCCCGCGAGCCTTCGCGAACACGGCCCCGAGCGCCCCCGCTTCGATGGGGTCGCCCAGCGCCGTGCCCGTGCCGTGCGTCTCCACGTAGCCCACGGAGGCGGGGGCCACGCCCGAGCGCGCGTGGACCTGCCGGATGAGCTTCTCCTGGGCCTCCGGGTTGGGCGCCGTGAGGCCGTTGCTCGGGCCGTCGTTGTTGCTGCCCGTCGCGCGGATGACGCAGCGGATGGTGTCGCCCGCGGCGAGCGCGGCGGAGAGCGGCTTGAGGACCACCACGCCCCCGCCCTCCCCGCGTCCGAAGCCGTCCGCGCTCGCGTCAAACGCCTTGCACACGCCATCCGGGGACAGGCCGCCGAAACGGGTCAGCGCCACCATCGTGTGCGGCGAGGCCATCACGCTGACGCCGCCGACGATGGCGGTGGTGCTCTCCCCCGCCCACAGGCTCTGGCAGGCCAGGTGGACCGCCACCAGCGACGACGAGCACGCCGTGTCGATGACCAGGCTGGGGCCCTGGAGCCCGAGCACGTAGGACAGCCGGTTGGCGACCATGTTGAGCGCCTGCCCGGTGGCCGTGTGCGGCGTGATGCGCCCCGGCTCCGAGCCGCCCAGCTCCGCGTAGTCCCGCCAGATGGCCCCGACGAACACCCCCGTCGCGGTCGCGTGCAGCGCGCTCGGGACGACGCCCGCGTCCTCCAGCGCTTCCCACGCCAGCTCCAGGAACAGGCGCTGCTGCGGATCCATCTCCGCCGCCTCACGCGGAGAGATGCCGAAGAACAGCGGATCGAACCCGGCGATGTCCGGCAGGAACCCGGCGCGGCGCGGCACCTTCGCACCGCTCCCGCCGCGATCCGCCTGCTGCAGACGCCCATCCGTCCAGCGCCCGGCGGGGACCTCAGACACCGCGTCGCGCCCGGTGCGCAAGAGCTCCCAGAAGGCGGAAATGTCTGGCGCGCCAGGAAGGCGGCAGGCCATGCCCACCACCGCGATGGGCTCGTCGCGGGCCACGGACGGCCCGGCTGTTTCCAGGGGGACCGCGGCGTCCGTGTCCCCGGAGGCCAGGTGCCGCAGCAGCGCGTCCACGCTGGAATGGCGCCAGAAGACGGTCGGAGACACCTCCCGCCCCGCCAGCTCCGACAAGGCCCGGCCGAGCGCCACCGCGCCCAGCGAGTCCAGCCCGTAGTGACTGAAGGGCCGGCGTGGGTCGATCTGCTCCGGGGACAGGCCGTTGCGGCGGGCCAATGCCTCCAACAGGTGGGCCCGCAGCGCGGACAGCACGGACGCTTCCGTCACAGGAGCAGACATCGTCGGCGCACCCAAGGCACTTCCCCCTGTCAGCCCTTCCCCAAGGGCATGGTTTCCACATCAGCGACAGGCAGACCCCGCCCGCGCCGGAAGCAACACGAGACACGGCGAGGCCATCGCCGCCGAACGCGGGCTCGCGCGCCAGCGCGGAGGGCCTGGGCGCGAAACATCGGATGTCTGGGATGAAACCCGGAGGGCCTGCCCCCAGGCCCGGACCGCTACGCCTGGCGCGCCGCCGCCCCGGACGGGCGGGTCCACGCGAATTCCTTCAGCGCCGGCTCCAGCTCCACGCCGCCCAGGTGGTTCGCGTAGTTCACCAGCACCTGCTGGGACAGGGCCAGGAGGACGTCGAGCGCGTTGGCGTTCGTGAAGCCCTGGGCCGTGAACCGGCTCCAGAGGGCGTCGCTCACGTACCCCTTCTCACGGACCACCGTCCGGGTGAACTCCGCGAGCACTTCCAGCCGGGGATCCGGCAGCGGCGTCCCCGTCCGGAGCGCGGCCACGAGCGCATCCGGGACCTGGAGCTTGCGACACAAGTAGCTGTGGAAGGCCATGCAGTACGAACAGTCGTTCTCCCAGCCGATGGTCATGATGACCACCTCGCGCTCCACGGCGCCCAGGGAGGACTGGGCCAGGAGCGGCCCCATCTGCGCGAAGCCCTGCGTCGCGCTGGGCGACTCCGCGATGAGCCCCAGCAGGTTCGAACGGAACCCTGCGGACTTCTCCACCGCGGCCAGCACCGGACGGGACTGCTCCGGAGCGCTCTCAATCGTATGAATCGTCAGTCGCCCCAAGACTCACCCTCCCCAAATCGGATGTTGATTTCAGTCGACAATGCCACCGCGAGATTTGCGATTCAACAACGAATCACATTCATTTCAACATTTTATTGCGCGCTCTGCATCGGATTTAGGGGGATTTTCTGTATGATTATTCGATCGAAAATCCCCTGTGTTTTCATGGGCTTGAGAATTTGTTATGAAGAATCGACAGGTCCGGCGTAACGCCGGCCAGGGGTCGCGACCTTAATCACTGGCAAACCGCAATCATGCGGCATCAGGAGTTTTCATGTCCCGTCTGAACCTTGTCGACGCTTCGCACGCCACGCTCAAACCCATCAAGGAGAAGCTGGGCGCGAACCTGCCTCCGCCGGTCCGGGTGCTGGCCAATTCGCCCGCGGCGATGAGCGCCTTCTTCGCGCTGCACGGGACGCTGGGCCAGGGGCAGCTGACGCCGCGCGTCCGGGAGCAGATCGCCCTCGCGGTGGGCAACGCGCAGGGCTGCCGCTACTGCGTTTCGCACCACACGCAGCTGGGCCGCAAGACGGGCCTCTCTGATCAGGAGCTGGATCAGGCGCGCTCCGGCAAGGCGCCGGACGCCAAGGTGGAGGCGGCGCTCCAGTTCTCCCGGCAGATCGCCGCGCGCCGTGGCGCGGTGACGGACGCGGAGCTGGCGGCGGTGCGCGCCGCGGGTTGGACCGACGGCGACGTGGTGGAGATCCTGGCGCAGGTCGTCGCCACCACCTTCGGCAACTACCTCAACCACCTGGCCCAGACGGAGATCGACATCCCGCCCGTGGACCTGGTCCCGGCGGCGGTCATCGACGGAATCCACGCATGACAGCGACGTTCGAGCCCGGGGCCCGCTTTCCCGACCTGGAGCTGCGGGACGGCATGGGCAGGCCCACGCGGCTGGCCGAGGCCATGGGTGGCGAGGCAGCGGTGGTGTTCTTCCTGCGCAACGCCGCCTGTCCGGTGTGCCGCAACCACCTGAAGACGCTGGCGAAGCGCCAGGGTGACATCACGGCGAACCGGGCGAAGGTGATTTCGGTCGTGCCGGACGGACCGGAAGAGGCGCGGGAGCTGGCGATGTGGCTGGGCCTGCCGGTGCCGGTGCTCACCAGCGGCACGGGCTCGCACGCGGAAGCAGGCCTGGAGCCGCTGTTCTGGGGAAAGCTACAGCCGAGCGGCACCGTGCTGCTGGCCCCCTCCCGGGAGGTCGTCTACGGGAGGCAGTCCGCCCTGCCGCCGCTGGGCTTCAATGAGAAGGAACTGATGACCGCGCTCGCGCGAGGAGTGCATCGCCCGGATTAGACGGCGGCGTGTCGTCATGCGTCATCCAGGTCTTCCGGCCTTTCCCCCTTCGGCAGCGTTCGCCGAAGGGGGTTAGGATGGCGGAGCCATGCCTGATGACAGCTCCCCGGACTCCGACACCGAGCGCGCCGCGTTCCTCTCCTGGATCACCCTGCTCGTCCACCAGCACCGTGCGCGCCTGGTGACGAGCGCGCGGCGCCGGGGGCTGCCGCCCGAGGACGCGCTCGACTGCGTCCAGGACGCCTTTGTCACCTTCCTGCGGATGCCGGAGGCCACGACGCTGTCGGCCCGCTCCAGCGAGGTCGAGCGCCTGCTGTCGACCCTGGTGGCCCACGCCGCGCTCAACCAGCGGCGCAAGCTGGCGCGGCGGGCGCTGCCGGCCGAGTTCGACCTGCCGGAAGTCGCCGCCGACCTGCCCTCCGCGGACACGCTGGTGGCGGAGGCCGAGGCGCGGGTGAGCCTGGTGCGCTGTGTGGAGCAGCTGTCGCGGATGCAGCAGGCGGTCATCCGCCTCCGGCTCCTGGACGAGTGTCCCGGCGAGGAGGTCTCCACGCTGCTGGGGGTGTCGCCCGAGAACGTCCGCATCCTGCTGTTCCGCGCGCGCCAGCACCTGCGGGAGTGTCTGGTGCTGGCGATGAAGGACCCGGGACCGCCGCATCTGGCCGCCACGGAGACCGCGCCGCGGTCGCTGCAAGCCACCGCCGGGGACCAGCGCCTCCGCCAGTCCTGAGCGGGCGCTACAGCACTTCCGAGCGCAGGTCGGGGAACACCTTCCCCACCTTGCCGAGCAGGTAGTCCCCGTACGTGCCCCGGAAGGAGTGCACGCTCTGCCGGTCCCAGCGCTCCGCGTGGTCGTCCGCGCCCGCGCCGCTCAAGGCCGGCGAGTCGATGGCGCGCACCTCCGCCGTCCAGTCCGGATCGAAGAAGAACGGCAGCGACAGCCGGTCGCGGCCCGCGCGGTTGAGCACCCGGTGCGGCGTGGAGCGGTACACCCCGCGCGTCATCCGGTCGAGCATGTCGCCAATGTTGCACACGAACGCGTTCTCCACGGGAGGCGCGTCCACCCAGCGCGTGTGGCCGTCCTGGCGCGTCTTCACCTGGAGCCCGCCCGCGTCGTCCTGCTTGAGGATGGTGAGCACGCCATAGTCGGTGTGTTCGCCCACGCCCCACACTGGTAACCCCTCCGCATCCACCTCCGGGCCCGGCGGGTAGTTGAAGATGCGGAACAGCACCGTCGGATCCGCCATGTACCGCGTGGCGAAGAAGTCCGCCTCCAGGTCCAGGCTGAGCGCGATGCCGGACATCAGCGAATGCCCCAGCGATGTCAGCGCCGCCGTGAATTCCAGCACCGCGTCGCGCAAGCCCTCCGGCTCCCGGGGGAACAGGTTCGGTCCATGCAGCGGCGTGCCGGTGCGCACGCGAGGGTCGTCTGGCGGCAGCTCCGTGCCGAAGTACAGCCCCTCCTTGCGGTCCGGCCGGCCCGACGTGAGCTCCCCGCCCACCGGGAAGAAGCCCCGCCACGCCCGTCCCCCGAGCGCCATGCGCACCCGCTGTTTCTCCTCCTCAGGCCGAGAGAAGAAGTCCCGCGCCAGCGCCTCCAGCCGGGACTGGAGCCCGACCTCCACGCCGTGGCCCACGACGTAGAAGAAGCCGGTGTGGCGGCAGGCCGCGCCCATGCGGGCGGCGACCTCCCTTCGGGCCTGGGGGCTCGACGTATGGTCGACGAGTGCTCGGACGTCGATGAGGGGCACGCTGTCCATGGCGTGGACTTTAAGGAGGTGGCCAGAAGTTCGTTGCCAAATCCGGCGCGAAAGCACGACTCGGCCAGATGGGTCCAAGGCAATCGACGCAGGTGCCAACCCTTGGCAGAGGACGTGAAGGGCTGTCGCCACTCACGAAGCAGGGGGACCCAGGAAATGGGCAATGAAGCGCCAGAGGCGCGCAGCCCACCGGCCCGCCATGCCCTGGGGGCCGTGAAGCAGTCCGTCATCCTTGAGCACCGACTCGTGGGATGGCCCGAGGTCAGTGGACGGATCCCCAGGCCTGAGGTCCCCTTCCGGAGACGAAGCGGCCCAACCTGCCCGACAGTCGGACAAGCAACCCGAGAAGGAGCCCGTCACCTCTCCACCGGACTCACGGGGGGCAAGCCCCTGAGCGCATGGCGACGACAGCGATCCGCTGAAGGTTTCTACGAGGAGGCCCGAACCATGGGTACGGGGTGCAGCCTCGAGCGCCTCATTGGCCTCGGCGGCTGGCGCGAGGCAGCTGAGGCCACGCTTCTCGAGCGCCTCGTTGACCTCGAAGACTGGCGTGTGACGTCCAAAGCCATGCGCCTCAACGCAGGAGCGAGCCTCGAACGCCGCGTCCAGCTCTGTGACTGACATGGAGTCGCCAAGGTCACGAGTCGTCACAACGCAGGGAGGCACCTCGGGCGCATCATCCTGCGAGGTGATTGACGCTGGAACTCCGAGGTCATGCGTCTCAACGCAAGGATGCGCTTCAAGCGCATCGTCCTGCGAGGTGGCTGACGCTGGGGTGCCGAGGCCATGCGTCTCAACACAAGGATGAACCTCAAGCGCATCATCCTGCGCGGTGACTGATGCGCGAGCGTCGACGCTGCCCTCCTGGGCGTGAGGGGCCTCGGGGGCCGCCTGCTCCCGAGGGACAGGAGCGAGTTGGTCCAGCACAAGCTCGTCGCACGCCTTCATCAGCGCCGGCAGCTGGTGCTGAAGCGCCTGCACGTCGCGCGCATACAGCGCATCCAACGCGCAGATGACCCACTGGCGCATCGCATCGCCGCCCATGAAGGGCAGCAGCCGGTCCGCGATG
>NZ_RAWK01000059.1 GCF_003612165.1 Corallococcus aberystwythensis | reverse complement strand
GAGCAGGGGGGCGTGGGCGAGGGTGGGCGCTCCGGGGTGTCGCGGCGTCCAGCGGGTGACACCGCGCGTGCCAGCGCGCCGCGTCGTGCCAATCGTGGAGGGCCTATGGGACTGGCCATCCAGCAGGAGGAGTTCACCCCGGAGGAACACACGCGGTTCGTGGCGCGGCTCGCGGAGAGCCTGGAGGCGCTGCGGCAGGTGCTCCAGCGTCCCGGCTTCGGCGTGGGGCCCGTGACGATGGGCGCGGAGCTGGAGGTGGCGCTGGTGGACGGCGCGGGCTCGCCGCTGCCGGTGAACCAGCAGGTGCTGGCGAAGTCGGCGGACGACCGGCTGACGCTGGAGCTCAACCGCTTCAACATGGAGATGAACCTGCGCCCCTCGCTCCTTTCGGGGCGGCCCTTCACGGGGCTCCAGGCCCAGCTGGACGACGTGCTGTCGGAGCTCAAGCGCGCGGCGGCGACGGAAGGGGCGCGCGTGGCGGCGGTGGGCATCCTGCCCACGCTGCGGCAGGCGGACCTGGGCAGGAACGCGCTCACGCCGCAGCCGCGCTACCGGGCGCTGGCCACGGCCATCCGCAAGCGGCGCGACGGGCCCTTCCAGGTGGCCATCGCGGGCGACGACACGCTCAACCTCACCTGGGAGGACGTGACGCTGGAGGGGGCCAACACGTCGCTCCAGTTCCACCTGCGCGTGGCCCCGGAGGACTTCGCGCGCGTGTACAACGCCGCGCAGCTGGCCACCGGGCCGGTGCTGGCCGCGTGCGGCAACTCGCCGGTGTTCCTGGGCAAGCGGCTGTGGGAGGAGACGCGCGTGGCGCTCTTCCAGCAGGCCACCGACGACCGCAGCGACAGTGACGAGGCCGCGCACCTGCACCCGCGCGTGACGTTCGGCCACGGCTGGGTGCGCGAGGGTCTGCACGAGCTGTTCGCGGAGGCCGTGGCGCTCTACCCGCCGCTGTTGCCGGTGATGGGGGACGAGTCCCCGCTGGAGGTGGTGGCCGCCGGGGGCCTGCCGAAGCTGGAGGAGCTGCGGCTGCACCAGGGGACGGTCTGGTCGTGGAACCGGGCCATCTATGATCCGCACGGCGAGGGCCACGTGCGCATCGAGTTCCGCGCGCTGCCGTCGGGCCCCACCGTGGTGGACATGGTGGCCAACGGCGCGTTCCTGCTGGGGCTGACGCTGGGGCTCGCGGAGCGGGTGGACACGCTCTTGCCGGCGCTGCCCTTCTGGCAGGCGCGGCGCAACTTCAAGCAGGCGGCGCACCACGGCCTGGACGCGACGCTGGTGTGGCCGTCAGAGGCGGCCCCGAGCCCCCGGGTCCTTCCGGCGGTGGACCTGGTGAAGCAGCTCTTGCCCGTGGCGCGGCGCGGGCTGGTGGAGGCCGGGGTGGACGCGGCGGAGGCGGACGTGCTCCTGGACATCATCGCCCAACGCGTGGCGCTCCGGCGCACCGGGGCGCGCTGGCAGCGGGCGGTGCTGGAGCGGCTGGAGGCGCACATGCCCCGCCAGGACGCGCTGGCGGCCATGATGGAGCGCTACCTGGAGCTGTCGGAGGAGGGGCTGCCGGTGCACACCTGGCCGGTGGATCGCTGAAGGCCGGGGGCTCCCGAGCCTTGGAGCCCCGGGGGCCCCTTCCGGGACGAGGGCGTCGCGGTGAATAATCGCGGCATCCTGTGGGTCAGCCTGCGGGGCCACGTGCCTCGCGCTGAAGGGTTCCGTCTCCGTGATTGCCTCGCTCCTTGCTTCGTTCCGCTCCGGCGCCCGCCGGAAGTCCTTCCTCGTGCCGGCGCTCCTGTTCGCGGGCGCGCTCACCGCGTGCACGACCACCCGGAGCCACGCCAACGACCTGGCGGAGAAGGGCCGCTTCGTCGAGGCGGCCGAGGTCTACGTGAAGCTCGTCAATGACGAGCCCAACAACCCGGAGTATCGCGCGTCGCTGGACGACCTGCGCTGGCGCGGCCTGTCGCAGCTGCTCACCCAGGCGCGTCAGGCGCGCGTGGAGGGGCGGGACGAGGACGCGGAGGCGAACCTGGAGCAGTTCTTCACCTACAAGGTGAAGTGGAACTCCAAGCTGGACGGCGGCATGGAGAGCTCGCTCCTGGAGGAGATGGCGGGCACGCACCAGCACCTGCGCCAGCTCATCAGCGAGCAGGCGAAGCGGGGCAATGCCTTGACGGCGGAAGCCCACCTGGACCGCAAGCGCGCGCTCCTGGGCCACCCGGAGATGGCGCCCATCCGCCGCGATCTGGAGGAGGCGGTGGCGCAGGGCGGCGTGGCGACGTGCGCGAAGCTGAAGCAGTCGCTGTCCGGCGGCTCGCAGCACTGGACGGAGCTGGTGTCGCGCTACTGCGGCCACTACCAGCAGCCCGCGCCCCGCGCCGGGCTGTTCCCGGAGGCGCTGGGGGGACCCACGTGGCAGGTGTCCGTGGATGGCATCAGCGGTGACGTGGTGCAGTACCTCATGACGCGGCTGTCGGGCGCGTTCGAGGCCTCGCCCTGGTACTCGGAGGCGTCCCAGCGCCACGCGCCCCTCACCATCGCGGGGAGCATGAGCGAGCGGCGCATCAGCGAGCCGGTGCAGCTGACGGCGCCGTGGACGGAGCGCGTGCCGTACACGGACCACGAGGACCGCACCGCGACGGCGGAGGTGCCGTACTCGGTGGAGGAGTCCTACGAGGAGAAGGGCGTGATGAAGAAGCGCCTGGTCCGCCAGACGAAGACGGTGGAGTACAAGACGACGGTGGAGGTGACGAAGTACCGGGACGTGTCGCGCTCCTTCGACTACCGCGCGCAGCGGCGGGGCGTGGAGTACCACTTCGCGGTGGTGGCCCAGGGCTTCCTCCAGGAGCGGCACGCGCCGCTGGCGGTGAAGGCGGAGCAGTCCCTGGAGGCCTCCGGCTACGATCACGACATCACCTTCGAGCCCGGCGGCGTGCGCCCGCAGAAGTTCGAGCGGCCCAGCAAGGAGGGCTGGCTGGACGGCCAGCTGCGCGGCTACGAGCAGACCTTCTTCGCGTCGCTCCTGTCACGCTGGCAGGAGTCGTATTGCAAGGCGCCCGCCTTCGCGGTGGAGGACGCGGCCCGCTGCGCGCGCGGCGGCGCGGAGCTGCCCGGGCCCGCGAAGCAGGCCCTGATGGACACGCTGGGCGACGACGCGGCGCAGGTGCACCGCCTGTTCGTCTGGAACTGAAGGCCCGCGATGCCGGGGCCCGGACGCTCGCGGCGCCCATCCCCGCCGTTGCTGGCGCCGGCCCGCGAAGGACGCCGCCGGCGGATGCCCGCGTGACGCTCGCGGGCGACGCGGGCCTTCAGCCCTCGTCCTCCGCGCCCTTGCGCAGGCCCAGCATGCGGCGCAGCTCGCGCGCGGACTGGCGGCTCACCTCCACCGAGTGTCCCCGCGCCGTGCGCGCCAGGTAGCCGCCCGTCTCCAGCGGCTCCAGCCGTGTCACATGTGACAGGTTGAGCAGCGCCCGGCGGTGCACCCGGTGGAAGTGCTCCGGAGGCAGCTTGTCCGCCAGCTCGTTGAGCGTGAAGTCGGTGAGGAAGTCGCCCTGCGCGGTGAACACCGTCACCAACTCGTCCTCCAGCGACGCGTGGGAGATGGCGTCCGGTGACACCAGCACCAGGCCCTGCCGCGTCGGGATGGGCAGCCGCGCGAAGGCGGGCTTCTCTCCCGCGGGCACCGCCGGCGGTGCCACGGCCACGGGCTTCACCTTCGCCGGCTGCCGTGCCCGCGCGCGCTCCAGCGCCTTCTGCAACCGCGCTGCCTCCACGGGCTTGAGGACGTAGTCCACCGCGCCGTGCTCGAAGGCGTTCACCGCGTGCTCCGCGTGGGCGGTGCAGAAGATGACGTGGGGCCCGCCTTCCGGCAGCAGCGCCATCGCGTCCAGTCCGCTCAGGCCCGGCATGTGGATGTCCAGCAGCACCACGTCCACGCCGCCCGCGCGCACCGCCGCGAGCACCGAGTCCCCATCCACCGCCTCGCCGCACACGCTCACGTCGGGCAGCGCGGCCAGGAGGCGCGACAGGCGCTTCCGGGCGAGCAGTTCATCATCGGCGATGAGGACGCGCAGGGGCTCTCTCACGTGAGGACTCCGGGTTGGGGGCCCTGGCGGGGCAGGGTGACGGTGACACGGGTGCGCCCGTCGGCGCTCTCCAGGGACAAGAGGGCCTGGCCGCCGTAGGCCAGCGCCAGCCGGCGCTCCACGGTGGGCAGCCCCACGCTGCCCTCGCGCGGACCCTTGGACGCCCCCGGGTTGTCGATGGACACCACCACCGCGCCCTCGCGCGCCACCACCTCCACGCTCAGCGGGCCCCGGTGGCCGGCCGCCGGGCCGTGCTTCACCGCGTTCTCCGCCAGGGGCAGGAGCAGCAGCGGCGGCACGGGCACGTCCCCAAGCCCGTCCGCCACGTCCACGCGCAACTGGAAGAGGTCCGGGTCGCGCAGGAGGTGCAGGTCGAAGAGCGTGCGCATCAGCTCCAGCTCCTGCGACAGCGGCCAGGTGACGCTGCGCACGCCCGCGAGCACCGAGCGGAGCATCGTGGACAGCCGCAGCACGGCGGCCTCCGCGACGACGCCGTCCTCGCGGCACCACTCCGCGATGGCGTTCAGCGTGTTGAAGAGGAAGTGCGGATCCAGGTGGCTGCGGATCGCCAGCAGCTGTGCCTGCTCGGCCTCCCAGGCGAAGCGGGTGGCACGGGCCCGCTCGCGGGCCAGCGTCTCTTCAAAGCCGATGTCCCGCCCCAGCCCCCAGCCCGCGACGAGGAACAGGCCGCCGCAGATGGTCAGGTTGTACGGCTCCGACAGGAACGTGGGCCGCATCAGCATGACGCGCGGCAGGGCATAGCCCACCGACAGCACCACGCCGCTGCCCACCGCCGCGTAGAGCAGCAGGCGGATGCCCCCGTGGCTCAGGTCCAGCCCTTCCGGGAACAGCACCCGGTACGACACGGGCGCCACCGCGACACACAGCAGGCACAGCAGGAGGCCAATCCAGAACGCGCGCGGATCCTCGCTCCAGCGCACCTGGGCCGCGAGCAGCGGAATGGACACCAGGACGATAGGCGCCAGCCGCCACGGCGCGACGAGCGCGAGCAGCGTGGCGCGAACGATGGAGCCTTCCGACGACGTCTCCGGCATGCGGAAGCGGAAGGCTACACCGTCCCGCGTCCTAGCGCTGGGGGACGGGCGCGGGGACGAGGTCCAGGACGAGCGTCCCGGCGAGGAGCGCGGGGAAGAAGAGGACGGCGAGCACGAACAGGAGCGGCGAGCGCAGTGAGAACATGGGGGCTTTCTCCAGTGTCCGTGAAACATGCTCACGCACTGTGGCATCGACCCAGGGCCCCTCCAGGGCTGGTTGCCCCCGGCCGTCGCGAATCAAGGGTGAGCGGTCGCTCAGGCGCTCCGGACCGCTCCCTCCGCGGGTCCGCCCAACGCATCCGCCAGCCGGGTCGCCTCGCGGATGCAGTCGTTGACGCCCACGCCCCGGTACGCGTTGCCGGTGAGGTGCAGGCCAGGCCAGCGCTTCAGCCGCTCCTCCATCGCCGCCAGGCGCTCCAGGTGGCCCACGGTGTACTGCGGAATCCCGCGCGGCCAGCGCACCACTTCCGTCAGCTCCGGCGTCGCGGTGAGGCCCGCCATTGTCTTCAGCTCCTCGCGCGCCAGCGCCGCCAGCGCGTCCTCGTCGCGTGAGACGACCTCCGGCCTGCGCGCGCCGCCCATCAGGCACGTCAAGAGCACGCGCCCGCCCTCCGCGCGGAAGGGGAAGGTGGTGGAGACGTGGATGGTGCCCAGCACCGCCTTGCCCTCCACCGCCGGCACCAGGAACCCGAACCCGTCCGGCTTCGGCACCGTCCCCGCCGCGAAGCCCAGGTGCACCACGGCGATGGGCGCGTACGGGATGCTGTCCGCCTGCTGCGCCAGCTCCACGTCCAGCGGGCGCAGCAACTCCGCCGCCACGTGCGCGGGCACCGCCAGCACCACGTGCGACGCGGCCAGCTCCGCCGGCTGGCCCCGCTCCTGGAAGCGCACCTTCCATCCGTCCGCCGTGCGCTCCAGCCCCTCCACCTTCGCGTCCGTGCGCACCGCGCCGCCCAGCGCCTTCGCCAGCGCGTCCACCAGCACGCCCAGGCCCCCGTCGAACGTGCTCATCTGGCCGCTGAGCGCGGGGCCCGCCTCCGCCGTGCCCGCGGCCTTCGCCCGGCGCGCCGCGCGCTGCGCACGGATGGCGCCAAGGATGAGGCTGCGGTGCTCTCGCTCGAATTTCACGAGTTGCGGGAAGGTGGCCTCCGCGCTGAGCTGCTCCGGGTCGCCCGCGTAGGTGCCTGTCTGCATCGCGTCCAGCAGCACCGCCGTCGCCTCACGTCCCAGGTGGCGCCGCCCCAGCTGGGCCAGGGACTCGTCCGAACCCGTAGGGTTGCGTCCGCTGAACAGCTCCCCCACCACCCGCAGGCGGGACGCGAGGGGGAGGATGTCGGATTTCAGGAAGGCCGGCGGCGACCCGGGGAGGGCTCGCAGGGCGCCACGGGTGAAGATGTAACGGTTTTTTGCCGCCGCGTCCGCCGGACGGATTCTGGATGACACACCGAGCGTCTCCGCCAGTTCACGCGTCGTGGGCTCCCGGTCCAGGAAACTGTTGGGCCCGGCCTCCAGCAAGTAGCCCGCACGTGCGTGGGTCTGCACGTTTCCACCTACGCGCGAAGTCGACTCCAGCACCACGGCAGCCGTGCCGCGGGCCCGCAATCGGTGAGCCAGGGCCAATCCGGTGATGCCTCCCCCAATGACCGCGACCGTCATGACGTCCGAACTCCTACCCCTGTCCTGGGGTGAGCAACCCCGGGCGCCTTAGTGCGAAGGCAAGACCTTTGCCAAGGAGAGCCACCCGGCGCGTTAATAAAGGCATGCGCTATGTCATCACGGGTGCCAGCCGTGGAATCGGTTTCGAATTCGTGCAGCAACTGCTGCGGCGGGGAGAAACCGTGGACGCGGGTGTGCGGGCTCCAGAACTGGCGCGCCGGCTGGAGCCGCTGCTGCTGGAAGCAGGCAACCGCCTGAGGATCCACCCGCTGGATGTCACGCGCGCGGAGAGCGTCCAGGCCTTCGCGGAGCGCGTCTGCCTCGAGCCTGTGGATGTGCTCATCAACAACGCGGGTGTTTCAGGCCAGTGGGTGGGGCTGCATGAGCTGGACTTCGAGGACCTGGCGCGCACCATCGAGGTGAACGCGCTCGGGCCGCTGCGCATCACCTCCGCGCTCCTGCCCGCGCTGCGGACCGGGGCGGGGCGCAAGGTGGCGCACGTCACGTCGCGCATGGGGTCGCTCTCCAGCAACACGGAGGGCGGCGCGTACGCCTACCGCATGTCCAAGGCCGCGCTGAACATGGGCGTGCGCTCCATGTCCAACGACCTGCGCCGCGAGGGGCTGGCGTGCGTGCTGCTGCATCCGGGTTGGGTGCAGACGGACATGGGCGGGCAGGACGCGCCGCTGCCGGCGGAGGAATCCGTGCGCGGGATGCTGCGGGTCATCGACAGCATCTCGCTGGAGCACTCCGGCCGGTTCTTCGACTACGAGGGCGCTGAAGTGCCCTGGTAGTGCCCTGAAGGGCTGGGTAGGTGTTCCTCAGTGAACACTTGCCTGCCCCCAGGGGCAGGCAAGCAGCCCTGGAGGCCGAGGCCTTCCCTGGCGCCTGTCTGCCTCCGTCCCCATCTCGTCGCGAGGAAGTCTGCGGCGGAGGGGTGGGATGGCGTGGCGGCGGTGGTGGCCCGTGGGCTGGGTGGCGGCGTGTCTCGTGGCGTGCGGTCCCGGCGCTTCCACGCCGAAGCATGGGCAGGAGGCCGTGACGCCGGGCGATGAGCCCTCGACGCCGGTGACGCCTCCGGACGACCCGCCCAAGCAGACGCCCCCGCCCGCCGAGCCTCCACCGGACGAGGAGCCGCCTCCCGACGAGATCGCGGAAGAACCGCCTCCAGCGGAGGAGGAAGTGCCTCCGGTGCTGACGGCCTGCGCGCCGGAGCCCGCGGTGGACGCCTCCGTGCCCGAAGCCGAGCGCACCGCCCGTCATGACTACGCCTGCACCGGCATCGCGCTGGAGGGCGGGCTCGTCTCCACGGCGGGCACGCCGGTCGCGGACGTCGTGGTGAAGGTGGGGGACGCGCAGGCGCGCACGGACAAGGCAGGCCGCTTCCGGTTCCCCGTGCTGCCCCGCCACAACCGGCTGCTCACGGTGGAGGCGGAGGGCTTCCGCCCGGCGGTGGTCGCGGTGGAGCTGCGCCGGAGCCTGACGGAGACGCGCGTGACGCTGCCGCCGGTGCGCCTGTCTCCGAAGGACGGCGTGCGGATGCTCTTCGCGGGCGACGTGTCGCTGGGCCGGCGCTTCCTGGATCCGGACGACACCACGCCGCGCAACCAGCTGCCGGAGGACGACCCCGGGGCGCTCATCCGCGTGTCGGATCCGCTGCCGGGCACGAAGGCCGTCTTCACGCACGTGCGGCCCTACTTCCAGGCGGCGGACTTCCGCGCCGTGAACCTGGAGACGCCCGTCACCGGCCACCCGACGACGCCCCACGACGAGAAGGCCTATGCCTTCTTCACGCTGCCCGGCTCCATGCCCGCGCTGCCGTGGCTGGGCGTGGACTACGTGAGCCTGGGCAACAACCACGTCTACGACTACCTGGCGCCGGGGCTGGCGGACACGCTCTCGCATGTCGCCGCGACGGGCATGGCCTACAGCGGCGCGGGCCAGAACGAGGACCAGGCCTTCGTGCCGGCGCGCATGTCGCTGGCGGGCGCGAACTACAGCCTCGTCTCCATGTGCTCCATCACCGGCAGCGCGCATGACCAGCAATACGTCGCGGGCCCCAACCAGGGCGGCGCGGCGGACGCGCGGAACATGACGCGGGTGTCCGCGCTCCTGGGGGCGGAGCGGGCGCAGGGGCGCGTGCCGGTGGCGCTGCTGCACACCGGCGTCGAGTACAGCGTCCGGCCCTCCACGCCGACCGCGCAGCGGATGCGCGACCTGGTGGACGCGGGCGCGGGGCTGGTCATCGCGCACCACCCGCACATCCCGCAGGGCTTCGCGCGCCACCAGGGCGTGCTGATGGCGCAGTCGCTGGGCAACTTCGCCTTCGACCAGGACCGCATGGAGACGATGGTGGGCCTCATGGCGGAGGTGGAGGCCACGGGCGCGCGCGTGGACCGGGCCCGCGCGGTGCCCGTGTACATCGAGGACTACCGCCCCCGTCCTGTCGCGGGCGACCTGTCGGACAGCTTCCTGCGCAACCTGGCGGAGCTGTCCCGCGAGGGCGGCGTGGAGCTGGTGCCCCAGCTCTCCTGGGGCGAGCTGCTCCCGGAAGACAGACACGCGGCGGTGAGCGAGCGCACCGTGGACGTGCCGGTGACGGTGGACGCCAACGGCCGCGCCACGGTGGACCTGCGGCCCCTGCGCCATGCAGGGGAGTCCGTGGCGCTGGCCCGGCTCACGGGCGCGGCGGAGGGCGCGGCCGTGAAGCTCAAGTCCGGGCGCGACGTGCTCCTGCACGGCGACTTCGAGGACCACGACGTGGACGACGACGCCAACGAAGCCGCGCGCTGGAGCCTGGGCCCCAGCGCGGGCTACGTGTGCCAGGACGGCCCGCACCGGGGGGCCGCGGCGCTCTGCCAGCGGCGCGCGTCCGGCGACTCACGGAGCGCGGCGGTGAAGCTGGTCAACCGCTTCCGTCCGCCGGGCTTCGCGGAAGGGCCGCCCAACCGCGACCTCACGGCGGTGGCGTGGCTGAAGGGGCAGGGCGGCGGCGCCTTCTCCGCGAAGGTGCAGTACCTGCCCGTGGAGTCCTACACCCTCTTCGGCGAGCAGACGCTGCTGCGCCACGACGGCGGCACCTACGACTGGACGCTGGTGGCGGAGGACCTGCATTTCCCCGCCGACCCGCCGAGGCCGGACCTGTGGAACGCGCCCTGGGCGCTGGACCTCACGCTCAACACCGCGCCCCCGAAGTCCGGCCAGGGCGTGACGGCGGTGGACGACCTGGCGCTGGTGGCCTGGGAGAAGCAGGCCACGGGCGGCACGCTGACGCTCCAGACGCCGCACGCGCGGGACTTCGTGCGGGTGGAGGCCCCGGCGGGCACGTACACGCTGCGCGTCACCTTCCGCGAGCACCGCGTGCCCTGAGAGCGGCCCCGCTCAGGGGAACAGCAGCTGCGTCTTCCAGCCGGCCCCGTCGCGCAGGTACAGGTTGCGCTCGTGCAACCGGCTGGCGCGGGCGTGCCAGAACTCGATGCGGTCCGGCACCACGCGGAAGCCGCTCCAGTGCGGCGGCCGCTCCACCGCCCGGCCCTGGAAGCGCGCCTCCACCTCCGCCACGCGCTGGTCCAACAGCTCGCGCGTGGGCAGCTCCTGGCTCTGGAGGCTGGCCCACGCGCCAATCTGGCTGCCCCGTGCGCGGCTCTGGAAGTACGCGTCCGCTTCCGCGTCACTCACCTGCTCCACCCGGCCCTCGATGCGCACCTGCTGCTCCAGGGGCTGCCAGTGGAAGCACAGCGCCGCGTACGGGTGCGCGAGCAGCTGGCGTCCCTTGCGGCTGGTGAAGTTGGTGAAGAAGACGAAGCCGCGCGCATCGAAGTCCTTGAGCAGCACCACGCGCGAGCTGGGCCGGCCCTGGTCGTCCACCGACGCCACCACCATCGCGTTGGGGTCCACGGGGATGGCGGCTTTCGCCTGCGCGAAGAGGTCCGCGAAGCGCTGGATGGGGTCCGGAGGGATATTCGTCACGCGGCGCACCATAGGAAACACCGCCCCGGCGCGCACGTTCGCGGTTGACTCCCTGTCGGGACTCGCACGCAATGGTGGGACTCATGAAGATCCTCTTCATCGCCTCGGAGGTCACCCCCTTCTCGAAGACGGGGGGACTGGGCGACGTGGCCGGGGCCCTGCCCACGGCGCTCGCCGGGCTGGGGCACGACGTGAAGATCGTCACGCCCCGCTACCAGGACGTGCGCAACGCCGGACAGCTGCAGCCCACCGGACAGTCCCTGGTGCTGCGCTTCCCCTTCGGGGAAACGGGCGGCCCCATCCTGTCCGCGCGCCTCTCCGAACGCCTGGAGGTCCTCTTCCTGGAGAACGAGGCCTTCTACGGCGGCCGCAAGGGCCTCTACGGCGACGCGGGCGGCGAGTTCGCGGACAACCCCCGCCGCTTCGCCTACCTGTGCGTGGGCGCGCTCCAGGCCGCGCAAAGGCTGCGCTTCTTCCCGGACATCATCCACCTGCACGACTGGCAGACGGGCCTGGTGCCCGTGGCGCTGCGCCGGGGCTTCGGAGGCACGCCGCTCGCGAAGGCGAAGTGCGTCTTCACCATCCACAACCTGGCCTACCAGGGGCAGTTCCCCAAGCGGACCATGGAGGACCTGGGGCTGCCGTGGGACCTCTTCACCCAGGAGGGCGTGGAGTTCTACGACCACGTCAACTTCCTCAAGGCGGGGCTCGTCTACTCCGAGGCGCTCACCACCGTGTCGCCCACCTACGCGCGTGAAATCCAGACGGCGGAGCAGGGCTACGGGCTGGATGGCCTGCTCCGGCGCCGCTCGCACGCGCTCACCGGCATCCTCAACGGCATCGACGCGCACGAGTGGAACCCCCGGACGGACGCCTTCCTGCCCGCGCGCTACGGCCCGGACGACATGACGGGCAAGGCCGTGTGCAAGCGCGGCCTGCTGGAGCGCTTCGGCCTGCCCACGGACGGCAACGCGCCGGTGTTCGGCATCGTCAGCCGGCTGGCGTGGCAGAAGGGCGTGGACCTGCTGCTGGAGACGCTGCCCGCGGCGCTCCAGGCGGACCTGAAGTTCGTGGCGGTGGGCAACGGCGAGCCGGGCCTGGAAGAGGGCCTGCGGGCGTTGCAGGCCCGCTTCCCGAAGCAGGTGGGCGTGCGCATCGGGTTCGACCCGGAATTGTCACACCTGGTGGAGGCGGGGGCGGACTTCTTCCTCATGCCCAGCCGCTACGAGCCGTGCGGCCTGAACCAGATGTATTCCCTGCGTTACGGAACGGTGCCCATCGTCCGGGCCACGGGCGGGCTGGTGGACACGGTGGAGGGGGGGCTGGACGGCAACGGCATCCTCTTCGAGTCCTTCCACCGCTCGGCGCTCCTGGCCGCCATCCGCCGGGCGCTCTCCCTGTACGCGGACCCCGCACGGCTGGGGGACTTCCAGGTGCGGGGCATGGGGAAGGACTTCTCCTGGGCCGCGTCCGCCCGGAAGTACGAAGCGCTCTTCAACACCCTGGTGGAGGAATAGTGGGGCCCCTCCCGGAACCGCGTTAAACTTGGCCCGTGGCGGAAGCTCCGGACCTGGGTGGCTATGAAGTGGTCGGCCGGCTGGCGGTCGGCGGCATGGCCGAGGTGTATCAGGCGCGTGCCCGTGAGACGACGCAGCGCTCCCCGGGCGAGCCCGAGGAAGTCGTCATCAAGCGGCTGCACCCGTCCTTCCGCAACGACCCCGCGTATGTGAAGGCCTTCGTCGACGAGGCGAAGCTGACGGTGCGCCTGCGCAACGCGCACATCGTGCGGACGTTCCGGCTGTTCCGCGCCGGGCCGGACTACCTCATGGTGCAGGAGCTCGTGAGTGGCCGGACGCTGGGCTACATGCAGGAGCTGCTCATCAAGGCGGGCGCCGCGATGCCGCCGGAGTCCGCCTGCTACATCGCCTGGTGCGTGCTCAAGGCGCTGGACTACATCCACCGCGCCAAGGTGGGGGAGAACGGCGCCACCATCGTCCACCGCGACGTGAACCCCGCCAACGTGCTGCTGGGCATCCAGGGCGACGTGAAGCTCACCGACTTCGGCGTGGCGGAAGTCGAGGGGATGATGCGCGGCGACTCCGGCGCGCTGCGCGGCACGCTGCCGTACATGAGCCCGGAACAGGTGCTGGGGCAGGCGGTGGACGCGCGCACGGACCTGTACGCGGTGGGCGTCATGCTCTGGGAGCTGTGGGGCGGACGGCGCCTCTTCACCGGCGAGAACGAAGCGCAGCTCATGCACCAGGTGCGCGACGCGCGCGTGCCGCTGCTGTCCTCGCTGTCGCCGGACCTGCCGGACTACGCGGCGCGGGTGGCGCGCAAGGCGCTGTTCGCGGACCGCGCCCGCCGCTTCCAGTCCGCGGCGGAGTTCATCAAGGCGCTGGAGGTGCTGGCGCGCCGCGCGGGCTGGCCCCTGACGGTGGAGGCGCTGCAGCCTCTGTTGGGCGGCTGATGCGCTCGCGCCGGGCGGTGCTCGGGCTTGGGCTCGGATTGGCCGGTGCCCTGTGCTTGTCCGGCTGCCTGGGCGTGGTGCCCTTCAGCCCGCGCGCCTACGACGAGGCGGTGCGGGTGGAGGCGGTGGACGTGGCCTTCACGCGCGACGGCTCCGGCGCGCTCACGCTGAAGCTCTCCGTGAAGAACCCGTCCTCGGACGCGGCCACGCTCACGCGCGTGGACTTCGACCTGCGCGTGGACGGCCGGCGCGTGGCCACGGGGGAGCAGGTGCTGGGCGTTCCCCTGGACGGGCAGGGCGAAGTCCCCCTGGAGGTCCGCTTCCCGCTGGCCGTCGCGCGCGGTGGCGGCCGGCCGGAAACGGGCTCGCACGCGGTGCGGGTGGAGGGGGGCGTGGTGCTGCGCTTCGGAGGCTCCGAGCGGCGCGCGCCCTTCCGGGACGTGCGCTCGCTGGACCTCGCGTGGATGCCGGGCGGGGAGTCCACCCCGGCGCAGTGAGGCGGGCCTTCAGCTCTTCGCGTCGGGAGCCGTGCCGGAGTCCGCGGACTGGCGCGGAGGACCCGGGTTGTCGTCCTTCGGGGGCGTGACGCCGTCGCGGGGCACGCCGTCCGTGGGGGTGGGGCCCGTGCTCTTGAGGCGGGACATCCGCACGCGGTCGATGCGGGCGCCCTCCTTGGTGGCCACGACGAACTGCCAGCCGTTGTAGGTGAAGCGCTCGCCCACGTCCGGCAGGTGGCCCGCGAGCGAGGACAGGTAGCCGCCCAGCGTGTCGAAGTCGCCCTCCGGCAGCGGGAAGCCGAAGAGCTTGGTGAACTGATCCACCTCCATGGCGGCGTCCACCAGCGAGCTGCCGTCGGCCATCTTCTCGACGAGCTTCTCCTCCACCTCGAACTCGTCGCCGATGTCGCCCACGATTTCGCGGAGGATGTCCTCCAGCGTGACGACGCCCATGAAGCCGCCGTACTCGTCGACGACCATGGCCATGTGGATCTTCCGCTTCTGCATGTCGCGCAGCAGGTCCCCCACGGGCTTCATCCACGGCACGAAGTGGGCGGGACGGATGACGTCCTGCAGGACGATGAGCTCCGGGTGCTGGAGCAGCGGGATGAGGTCGCGCGCGTGCAGCACGCCGACGATGTGGTCCACGTCGTCCTTGTAGACCGGGATGCGCGAGTGGTTCTCCTCCGCCAGGATGCGCAGGACTTCATCCGGCGGCGTGGTGATGTCCACGGAGATGACGTCCGTGCGGTTGACCATCACGTCGCGGCAGCGCTTGTCGGACAGCTCGAAGATGGAGCGGATGAGCTGCGGGGCGCTCTTGTCCACCTCGTTGCGCGCGGCCTGGGCGGCGAGCAGCTTCTCCAGCTCCTCCAGGGGCGGGGGCGGCGGCTCGAAGCGCAGGGTGCGGCCCATGGTGCGGGCGCCCAGGTTGAGCAGGGCCAGCATGATGCGCATGGGCGGGTAGAGCACTGTCACCAGCAGGGACACGAGGCCCGACAGGCGCAGCGCCCAGCGCTCCGGGTTGCCGTTGGCCAGGCCGCGCAGGGTGACTTCCATGAGGCTCGCGAGCACGCCCACGAAGAGGGCGCCCGCGCACACCGTGGCGACGGGCACCCAGGTGGCCTCGGCGTAGCGGCTGAAGTCCAGCATGCGCGGCGGCACGAAGGCGCCAATGGCGGCGGCGAGGAAGCCGGACAGCACCATGCCCAGGCGCAGGGCGGTGGCGGCGGGTTCACGCTCGGTCTTGTGGCGGAGCACCCGGCGGGCGGCGACGGTCTTGCTCTCCTCCGCGAGCTCCTGGGCGCGCAGGTCGGACGTCCCGTAGAGCGCGGACTCCGCGGCGGCGACCAGGGACCTCGTGAAACAGAGGGCCAGGCAGGCGACCCAGAGGGTCCAGGTAGGCATAGGGGGAGGTTCTTATCCCGTGCTAGAGGGGCATACCACCCTGGCGGGAGGCACCATGCGGGGACGTCGGATGTACGTCATTGGCGGACTGCTGGGCGCGCTGGCGGCGCCCTCGGCGGCCCTGGCCTGGCCGGTGGACCAGGCCGTGACGCTGGAGCCCGGCAAGGAGCGGTTCCAGAAGCTCACCGCGGTGGACTGGGCGGAATCCGACGCGCCCTCGGTCGTGACGGCGGAGGCGCTCTCCCAGAGCGGCGAGCTCCTGCTCACGCCCCACGCGGCCGGCATCGCGCGGGTGCTGCTGTACGCGGAGGGCCGCTTCGCGGTGTGGCGGGTGATGGTGGGGCCCATCGAGCTGCAGAACACCGCGGCCGAGCTCGCGGCGGCGAAGAAGGCATGCCCGGACCTGAAGGCGACGGAAGGGGCGGAGCGGAGCCTGACGGTGACGGTGAACGACACCGCGTGCCGGCTGGCATTGCGCACCTTCCTCAAGACGCACGCGTACCTGGCGCCGGAGCTGGAGCTGACGTTCGCGGTGACGCAGGCGCAGGCGCAGCTGGAGGACTTCGCGGCGGGGATGCCGCCGGGGCTGACGGTGCGCTACAGCGGCGCGGGGCTGGTGCTGTCCGGGAAGACGGACCGGGAGGGGCACCGCAAGGCGCTGTGGGAGCTCTTCAACCGCGCGGTGGGCCGTGTACCGCTGGAGGACCGCACGGAGGTGGAGGCGCCGCCGAAGCAGGACGACGCCGCGAAGCAGGAGGCGCTCGACGCGACGGTGTCGGACGTGCCCGCGCCGGATGCCGGGGTCCCGCCGGGGCCGCCTCCGCCCGTGAAGCGCAAGGCGGCGCCGAAGAAGCCGCGCTGAGCCTCGCCGGGCTTCAGGGGCGCGCCGGAGGGCTTCCGCTTGCGGTATGACCGCAGGTGGAGGTCCGACGGAATGACGAACGGAGTGAAGCGCGCGGGACTCGCGCTGGTGCTGGCGCTGACGGTGGGGCCGGGTACCGCGTGGGCGCAGGTGGATGAGGATGACGGCTCGGCGGTGGTGGTGGACCTGCCGGAGATGGACCGGGGCTGCCCGGTGAAGCCGGAGTTCCTGCCGATGACGCCCATGGGGCAGGTGGGCATCGACCGGCTGGGCTGGCTGGTGCACCAGGCCATCATCCCGTCCTCGAAGGACAAGTTCTTCCTGGCGGGGGCGCGCAGCCGCTCCGGCGTGAAGCCGGTGCCCATGGACCAGGCGAAGAAGCTGGGCGCGCTGGACACGGCGAAGGCGCCCATCTGGGTGTTCGGCAAGGAGAAGTCGAAGGCGTGCAAGGGGACGCCCATCGCGTACTGGGCGGTGCGGATGGGGACGGACGACGACCGCCAGACGTACCTGATGGCGGAGCTGGCGATGGAGTGCGAGGTCCTGCCGCCCGGGCGGCTCGCGGGCACGCCCATCGCGCTCCGGCAGAAGGACGAGCCGACGGGCTGCGTGTTGCGCCGGCCCAACCGGACCCTGATTGGCAAGGAGTCGGACGGCATTCCGCCGGACTACGCGGAGCACATCCCGCCGCAGGACTGCGCGGCGCCGGAGTGCGCGCGGCTGTGGGAGTACTTCGGCGTAACGGGCGAAGAGGGCGAGGGCGCGTTCGACCTGACGGTGTCCTATCTGCACAAGAACGGCAGCAACCCGTGCAACTGGGCCACGGACGACCTGTCCATGTTGTTCGTGCGGGGGCGGGAGAGCACGGCGCTGACGCCGCTCAAGCCGGGAGGCCAGCTCTTCGGAGGCCTCTGGGACTTCAGCGGTCCGCGCTTCATCCTGAGCCGGGAGATGGGCGTGCTCTACGCGTACGACTACCAGAAGCTCAAGGCCGCCCCGAAGGCCGTGCGCTATGGGAGTCCCACGGAAGAGGACCTCATCCACGCGAAGCGCTCGCTGTCTCCGTGCAAGAAATAGCGCTCAGGCAGGCATTGGGGCGGATTTGCTTTCTTGGGCGAAATGCTCAATAAGCGGTGCCGTCGTTGTTGGGACCATGTCCGCCTGAATTCAGTGCTCCCCCAGGCGGACTCACGAACGCACTTGGTGTGCTTCGAGCAGCCCTATTAGGGCTGTGCCAGCCCGTGGGCTGTCGAGGGGAGCGTATTCATGCAGTGGCTTGGGTTGTTCCGCGCGTGCGCAAGAACCGCACGTGCGTTGTCCGTGTTGTTCCTCATGGCCGTCCTGGCTGGAGCGACGTCCGCTTCCGCCAGCCCATGCAGTGCGAGCGACACGTCACCCCATACATGCTCACAAGGGGCCTGTCAGGGCGTCGCGTATTGCGAAGGAACCCGACTGGGTGAGTGCACGCCCACGGGCGTCTCGATTTTCAGCTGCAACGTCTGTGGCCGCACGGGCTACAGGACCTGTACGGACTTCACGATGGACGCCCTGTCCTGCACGGCCTTCCAGAGTGAGCTCTGCAACGCCTGTGACGATGACGGCGACGGGCTGGTGGATGAGGGGCTCACCGGAGCGCCCTGTACGATGCCCAATGGCTGCTCGGGCGTCAGGGCCTGTACCGCCTCCGGTCCCACCTGCGTCCTGGCTCCGGACAGTCGCAAGGCTTGTGACACCTGTGGCACCGGAGGGAGCGCGGTCTGTCGGATGGATGGGTCGTTTGGCCCCTGCCAACCCTCAACCGCGACGCGAGAACTGCCATGCAATGACTGCGACGACGACCGTGATGGCGTCGGGGATGGGAATGCCAGCACCCCAGAGACTTGTAACGGCCTGGATGACGACTGCGACCGTTACATCGACGAAGGCTCCTTGGGGCAGGAAGGCGGGGCCTGTGGTCTGAGCGCGAGCGCCTGTTGCGCCGCGACCTGTACGTCGCTGGGGAAAAACTGCGGAAGCGTCTCGGACGGGTGTGGGGGAACGCTGAACTGCGGCTCCTGTCAGGGTGGACAGGTCTGCGGAGGGGGAGGCGTAGCCAACGTCTGCGCGACCTGCTCCTACGTCCCGAAGGAAACCGCCTGCGCGGGGAAGAACTGCGGAACGGTCTCGGATGGCTGCGCCGGCTTCCACACCTGCGGCTCCGGAACCTGCACCAGCCCCCAGTCCTGTGGCGGCGGTGGCGCGGCCAACGTGTGTGGATGCACGCCCAATTCCCAGACCCTGGCCTGCGCGGGGAAGAACTGCGGCACGGTGCCCAATGGCTGCGGCGGCTTCCACATCTGCGGGACTGGAACCTGCACCAGCCCCCAGTCCTGTGGCGGCGGTGGCACGGCCAACGTGTGTGGATGCAACCCCATCCCCCAGGCCACGGCCTGCGCGGGGAAGAACTGCGGCACGGTGCCCAATGGCTGTGGTGGCACGTACACCTGCGGAAGCGCCTGCGCGAGCCCAAAGAGTTGTGGAGGGGGCGGAACGCCCAACGTGTGTGGCTGCACGCCAGATCCGGTCTACGAGGCCTGCGGTGACCGCGAGTGCGGCAGTGTCCCGAATGGCTGTGGCGGCGTGGCGAGCTGCGGGACCTGTGGCACGGGGTCGACCTGCAAGTTCGGTATCTGCCAGACGAACGGTGGTGGCTTCAGCTCGAAGGAGGGGGACAAGTAATGGACACGCAGATCAAGAATGCACCGCCGAATCGCTTCAAGCAGCTCCTCTCCACGTCGGTCCTGTCCCTCTACGTCGTGCAGTTGATGGGAAGCTGCGGCCCTGTTGCGGCGCCGGACGACGCGCGCGCGTTGGCGAAGGCGTCAGCCCAGCTGAATGGGGCAACGAGCCTGACGTTGCCCGCGTCGACGGTCCTGCCCACGGAAACCGTGAACGGCGTCGCCACGGGACTGACCCTGGGACGCCTCGACGTCAGCCTGGATGGCGCCGCGACCTACGCCCTGCCCCTGTGGGTTCCTCCAGGGCGGGCGGGCATCCAGCCGTCGCTGACGCTGTCCTACAACAGCCGGGGCGGCAATGGCCTGATGGGCATGGGCTGGTCGGTGAGCGGCTTCTCCGGCATCACGCGCTGCAATCCCTCGCTGGACGGGGCAGGGAAGCGCCTGCCCATCCAGTTCACCCAGGCGGATGACCTCTGCCTGGACGGGGCGCGGCTGGTGCTCATCACCGGGACCGCGGGCGCTGTCGGCGCGCGCTACCGCACGGAGATCGACACCTTCTCCCAGGTGACGGTCCTCGACGCGGACGCGAACGGCCCCAAGCAGTTCGAGGTCCGCACCCGCGACGGACGGATCCTCACCTACGGCGGTTACGGAGGGGCCGCGGAAGGCTCCGTGGTGGAGGGCCCGCGGGTGATTGTCTCGGCCGTTCCCCCGTCATCGGTTTCCGCGACCTACACCGGGGCGCCTCGCGTCCGTTTGGCCTGGTCCATCTCGAAGGTCGAGGACCGCAGCGGCAACTTCATGCGCGTGCTCTACACCCGCACGGAGACGGGTGCCGCCGTCGAACAGGTGCCCTCCGCCATCGAATACACGGGCTCGACGGCCACCGTTCCCCAGCTCCAGCCGCTCCGGCGCGTCACCTTCCATTACGAAGCGCGGCCGGACTCGGATTTCCATTATGTCGCGGGCCTGAAGCTGAGGTCCTCACAGCGGCTGTTCAAGATCTCCATGGCGGCCCCAGTGGATTCCCAGGGCACGGTCATCGAACGGCTCCGCGACTACATCTTCACCTACCGCAACGACAGCGCTTCGAAGCGAAGCCTGCTGGCCAGCGTCGAGGAGTGCGACGGAAAGGACGTCTGCCGCAGCCCGCTCCAATTCGAGTGGGAGAAGGGCCTCGATCCGAACCCCGACAGGAACTTCGAGAAGATCGACACGGGCATCACGGACGTGGCCGCGAACGGGGTCGTCTACCCGAATGATCCACTCCAGAGCGCCGACTACCTGGGCCTCGACTTCTGGACGCTCCAGCCCCTGGACATCAACGGCGACGGCCGGGACGACATCCTCTACCGGTACACGGGCGCGACGAGCAACGGCGTGCGTCTGCCTCCCGTCTGGAGGTACCGGCTCTCGACCGGCATGGGCTTTGGCCCCGCGCAGGCCGCCGACAACCTCCCCAGGGCCGTGGTGGGGGATTCGCTGGATGAGCTGATCACCGTCGACATGGACATGGATGGAAAGACCGACGTCATCGGCCTGAACCGGACGAACTCCGGCCATCCCACGGCGCCCTGTGACGGGCACTACCAGCTCTACCGCTCCACGGGGTCTGGCTTCGAAGCGAAGTGGACCAGCGGCGAGGAACTCTACGACCTCTGCTACGACTCGGTGCAGGACGTGCCGGCCCCCGTCATGCACGTCGCGGACCTGGACGGTGATGGCCGGCCGGACCTGTTGCGCTCGCGCCAGCCCATCACCTCCGCGAGCATCGCGAACTGGAGCTATCGCCTCAACACCACCACCAATGCCGGGGTGACCTTCACGGAGCCCACCCGCATTGGAGGGGACTTCGCGAGGACCTCGGCGCTCGCCGGCTATGCGACGGACGTGGACGGAGATGGCGCCGTCGATGTGTTGTTGCGGCAGCCTGCTTCCACCACGACGGTGGACGGCTTCGCGCAGTTCTATTCGGCGGTCGAGGTCTCTCCGGCGCCGTGTCCTGGCGGGGCCGCGGGGACGTCGTGTCCGACCCAGACGACCGCAACCCTGTCGGCGCTGCCCTGGGACTACATCCAGCGGCCTCAGGGCCCCTACCACCACCTGCAGCGGTGGTTCCTGGACGTCAACGGCGATGGCCTCCAGGACGTCGTGAGCATGGCGAAGGAGGCGAAGGTCGGCGGCGTGCGCACGCCCCGGGATCTCCTGCTCTCGCTGAACACGGGCGCGGGCTACCTGCCGCCCGAGCACCTCGACATTCCGTTGGGCGCGATGCCCAGCCCCCTCCAGGTCAACGAGGGACGCTACATCGACAACGGGGTCCGCATCCTCGACTACAACATGGACGGCAAGCAGGACATCCTGCTGATGGACTCGTTCATGGACGGCGTCCATCCCAACTCCGTGGCCCGTTCGAAGGTGACGGTCCTCGAGTCCACGGGCAGTGGTTTCGTGCCGCGGACGCTGAACACCATCCCCACGGGAATCACCCCGGGCAATGGCGGCGCCGCCCATCCCCAGTCGCAGCCGGGAACGGGCTTTGGCTACCGCCTGTCGCGCCTGCTGGATATCAACGGCGATGGCTTGACGGACCTGGTGCAGGTCGAGCCGACCGGGCTCCCCAACGTGTTCTCGCTTCAGGTCTACCGCCGCCAGACGGACCGGCCTGACCTGATGAAGGCGGTGCTGGACGCCAATGGCAACCGGACGAAGGTGATCTACAGAGCGTTGACGGACTCCCGTTATGGCACCAGCAGCTACGCGCCGGGGACGTGCACCTACCCCCAGTACTGTGCGCCGTCCGCGCTCCAGGTCGTCGGAATGCTGGAGGCTCCGGATGGCCGGGGGGGAATCCGCTCCGCGCAGTTCGGCTACGCGGACAGCCGCTATTCGCTTCGAGGTCAGGGGTGGCTGGGTTTCGCCTCCAGGACCACCCTCGACAGCGTCACCGGGCAGACATCCACGGTGCAGATGGACAACGCCCGGCAGTCCGGGGCGCTCTATCCGTGGGCGCGCCTGCCCTACCTGGAGACGTCTTCGATTCCCGCGTCCGCCAATGTGATCCTCACGCGGCAGACCACCCGGAAATGGGAGCTGCGGAACGCGCCGGAGAACCGGACGAAGTTCCTGTGTCCGACCCTCGGGTTCTCTGGCGAGTACGACAACCAGCAGGGCCAGCTCCGGGACGTCGTCACCCACCGGGACTGTGATGCCTACGGCAACATCGTGAGCGAAGAGACCTTCGTCGCGAACGATGCCCAGGACATGAACCCGAATCGCCACTGGGTGGAGGTGAGCTACTCGAACTACACGCCCAACTGGACGCTGGGCATGCCCCTGCTCAGGACGGAGACGGACAGCATTCCCGCGGATGCGCGACACCCTGGGGGAGGCATTGCCTCGCGCTCCGTGCGCTACAGCTACTGCACGCAGCACGAGTACCAGGAGGAGGAGACGGAGCAGTGTCCGTGGTCCAACCTGCTGTACAAGGTCGTCGTCGAGCCGAATGCGACGGGGACGGCGGGAGCCGACGTCTGGCTGGCGACGACCGTGGGACGGGATGCGACAGGCCAGGTGACGTCCCAGAAGCAGCGGGTTCGTCAGGGCATCGTCAAGTCCTTCTCCCTGCGCGAGTACGACCCGGCGGAACGCATCTTCCCGGTCGTGGACCAGATCTTCCTGGCCGACGACCTCTCGGCGCCGTCACACCGCATGGAGCGGCTGTATCACCCGGGCCTGGGCGCGCTGGCCATCCAGGAGGACGCCAACGGCGTGCGCGAGGAGTGGCGCTACGACGGGTTGGGCCGGCTGAGGAGGCAGAGCGCTCCGTACCGGGTGGGAAGCCAGGCGGCCGCGTCCGCGGCGCACAAGACCGTGAGCTACGGCAAGGAGCAGTCCTGGACGACGGTCACCGTGAAGCAGGACGGCGGCGGGGAGCACGTCAGCCTGCTGGACCGCTACGAGCGCCTCGTCGAGGAGCGCGAGCGGGCTTCGGACGGGAGCTGGAGCCACGCGACCCGGGAGTACGACGCACTGGGGCGCCTGTGGAAGCAGTCCTTCCCCTATTCCGACCGGGAAACGCCCGCGCTCACTGTCTTCACCTATGACAAGGCGGGACGGCTGTCCCAGCAGGAGGCTGGCGGCATCATCAAGGAGGTTCGCACGTACGAAGGACGCAACGTCCGGCAGCGCAGTGGCGCGACGGAGCGGCGGCTCCTGGTGAATGCCCGGGGGCAGGTGGTGGAAAGCCAGGACTTCAAGACGGTGGGCAACCCCCAGAGCGCCGTCATCACACGCCTGGGCTACGGCCCCTTCGGGGTGGTGGATTCCGTGGAGGATGCCAAGGGCAACCTCACCACGATGGACTACGACGTCCTAGGGCGCCGCACGCGGCTCGTGACGCCGGAGGCCGGTGCATCCGAAACCCGCTACGACGCCCTGGGCGCCGTCCGCGAGCAGACTGATTCCCTGGGGCACGTCACCACCTTCATTCGTGACTTCCTGGGCCGGCCCGAGTCAGTGCAGACGCCGGAGGGCGTCTCGCGCTTCGAATGGGACACCGCTCCCTTCGGCGTGGGAGCCCTGGCCTGGGCGAGGACCGGTCCCTCCGCTGTCTCGAGTCCGACGGATGTGGTGCTGACGTACGGCTACGACGCCCTGGGCCGCTCCCAGTGGGAAACGACGAGCGTGGATGGGGGTGCCAGCACGTACCGGGTCGACCGGGGCTACGACGCCTACGGGCGCATGGCTTCGCTCATCTACCCGCAGGTCGACTCCCAGCTCCGTCTGGGAACGACGCTGGAGTACAACAGCCACAACGGGCAGTTCAGCGCGAGCCGCAACACGGTGACGGGCCAGCTCTACTGGAGCGCCCTGGAGCGCAACGCCGCGGGACAACCGACCCGGGAGCTCCTCGGCAATGGCGTTGCGTCCGTGAGCCGTTATGACAGGGAGGGCCAGCTCCGCTTCATTGAGACGCAGGGCGGCCAGGGCACGCTCCAGAAGCTCGCCTATGTATGGAATACACGGGGACAGCTTTCCCTCCGGAACGACCTGCTGGCCAACGTTCAGGAGAGCTTCTCCTATGACGCCCTGAACCGGTTGACGACGTGGAACGTCAAGACGGCCTGCAATACCTCGACGACAAGCTTCGGCTACGACGACATCGGCAACCTGTTGCTACGCACCGTGTCCCAGCAGGGAGCGGACGCGTTCACCGAGCAGCAGGACTACCGGTATGGCGAAGCAGGCGCCGGGCCCAATGCGATGACAGGGCTGGGCGGAGAGGTGTTCGGGTATGACGACGCCGGCAATCAGCTCTCCTGGGCGGCGCCCAACGGGGATTACCGCCAGGTGACGTACACCTCGTTCAGCCTGCCCAAGGTCCTGGAGTCGGCGCAGGCGGGGCAACTGAATTTCAGCTACGACGCCTTCCAGAAGCGGGTCTTGAAGCTGCGCAACAACGGCGACTCCACGCTCTACGTGTCGGGGCTCTACGAGAAGCGGCAGACGGCGGGGGTTGTCTCGCACGTCTTCCAGATTCCCGGTGCGGGTGGGCCGGTGGCCCAGGTGCAGTGGACGGCGGAAGGCGGCGGTTTCAACGTCGAAACCCTCTACCTCCACGGCGACCACCTGGGTTCCATCGAGACCGTCTCGAACCAAGCGGGAGGCGTGGTCCAGCGGCGGAAGTATCAGCCCTTCGGCGCGCAGGCGAACCCCTCCAATCCGACGCAGCGGGTGCTGGCGACGACGGGCTCCGTCCGCGTGGGCTTCACGGGCCATGAAGACGACGCGGAATCCTCGCTGGTGAACATGGGAGGACGGCTCTACGACCCTCGCGCCGGCCGCTTCCTGTCGGCAGACCCGTTCGTCTCCGCGCCGTTCTCCAGCCAGGGGCACAACCGTTACAGCTACGTCTTCAACAACCCCCTGTCGATGACGGACCCGTCTGGATTCACCGCCGAAGGCATCTCCGGATGCTACGGGTGCGGTGGGCAAGGGGGTGTGGGGCTGGATGTGACCCGTCCGGCAATGGCCATCATCAATTGGGTGGCGGATGCTTTCGTTAGTGCATTCAACGCGGTCGCTGGGTCACTCGCCGGCAGCTCGGATGTGAATGGCACCCTGCACAAGATGGAGGACGTGAGCGATGGGGCCGGTCAAGCCGTCTCCACCATGGCGAACGCCGCTTGGGAGCATGAGGCGAATCGGTCATTTTCAAACCGGTCGATGTGGGCTGCTTATCCAATGTACATGGCAGGCCACGAGACGTTGCGCACAATGGCTGGCGGTGCGAGTGCGGGCTACGCAAAGTGGGGTTTGGCTGGAGCTGGGGCGGGAGCAATTGATACCCAGGTTCCAATCTTCAGTGCGTGGACTGCCTTCTCCAATGCGGATGATGATTGGTATGCCGGAAATTACCGAGGCCTTGGTTTCAATGGCACCATTGGCGCTGTTGCGATGGTTGCTGTTATTGGAAGCCTGGCGGATGGCGGGGGGGTAATTTTTGGAGAACTCAAGCTCGCCTCAAAAACGACGGGGGGGAGGATTTTCGCCTTTGGCAATAAGGCAGGGCCGCGGCCTCCCCGCGTCGGGCGCGACGTGTTCCCCAATGCAGAAGGAGTGATCCCGGGTCAGAGTGGTGCGGACTTGCCTCATGGCGCATCAACATTTGGCGACCCAGCTCAGGCACCGTTGACAGGGCCCTACCATTGCCTGTCGGCCGGTACATGCCTGCCAGATGGGCTCGGCATAAAGGCGGATGGTGTGGATGTGCTCCCGGGAAGTCCCCACCCACCCACGCATTTTACAATCTTTCCTACTAGAGACATGTCTGCTGACGAGTTCAGCAAGCTCTTCTCTGAACTCCCTTGGGAATATGTGGGCAAGAAGTAGTCTCCATTCGGGCTCGGGCCGCAATATTTCTGGCGCTTCCATGGGTTGTCTTGATGCCGTATTGGGCGGAGGAATGAGGATGAATTGGTCTGTCTACGCCGACTTGTCACGCCCACTGACCGAGGCGGAGCGACGGTCTGTCGCTGATGCGCTTGAAGAGGTCGTGCCCGATGGCGGTTGTGTCGGCCTGCAGAAGGAAGGGTGCGACGAGGTGTATTTTCAGCTGGATGATGCCTCGCGCGAGGAAGCGAGCATGACTGCTTCCAGGTTCCTGGATGTCATCCTGGAGAAGGCGGGTGTACAGGCTCGATACGAGATTCAGTTGCAGCCTGTCGTTGGAAGTTGAAGTCTCATGCCGCCAGTTTTGAAGCCAGTCGCCCTGCATGAGCTTGTGTAGCAGTGATTGGTTTCGACGTACTGCTTGCGCGAGGAACTCCACTTCCTCAGTGGAGTTCCTCGCGCCACGAAGTGTCTCGCTTATCAGTGACGCCTACTCCGTCCACGCTCCCCGCCGCGTGGGCTCCTGCAACGCCTGCTCAAGCGCCGCGAGGAAGCGCTTGCGCGGCCAGGACTCCGCGCCGAAGCGCTCCAGGTGCTCCGTCTCCACCTGGCAGTCGATGAGCTGGAAGCCCCAGCCCTTGAATCGCTCCACCGCCGTGGCGAACGCGACCTTCGACGCGTCCGGTGCCAGCGCGAACATGCTCTCCCCGAAGTACGCCGCGCCCAGGGACACGCCGTACAGCCCGCCCACCAGCACCTCGCCGTCCCACGCCTCCACGGAGTGCGCCAGCCCCAGCTCGTGCAGCCGGATGTACGCCTGCTTCATGGCGTCGGTAATCCAGGTGCCGTCCTGTCCCGGCCGGTGCACGCGCGAGCACGCGTCGATGACCTTCGCGAACACCGTGTCGTAGCGCACCGTGTACGTGCCCCGGTTCATCACCTTGCGCAGGGAACGCCCCACGTGGACCTTCTCCGGCTCCAGCACGAAGCGCGGGTCGGGCGAGTGCCACAGGATGGGCTGCCCCTCGCTGTACCAGGGGAAGATGCCCTGCGCGTAGGCCGCCACCAGCCGCTCCGGGCGCAGGTCGCCACCCACCGCGAGCAGGCCGCTCTTGTCCGCCTTGGCAGGCGGGGGAAACAGCTCCGGCTCGTCGTCGCTCAGCAGGTAGATGGGCACGCGTGCGCCCCAGTCTAGCGGGACACGTTGAGCTTCACGTCACCCTTGAGGAAGTAGGGCACCTGCAGCATGGGGCCCTTCACATCGCCCTTCACGCTGTAGGGCAGGACGCCCTTGGAGATGAGCGCCTTGACGCCCGGGCCCCAGGACTGCGCCGTCACCGCGACCTCCACCGGGTACACGCCCGTGGCGGACGCGTCCACCGTATCCGCCTGGGCGGCGGTGCCCTCCTCCAGGGGGCGGTCCGCGATGCTGACCTGGTAGGTCAGCGAGTCCAGCCGCAGCGGGAACGGGTTCGGGTTGCGCACGCCCAGCCGCAGGTTGATCTGCACCTCCTCCGGCGAATAGCGGGCGGCGTCCAGGCTCTCCACGATGATCTCCGGCAGCCGGGGCACGCGCACGGCGCGGCTGGCGGCGAACGGGAGGGTGTCCTCGCTGTCGCCGGAGCGCACCACCAGCGTGCCGCGCAGCGCGATGAGCACCGTGCCTCCCTGGGCGCTCAGGCGGGCCAGGTCGTCCGGACCCTTCACGTAGGCGGATTTCTCCTCGATGGAGAAGTCCGCGGGCGTGCCCGGAGCGAACGGCACCCCCAGCTTCACGGAGCCCGTCTTCACCACCTGCCCGTCGGCGACGAGCTCGTAGTCGGCGCGCTCCACGACGCCGGTGGCGGTGCCGGTGATTTGTCCGGTGTAGCGCACGGAGGCGTCCGTGAGCCCCTGGGAGACCACGGCCGTCTCCTGGGCCGTCAGGGCGGGGGGGCCTCCGGAGCGGACCGGAGCGGAGGCACACCCGGAGGAAAAGGCGAACAGCGCGGACACCAGGGCCATCAGGCAGGTCGAGCGATTCACGGAGGACATTCTGGGGAGGGCGGGGGCTGGTCCCAAGGGGTTTTCCGCTAGACTGTCCACCAACCGTGGCTCCCCGACGTCCCAACTTCAACCGGACCCTGCGCTCCCTCATCCGGGACATCGCCGCCCGCATGCCCGAGTTCAGCCACGTGAAGGTGGGCCGCATCCTCGTGGTCGCCGGGGAGGCCCGCCGGGCATCGCGCGGCACGGTGAAGCCCCTGTGTTTCAAGGGGGGGAAGAGCATCGACAAGGCGGGGCGGCGCAAGCCGGTGGTGCGCATCCGGGGCCGCCGCATCCTGTACTGCATCACGCTGCGTCCGCTCTTCTTCCGGGGCTCCACCGCGAAGTCGCGGCTGGAGACGCTCCTGCACGAGCTCTTCCACATCTCGCTGCGCTTTGACGGCACGCTGCACGCGGGCCGCCGCCACGCGAAGCTGGGCGCGGAGTTCGGGCGCCGCCTGCGGCCGTTGGTGCGGCGCTACCTGAAGCTGTGCCCGGAGGCGCTGCTCGCGGACCTGGCGTATTCCGGCGAGGTGCGGGTGCTCCAGTGGTTGGAGCGTCCAGGCCCGGCCTACCACCCGCGCGCGTCGCACCGCCGCGTGCGCAAGGTCTACACGGAGGAGCAGCTCTACTCCGGCGTGGCCCGCATGGTGACGCCGCGTCCCCGCGTGGCCCGCGAGGCCCACGTGCGCGACGACAAGGTGCACTGAAGGGCGTTGATGGCCGCGCCCACCGACTTCGTCAGCCTGGGGGCGCTCCACCGCGACCTGGAGGAGCTGTTCCTCCTGCACCAGGAGTCGCTGATGGGCATGGACCTGCCCGCCGCCCGTGAACGCCTGACGCGCTACCGCGAGGAGCTGACGCGGCACCTGGAGGCGGAGGAGGCGCTGCTGCTACCGGAGCTGCCCCGGGCCGGGAGGATTCGCGGGGCCGCGCCGGAGCTCTTCACCGGGGAGCACCAGCGCATGCGGGAGCTGCTGGTGAAGTGCCAGGACGCGGTGGACGCGCTGGACGCGAGCGCCCCGGACTACCGCCGCGCGGTGCTGCGCGTGTTCGACATGGAGAGCACGTTCAAGCACCTGGAGCACCACCACTCGTTGCGCGAGGAGACGTACCTGTTCCCCGCGCTGGATGGAGTGCTGGGCGAGGAGGAGCGGCGGGCCCTGCTGGCCGCGTTCCTCGCACGCACGGAGCCTCCTTCGCGCTGAGTCCCGGAATTCCATGCGGCCTCCTGCCCGGTGCGGTTCCAACTGGTCCGACAGTCGGACCAGTTCGGACGGTCCGCCTCGGACGGGCAGTCCCCAGCAGGGTTCTCACCTTCTCATCCGTGGGGACGGGCTTCGGGTCCGAAGGCTTGAAGCCAGGGAGCCCACCGGAGGGCGGGCAGGCAGGGAGGCCTTGGTCTGCTCGGCTCTGCCCGGGCTTGAGGCGTGCGTGCTGTCTTCTCGCTCGCATCCGGCTCCACGTGGGGCGCTGGCTCGAACGAGGTTTCCTCCTGGTGGGACGCGGCGTCTGGGTGTGGTGCTGGGCGTTCATGATGCTGGCGCTCGCGGGCTGCGACCCGGGTGCGGAGCTGACGCCCTGTGCCGTCGACTGTGAGGGCGCGGCCTGCGCGGCGTGTGTCACGTCCCTGCCCGAGGAGGCCGTCCGGCCCGCGCTCGCGTGTAATCAGCTCCCCGCGCCGTCACGGTGCCTGGGGCCTCGGGTGCTGGAGCGCTGCGAAGGTGGCGCCGTGCACCGGGAGGACTGCGCGGAGGACACCACCTGTGTCGAATCGCCCGAGGTCGCCTGTGTCGTGGGCACCGCGTGCGTGGACGGCGTTTCGCGGTGCACGGAGTCTCGCACCTTGCAGGTGTGCACGAACGGCCGGTGGGGCGCGCGTGGCTGTGACGTGGCCTGTGAAGCCGCGCCGGGCCGGGGCTTCTGCGGAGCACCCGGGCCCACGCTGAGCGGCACGGTGCGCTACGCGCGCCGCTTCCCGGATCCAGAGTTCCGCGCATGGGCTTCGGACCTGGAGCCCGTGCCTGCCCGTGGGTTCCTCATCGTGTCGTTCCAGGGCACGAAGGTGCTGGACTCGCAGGTGACGGATGACGTCGGCCGCTTCACGCTGAAGGTGTCGTCCGCCGTGGGTGAGGACGACCGCATCGTCGTGTACGCGGCCGGGCGTGGACGCGATGGCGCCGTGGCCTACGCGGTGGCGGATCCCGGACTGCCGGGTGAGCAATCCGTGGCGACGGTGCCGGGTGAAGCGGCCCGCATCTGGAGCTGGTCGCGCACGCCGCGCGAGCTGTCCGAGCAACCCCTGTTCACCCTCACCGAGTCCGAAGGCTCGGGCGCGGCGGCGGTGTTCGACGTGCTGGGCACGGCGTGGCGCCGGATGCGTGAGCGCTATGGCGGACGCGATGGATTGCCCGTGGTGGCGTGGCTGGGCTTCGGGACGACCTGGACCTGCGGCGGGTGCTTCGCGCCGTGGCCGGTGACGGCGGTGGGCCGGCGCTGGGAGTCGCAGGTGTGGCTGCCCGGGGACGCGGACGCGGCGTGGTGGTCGGACGCGATGGTGATGCACGAATTGGGGCACTGGGTGATGGCCAGCCGTGGCACCAGTCCGGAGGAGGGCGGTCCGCACTACGTGGGCGTGCCCACCTTCCCGGGACAGGCGTGGAGCGAGGGCTGGGCCACATGGTTCAGCGCCGACGCGCGCCGCAGCCCCCGCTACTTCGACCGGCAGGGCGGGACGATGTTCTGGGTGGACCTGTCCGCGCGAGCCTCCTCGGTGAGTCCCTGGACGCGGCCCCACGCGGAAGCCGGGCTGCTCCAGACCGTGGACGAGAACGAGGTGGCCGCCATCCTCTACCGCGCCTCCACCGGCACACCGTCCAGCCAGCCCCTCTACGACGCGCTCTCCGTGCCCGCGATGAACCGTTCGCCCTGGGCCCGTGGCTACACGCGGCACACCTGGAAGCGGGATGAGAAGGGCGCGCTCACGGAGGTGCTGGACACGGGCAAGCCGTCACCCTGCCTCGCGGACTTCCTGGACGCGCTGATGTGCCAGGGCTTCCCGCGCACCCTGGTGGACGCGGCCACCGAGCCCGCCACCGCCTTCCCGTACCCCAGCCACGAGCCTCTGTGCCCATGAAGCTTCCCCGTTCGATGCCGCGAAGCCGGCGGTCCGCGACCCTGAATGTCCTGCGTCCCCTGATGCGGAAACGCGTCGCGGGGGCCGTGCTGGCGCTGGCGCTGGTCGGAGCACTCTCGGCCGGCATGGCATCCGGCATGGACCGCGTGCGGCGCAAGAAGCCGTCGCGCGTTTCAGAGCCACCGCCCCAGGCGAAGGAGAAGCCCGTCCACGCCTCGTCTCCGACGCTCCTCGCTTCCGCGCGGTCGGTGGCGCTTCCCTCGCACGGGATGGATTCATGGGACCTGCCGTCACGCGAGCGGCAAGGCTCCCGGCCCGTCCTGGTCAAGACGCGCGCACCCGGTGCGGCGGCTGCCACTGCCTCCACCTTGCTCCCGCGAACTCCGGAGGAGGGCGCCACCGCAACGGACACCCCGGCGCCACGTCCCACGATGCTCCCCGCCACGGCGCGCATCCCCGCGCCCCTGCACGTCTCCTGGCGGGTGGTGGACGCCAGCGCGGACACGGTGCGGCTCGTCGCGCGGCTGGACCGGAGCCCGGGCTTCACCGCGCCCGTGCAGGTCTCCCTGCACGTGCCGTCGCGGACGGTCCTGCGGGAGGGCCCCACGTCGCCCATCGTCCTGGACGGGGACACGCGGGAGGTCCCCTGGACCCTGGGCCTGACCGCGGGCCCGGTCCCCGATGACGACCTCGTGTTGCTGGCGAGCGCCGGAGGCGAATCCTTCGGCGTCCACGCGGAGGCGCGCTACCGCTTCGGCCGGACGCTCGCGGAGTCACCCCGGCCCACGCCCACGGGGCCTCCGCTGCCGGACGCCCTCATGCGCTCCCGCGAGTAGCGCCGGGCTCAATCCAGGTTGAAGTACACGTCGTCGATGGCGCCGTGGAACTGGTCGTTGTTGTTCCCCGCGCTCTTCGCCCCGATGCCGACGGACTGGCCCGCGGGGTTGATGTCGTAGGTGCTGGCGAGCAGCGCGCTGCCCCGGGCCACGTTGTCGATGAGGATGGTCAACGTGGTGCTCGTGCGCTGACACGTCACCTTGTGCCAGGTGCCGTCCGCGATGCCCACGGACGCCTTGACGATGACGGCCTCCGCGCCGCCGGTGGTTCGCACCACGCAGCTGGGCTTGCCCGTCACCGCGTCGTCCAGCTGCAGCTTCCACTGGGCCGTGGAGGAGAGCCCCTTCTGCACCAGGTTGGAGCCGTGGTCCGTGCTCAGCTCCGCGAGCGTCACGCGAACGCGGGCCCCGAAGGAGAACAGCGCCGTGCCCGGGTTGAGTGACGCCGAGTCCGCCGCGCTGATGAACGCCTTCGCGCACGTCGTACCAACGCAGACGCCGGGGAAGCGCACGCCCTGGCCCTCGTAGCCCGCCGTCTCCACCGTGACGGCGCCGCCGTTGCTGGCCTGCGCGGTGCCCGTGTGGCCCTTGCCGCTGTCGTCCACCACGGTGGTCACCGGGTTGGACACCGACTCGAACTTGTAACGCAGCTTCTGGCTCACCGCGCCGGCCGTCACCGGCCCCAGCAACAACACCGCTGCCAGTCCCACGCGCATCGGATGGTTTCGCATGATGATCATCCCCCGCGCGGAGGAGGCCTCCGCGCAACGCCTGACTAAGGCACGTCCACGGCCAGCTTCTTGAGCGCGGACTTCGCGTCCGCGTGGTCCGGTTGCAGCTTCACCGCGGCCTCGTACTCCTTCTTCGCCTCGGGCTTGCGGTTGGTGGCCTCCAGCAGCTGCGCGAGCGCGAAGTGCGGCTCTCCAGCGCTCGTGTCCACCTGCGCCGAACCCCGGAAGGCCTTCTCCGCCTCCGGCAGCTTGCCCTGCCGGTACAGCGTGTGCCCCAGGTACAGGAGCCCCAGCGAGTTGCGCGGCTCCACCGCCAGCACGTCGCTCAGCACCTGCAGCGCCTTGGTTTCGTCCCCGCCGCGCAGGTACAGGAAGCCCAGCTCCGCGCGGGCCTCCAGCTGCGCGGGGTCCTTCGCCACCACCGCCTCCAGCTCCGGCACCGCCAGCTCCGGCCGGCCGCGCCGCGAGTGCAGGATGCCCAGCCGCGCCAGCGCCGCCGTGTCCGCCTCCTCGCCTTGCGCGGGCGTCAGCAGCTTCTCCGCCGCCGCGTAGTCGCCCATCGCGAGCAGCAGGTCCGCCAGGCCCAGCTTCGCCGCGCGGTGCTTCGGGTCCTCCTGGAGGACGGCCTCGTAGAGGGGCCGCGCCTGGGCGCCCACGTGCTTCTTCGCGTACGCCTCCGCCAGCATCAGCCGGTTCTCCACCGTGGGCTGGAGCTTCACGCAGGCCGAGTACTGCGCGATGGCGCCGTCCAGGTCGCCCTTGGCCTTGAGCGCGTCGCCGTAGCCCGTGCGCACGCCGGGCTCGTCCGGGAAGGTCTCCACCGCCGTCTTCAGCGTGGCCACCGCGTCGTCCACCTTGCCCAATTCCAGATATGCGCGCGCCAGGCCCTGGTAGGCCTCCGTCGTCTTCTTGCCGTCGTCGGCGCTCTTCTCGATGGCCTTCTGGAACGCGGACACCGCCTGCGTCTTCTTACCCTGCGCCAGGTACAGCTGACCCAGCTGCGTGTACGGGCCGCTCGCGCGGCGAGGCTCCAGGAGCAGCGCCTTCTCGAAGGCCTTCGTCGCCCGGGCGTTCTCCCCCAGCTGGAAGCACGCGAGCCCCAGGTTGAAGTGCGCCTCCGCGTACTTCGGATCCAACGCGATGGCCTTCTGGAACGCCTCCGCAGCCTTGCGCGCGTTGCCCTGGCCGTCCAGCACCACGCCCAGGTTGTTCTGCGCGCGCGCGTGCTTCGGGTCCGCCTTGAGCGCGGCCTGGTACTCCGCGAACGCGCCCGTGACGTCGTTCTCCCGCATCAGCACGACGCCCAGGTTGTAGTGCGCCTCCGCGTCGTTGTCCTTCTGGCGGATGGCCTCGCGCAGCGTCTCCTTGGCTTCGGCGGTCAGCCCCTTCTCCGCCAGCGCCTTGCCCAGGTTCACCCGCGCCACCTGGAGCGCGCCGTCCAGCTTCAGCGCTTCCCGGTACGCCTCGATGGCGTCGTCCGTGCGGTTGGCGCGCTGGAGCACCTCGCCCAGGTTGAAGCGCAGCTCCGCGTCCTTGGGCGCCAGCTCCGTCGCCACCGAGTACTGGGTAATCGCCTCGTCCGTGTCGTCCTGGATGCGCGCCAAGAGGCCGCGCTCCGAGCGCAACGTGGCCTCCTCCGGGAAGGCCGCCAGCGCCGCGTCCAGCACCGCCTTGGCCTTGGGCACGTCACCCGACAGCCGCAGCGCGCGTGCGAGCGCCACCTTCGCGGGCACGCCGTCCGGGGTGAGCCCCACGAGCTTCGTCAGCGGGGCCACCGCGCGGCGCGCCTGGTTCTGCGACAGGAAGGCCGTGCCCAGCTTGTAGAGCGCGTCCGGGTCGTCCGGGAGCTTGTCCGCGCGCGGGGCGCTGGCGGGCTTCTCCGGCGGAGGTGCCTCCGGGGCGGGAGCCTGGGCCGTCAACAGCTGGAGGATGAGGACTCCGGTCTTCGTCATCACAGGTTCTCCACGTACGGGCTGGCGCGCGCGTCGAAGGTCTTCTTGGCGAGGGCGGCCTTCTTCGCCTCCCACGCCTCCTTGGCCGCCTGCGCTTCCTTCGTGTCCCCCCCGAGGTTCGCGCGCTCTTCCTTCACGGCGGCCTCGCACTCGGACACCTGCTCCTCGAAATCCTTCGGCTCCAGGCGCTCACTGCCCTGGACCTTCGCCTTGCGCGCCGCCGTCAGCCGCGCCAGCTCGAAGCGGGCGAAGGCGCAGCGCAGTGCCAGTTGCTCCACCTCGCGCAGGCCCACGTTGAGGCGCTGGTGCGCGCGCAGGTACTCCACGCGGGACTCGGACTCCGCGATGGCCAGCTGCGCCACCTCGCGCGACGACGCGTCCGGGGCGCGGTCCTCCTCGTCCTCGGCGGCCTCCTGGCGGGACTTCGCGCGGCGGATGTTGTCGCGCGCGCGGTTGACCTCGTTGTCCGCCTCGTCCACCCGGTCGATGGCCAGCGCCAGGTCGTTCTCCGCCTCCAGGAGCTCGATGCGCGTCTCGTACGGCAGCTTCTTCACCAGCGCGTCCGGCACGCGCATGCCGTAGCTCGGGCCGCAGGCCGCGGTCAGGAGGGACAGGCTGAGGAGCAGGTGGCGCTTCATGGAGCAGTGGCCTCGAAACGGCTGAAGATGGTGCGGCCGGAGTAGACGTCGGTGCCGTTGGTGAACGTGACGTTGAACTCGCCCGACACCCGGTCTCCGGTGTTTTTCGGAAGGGACTTCACGAAGAGGTTGCCGCGCACGAGCGGCGGGAAGGGGCGCACCGGTTCGTCCAGCACGCTGCGGTCCACGCTGCCCCGCTGCGAGCCGTCCTCCAGCGCCTCCGCCAGGTCGATGTCCAGCGAGCCCGCGTATTCACCGTCCGGCAGCATGTCCGCCACCCGCGCGCTCACCTTCAACACCACGTCCTGTCCGCTGCCCTGCGCGTTGACGAAGCTGACCGCCAGCGTGCCTTCCGCGAGCGCCGCCTCCGTGCGCTGGTAGCGCAGGTCGAGGAGCTCCGTCACGCTGCCCTCCAGCTTGCCGCCCTCCTCACCACACGCGGTGGTGAAGAGCGCGGCCAGCACCGGGGCCATGAGGCGCAAGGGCGCGCTCACTTGCAGGCCTTCCAGCCGGCGTCCACGTCCGGCCCGTTGAGCGTGCCCATGTCCTTGAGCACGGCCAATTCACGCCGCGCGCCGTCCGTGTCGCCGAAGCGGCAGCGCAGCGCGGCCAGGTTGAGGCGGGCCTTGTCGTAGGTGGGGTCCGCCTCCAGCGCCTTGGCATAAGCCGCCCGGGCGCCCATCGCGTCCCCCAGGTTGAGCATGGCCCAGCCCAGCGCCGCGTGCGCGGAGGCGCGCGTGTCCTGAAGCTCCGTCACGCGGCCGAACGTCAGCTGCGCCATGCCGTACTGGTGCGCGTCCAGGTAGCCCATGCCCAGGGCCTCCAGGGCTTCGGCGGTGAGCACCTTCTCCGCCTTCTTGCGCAGGTCCTCCAGCGCCGCGGGCTGCGTGGGGGCGGCCGGCTGCGGCACCGGCAGCGCGGCCACGTCCGTGCGGTTGCGGCAGCCCACCACCGCCGCGTTGAAGACCTCCAGGGACTCCGCGCGGGACAGGCACGCCTTGAAGGCCTCGTCGGAGCGGGCCTTGAGCGGGCCCACCTGCTGCTTCACCGCGTCCTGGAACTGCTTCGTCTCCGCGGCGGACAGCCCGCCGGGCACCGGCGTCTGGTCCACCACGTCCGCGATGTGGCCGTACGCCAGGGCAATCTTCCACAGCGAGGACACGGCCCACTCCGGGTAGCCCAGCGACGCGGCCTGCGTGTACACGCCCTCCATGGCCTGGAGCGCGGCGACCTTCTCCTCCACCTTGTCGGCGGGCAGGTCCTTGTAGCCGCGGTAGAGGATCTCCCCCAGGTACCAGAGCCCCTTGGCCGCCTCTTCCGTCTGGCCGTTGGGGCCCTGCACCGCGGCGGTGAGGGTGGAGATGAGCGCGTCCGGCGGAGCGGTGGGCGCCGTGGTGGCCTGCACCTCCGCGAGCACCGCCGCCGCGGCCACGTTGTTCTTGTCCAGCTTGAGCGCGGTCTCCGCCGCCGTCTTCGCGCGGGCGTAGTCCTTCTGCTTCATGCGCGTCTCGGCGAGCAGGGCCAGCACCTCGCCCTTGCGCGCGCCCGCGGCCTCGGCGGCCGTCTCCAGGTTGCGGGACGCTTCCTTGTACTCACCCAGCGCGAGGCGCAGGCGGGCGCCGGCCATCCAGCCGTCCACCGACGCCAGGTCGCCCGTCAGCTTCTGGCCCACCTGTTCGAACCAGCCCGCCGCCTCGTTGAAGGCCGCCGCTTCCGCCGCGTGCCGGCCCAGCGTCAAGAGCACGTCCGACAGGTACTGGCTCTTGGGGTAGGACTGCGCCAGCTTCGCGCCCAGCTCGCGCTCGCGCGGCAGGTCGCGCTTCTCACGCGCGGCGGTGAACGCGCCGTAGAGCGCCTTCTCGCCGATGTCGCTGTTCTTGTTCTCGTCCGCGACCTTCATCAGGCCTTCGATGACGTCGCCCGTCTCCTGCGCGCTCTGCAGGGCCAGCTCGTCCAGGGCCTCGGCCTTGCTCTGCGTGAGGATCTTCTGCACTTCGCCGCGGAAGTTGGGCGGCAGCGACGACGCCAGGAACTTGCGGCCCGTCTCATCCAGCTTCTTGAAGTCGTTCACCTGCCGCAGGCTGTCCAGGGCCAGGTTGCCCGCCACCGGCGCGTCCTTGTACTGCGGGTGCGCCAGCGCGAACGCGGTGAACAGCTCCGCCGCCTTCGGGTAGTCGCCGTCCTCGTAGTAGGCGCGCGCGATGTTGAACTTCACGTCCAGCACGTGCGGGCTCTGCGGGAAGCGCGACACGTAGTTGGCGCCCAGCAGCTTCAGCGCCTGCCGCGCGTCAGCGACCTCGAAGGCGTTGCGCTTCTGGGCCTCCTCCGGCTTGAGCGTGGAGAAGTGGGCCAGGAGCGCGCCGTACATGGAGGTGTCCACGGCCTTGAGGTCCTTGGCCTTGTCCTCGTAGCGGGCCAGCTCCTCGAACTGGCGCGCGGCGTCCGGGAACTCCTTGGCGGCGAAGAGCGCGTCCGCGCGGTTCTTCATGATGGGCCGCACGTACTGCTCCGGCCGGAAGAGCCCCAGGTACTCGCGGTAGGCGTCCGCGGCCTTCACGTACAGGTCGCGCGAGTCCGCCTTCTGCGCGGCCAGGTGCACCTGCGTGGACAGGTCGCGCGCCATCTCCTCCAGCTCCGCGAGCTGCTTCTTGCGGTCCGCCTCCGCGATCTCCGGGTCGGTCTTGCTCTGCACCGCGGCGCGCACGAGGAAGCGGATGTCCTCGGGCTCCGGCATCACCTTGCCCTTGGCCGCCTTGAGCGAGTCGTACAGCTTCTGCCCGCGCTCCAGGTCCAGCTCCGGGTCCGGCTGCACTTCCATCAGCTTGCGCAGCGCGGGGATTGCCCACTCGTACTGCTGCTTGATGAAGTAGCGGTTGCCCAGCTTGTCCAGCGCGAGCGCGTAAGTGGCGCGGCCTTCGCTGAGCTTCTCGAAGTAGTTGAGCGCGCCCTTGGGGGGCTTGGCCTCCGTGTAGCTGTAGACCAGGTCCAGCAGCGCCTCGCGCTTGACGTTGAGCGCCTTCTTCACGTCCACGCCGGGCAGGGGCGCGCTGGCGGCCGCCGCCTCGAAGAACGTCACGGCCTCCGCGTGCTTGGCCTGGTTCACGCGGATCCAGCCCATCTTGTAGCGGGCCAGGTCGTGCACCGGCGACGGCGGCAGCTCCAGGATGGCCTGGTAGTGCTTCTCCGCTTCGACCAGGTCCGCCTTGTCGAAGAAGTGGTCACCCAGGATCTGCTCGGCTTCCAGGCGCAGCGGGCTGTTGGGGTACTTGCGCGTCAGGTCCCCCAGCGTCTTGAGCATCTCGTCGAACTGGCCCAGCTCGCGCTGCTCGTGCGCCAGGTAGAACGTCACCTGGTCCCCGTCCTTGAAGTCCGGGTACTCGCGCAGCAGGCGGTAGTACATCTGCACCGCCTTCTGCTTCATCAGGCGCGTCTCCGGGGAGACGATGGCACCCGTGGCGCCCTCCGGCCGGGTCTCCGCCTGGAGGTAGTACACGTAGCGGCTCTTCTCGACGTAGAGCTCCGCCAGCCGGAACTGGAGGTCCGGCAGGTAGGGGGCGTTGCGGCTCTTGGAGATGAGCTTCTCCGTCTCGCCGATGGCGCGGTCCACCTTGAAGATGTCGCGCCTCAACTTGGCGACGAGCTCCTCGCGCTCCTTCGCCTTGGACACGATGGGGTTGGTGTTGGGCCCGATGCGGCTGCTGGGGCCAGGGGCCGCGGCCGAGAGCAGCGCGGCGGTGATGAGGCCGGTGAACGGGCCGGTCATGGGGTTTCCTCGATGCAGCGGCTCTCGATGCGGACCCGGTAGGACTTGAGCTCGTCGTTCCAGTATTCGTTGTCGAACTTGAAGGCGACCTGGGCGGGCGACAGCAGCTCTTCCTCTTCCGCCGCCACCACCTGCGCGCCCTTCTTCACGCGCTCGTACAGCTTGAGGCCGACCTCGTACTCCATGAGGCGCACCTGTTCGGCGGCGCGCAGGAGCGTGTCCGCCTCCTGGCGCACGGCCTCCTGCAAGCGGGCGTCGTACACGCGCACGCCTTCCGCGTGGGACAGGTCATACAGCCGCGTCAGGTGCCCGAAGAGCCGGTCGCCGAAGCTGCCGGCGTAGCGGCCCAGGCGCTCGCCCTCCAGCTCCAGCAGGGCCACGAACTTCGCGGCGCGCTGGGTGTTGCCGTGCGCGTTGGCGGCGCGGCGCAGGCGCGCGTCCTGGCTCAGGTCCTCGCGGTTGCGCACGGACTCCAGCGAGTCCGCGTACCGGCGCGTCAGCTCCTTCGCCGCGCGCTTGGCGGGCAGGTAGTGGCACAGGTCGCGGAAGATGAGCGCGCGCAGCAGGTACTTGTCCGGCATGAACTCATCCCGGAAGGACGGCGCGTCCAGCGTGGTGAGGATGCCCAGGGACGCCCGCAGGTCGCCCAGCTTGTAGCGGGTCCACGCCTCCTCCAGGTAGAGGCTGGCGCGGCCGGGATCCAGGTCCGGCAGCTTCACCTTGCCGTACGCGTCCAGCGCGCCGGTGAAGTCCTTCTTCTCGTAGCGCAGGCGGGCCACCGCGAGCGCCGCCTCGTTGCGTGCTTCACGGGTGAGCTTCTCGTCCGCGGACAGGTCGAGGAAGTCCTTCACCATCTGCTCCGGCGGATCCTTCACCTGCTTGAGCCGGGTGACGAGCAGCGCGAACTTCGCGCGGCTCGCTTCGGCGCTGGTCTCCGGCAGCTTGGAGAAGTGCGTGTTCGCCCAGCGCTCGTTGCCCACGCGCAGGTCCACCAGGCCCTGCTGGTAGTGCGCGTACGCGCCCGTCTCATCCGGGAGGAAGCCCAGGTCGAGCGCGCCGAAGACCTGCTCGTCGATCATCACCTCGTCGTGCGGCCGGTCCGTCAGGCCCTTGAGGGCATCCAGCGCGCGTGGCAGCACGTTGGGGTTGGAGCGCTCGCGCGCGATGCGCGCCAGGTACGTCGCGCCCGCGTGGGTGAGTCCCATGTCGATGAGGCTGCGCGCGAGGAAGTACTGGCCCCATGCGTAGTTGTCATCCGTGCGGGGCGTGGCCTGGAGCCACGCGTACAGCGGGCCGGCGGCGGCGCGCGGCTTGCCGGCGAAGTACGCCTTGAGCGCCTTGTCGAAGGTCTCCGGCGGCACCTTCTGCGGCGGGGGCGGAGGCGCTTCCGCGACGGCGGCCTTGGCGCTGTCTCTTATACCCATCTCCGAGCCCACGCGACATGCG
>NZ_RAWK01000598.1 GCF_003612165.1 Corallococcus aberystwythensis | reverse complement strand
CCTGTACACGGGCAGGGGGGTTTGGACCGACGCGTCCTGCATGAGAGCCGCGATCGCCGGGGGCGTCGTGCCCTGCTGCTCCGTGGCGGCCAGCTTGAGGAGGCGCTTGACGATTCCGCAGGTCTGGGGGGCGGCAGTGCCGCCCCCCGCGTCGTCCCCGGGGGGTGTTGGTGCGAACGCGGGCCAGCCGTGGGGGACTAGGAGCCTTTCTGCTTCCGCCAGACGTCCCATCATTTTGGTGGACGAGTCTGCGACCCCGCAGTACGCGGGGGCGGGCGTGAGGGCCGCCGGGGCATACGTGCGCGCGCGCAGGTAGGCGGCGGCCGCGTCTCCCGCCAGGGCGGTTTCCCTGGGGGTGACGTTTTGCTTTACGTACTCGCGGATGTTCAGCTGGGCGCGCACGTGCCGGAAG
>NZ_RAWK01000597.1 GCF_003612165.1 Corallococcus aberystwythensis | reverse complement strand
ACCATAAATATGGTGAAAGTAAAAAAGAAGGAAAATACAGCAATGGAAAAAATTTTATCGGAGAACAGGAATAAATCTAAAAGATAGATTGCTGAAATACAGACTCCACTTTTACATGCGCGACAAAAATTACTGCCTTGATGAAAAAACCAGAAAGGGAAGAACATCACTGCAAATACCCAAAAAATAGCAAAGTAATAATGATCACTGGAAGACGCTGATTCACTTTCTGAAGGATTAGTCGGATATGGGTGTTGTGAAGTGAGTTGGTTATTCAAAGCGTTTATAGCTAGCTCTAATCCCTTAGCTAATTTTTGTGGTTTAAATGCGGGTATCATGTTGCTACGGATGATATCTCCAGCCAGAGCATCGGTTACCTTTTCTTCCAGCCCATAACCTACCTGGATGCGGAC
>NZ_RAWK01000596.1 GCF_003612165.1 Corallococcus aberystwythensis | reverse complement strand
CCCCCATGGACACCACCATCAAAGCCAGGAAAGCGTGCATACGCGCCTTCATGACTAAAAACAGCAGCAGTAAAACAGACCCTACTGCTGTTAAAACAAGCGTTAATGTAGTCACTACTTATTTGCCTTTTTTAATAACCTCAATGGTGCTTGCCACAACACCTTCCAGCGGTTGATCGATATCCACCACCAGTACATCGGTTTCGTCCGCACCCGGCTCCTGCAGCGTTTCAAACTGCGTCACCAACATTTGGGTTTTAAAGAAATGGCCTTTGCGCGCTTTCAGGCGGCTTTCAATCACATCAAAATCGCCTTTCAGGTAGATGAACGAGAGATTCGGATTACCTTCACGCAGCAAGTCGCGATAGTGTTTTTTCAGTGCAGAACAGACGATCAGCGACACTTTATTGGTG
>NZ_RAWK01000595.1 GCF_003612165.1 Corallococcus aberystwythensis | reverse complement strand
GCAATGTGGTGAGTGCCAGCAGCACGCTGTAAAACCATTGCCCATCCCAGCGGGAAAATCTGATCGCCATCGGCACGAAGGCGGTTAAATAATGCGTTCTCTGTTACATCCAGCCAGTCAGCAGCTTCAGCGTAACCCCCCGGCAATGCCGCGATAGTTTTTCTGACAGCTTTCACGTACCACTCAGGCTGTTTTTCTACTTTCCAGTGATGCTTACCCACGGTTAGCCTCATCGTTCTGTGGTTAAAAATTGAAGGTGTTCTGTTAATCTTTCGGATAGATATCCGGTCTTAAGTCAGATTTCGTAATTGCACCTGACGTGCATTGCTCAATTTTTTTAGCCAGCACAAAACTGGCTTTTTTATAACCATTGAAAACCAGCCGTAAGTAGCCTGGTGTTGAGCCAACTTTTC
>NZ_RAWK01000594.1 GCF_003612165.1 Corallococcus aberystwythensis | reverse complement strand
GTGATCTGCAGCAACCAAGAGCAGACGTTTCCGGCGATCAGCGTGGCGTGCGGCATGGCCATGCGGGCCGCAGCCAGACGGCGGCCCGCGTCCAGGGCGCGGTCGTAGCGGGAGGTCACGGCGCCGACCACGGCATACACGGCCGCGGCCAACAACAATACGGCCGTGATTACATAAGTGCCCACAAGGCTCTGCGTGTCCAACCTGAGGGGCACGGCTACACCCCCGCGCACCTCGGCCGTGGAGTTAACCCCGGCATAAGAGCTCGCCGTGGCGTAAAAGCAGGGAAACCGTGCCCGGAACACAGAGGCCAGGACGAGGAGCCCCGTGACGCAGACCGCAGAGACCACAAACGTCGCCACCTGCACACACCAGACCCACCACGCCGTCCGCGCCCCGGTCATGCCTTTCGTG
>NZ_RAWK01000593.1 GCF_003612165.1 Corallococcus aberystwythensis | reverse complement strand
CTCTTCACTGGTGAGGGTCAGAATCAGTTGTTCCTGCCAGCCGCCCAGTTCAATGTCTACCGCCACCCGACGTTCGCTGGAGGTTTTTGTCAGTGCCTGCTGCCAGTTATGATCAAGATTACGGTTTAGTGGGTGATGCGGGCGAATTTTGTGCAAATCTGCTGGCATTTCATTGGGCCAGACGCGGTACTGATTTTCTCCGGTTTTCTCGACCGTATTGGCACGAAAACCGACGACTTCACGTTTAATCATCACGTTCAGGCCATCGCCATTTGCCAGTGGCTCGGTAACGGCAACATCAATATGATCTTTCGCTACTTTCAATACTTCGCCCACCGGCAGGCCGATAAATTTCGGCGAATCGAACGCGCCAATATCGCCTTTACGGGCATTCACAAAATAATCTGTGCTACCA
>NZ_RAWK01000592.1 GCF_003612165.1 Corallococcus aberystwythensis | reverse complement strand
GCCCCTGCGGCTGACGCTGTCGGTGGGAAACCTCCAGGGCCCTCCCTTCCAGGGCGCCGTCACCGTCGCGTTCTCCCGCGCGGGCGTGCCCGGCCAGGTGACGCGCACCTTGACGCGCGACGCCGTGGGCTGGTCCACCGAGTTCGTCCCCGACGCACCCGGCGCGTGGGATGTGGACGTGCGTTTCCTCACCACCCGCCCCAAGGCGGTCCACCTGCGGTTCACCGTGAGCGAGCCTCCGGTCCCCCCCTGGATATGGCGCACCCTGCTGGCCATCGCGGGGGGTTTGCTGCTGGCGCGGGTGCTGTACGCCGTCACGCGGCGCGGGGTGACGCCAGAACATCCCATCGCGCCCCTCCCCCAGGCTCCGCCACCGGAAGCCGCGGCTTCAGAGCCCGCGGCCCCCGCGACTCCGGAG
>NZ_RAWK01000591.1 GCF_003612165.1 Corallococcus aberystwythensis | reverse complement strand
AGCTGCTATCAGATCCAGAGCGAGCGCTCCGACAAGTGGCTCACCGTGGACGGCGCGGGCAAGGTGGTCGCGGGCAGCACGGCGCAGGCCGGCGGGCAGGTGTTCCAGCTCGTTCCGGCGGGCACCCGCTACAAGCTCAAGGGCTCGGGCGACGCGTTCCTGACGGTGGTCGCGAACCAGCTCTCCATGAGCGCCGACTTCACCAGCGGGGAGTCGTTCACCCGGCTGGCCTGCGGCTACGGCACGCGCACGCGCGTGGGTTTCCAGGCCGCCACGGGGAGCGCGCCCCACTGGAAGGAGACCACGCCGGGCGCGCCCATCCAGAGCGGTGACGGCGGCAATGGCGGCGCCTGCAACCCGGGCGATGGCGGTGCCTGGGAGGGCTTCTACCTGGAGCCGGTGCTGCCATCCGGGCAGGCC
>NZ_RAWK01000590.1 GCF_003612165.1 Corallococcus aberystwythensis | reverse complement strand
ATCGAAAAATATGGCAAAGAAAATATCAAAGTGTACACTTCAAGCTTTACCTCGATGTATACAGCCATCACAGACCACCGCGAACCTTGTCGAATGAAATTAATTTGCGAAGGGAAGACAGAGCGCGTCATTGGCTTGCACGGGATTGGTTACGGTGTGGACGAAATGATTCAAGGATTCGCTGTTGCTATTAATATGGGCGCAACAAAAGCCGATTTCGACAATACAGTCGCTATCCACCCAACAGGATCCGAAGAATTTGTTACAATGAAATAGAAAACAACGATGGAGGAGGAAGTACGTAATGGGAAAAAAATTATCACTTTATTTTGTAAGACATGGTCAAACCTACTTAAACAAAAATTTGCGCATGCAAGGCTGGGCTGATACGCCACTGACACCAGAAGGAATTGAAATAGTA
>NZ_RAWK01000589.1 GCF_003612165.1 Corallococcus aberystwythensis | reverse complement strand
CTGCAGTTCGGTGACCGACTCCTCCACGCCGGCGGCGCTGGCGAGGTGCGGCAGCAGGCCGGAAAGTGCTGCGGCGGCGAGCAGGGCGCCCGCCCAGCGTCGACGGGGCAGTGCAGGGGACGATGGGTGTTCGGATCGGGTCGTCATGGCAGAAACCTCAGTGAATCGTGGTGAAGGAACTGGCGCGGGCTGCGGAGTCTCCGGCCCGCTCGGCGGGCTCCTGCGGCAATGCTGGCAGGCTGCGGCGATGCCTGGCGAAGGCGCCATCGAGCAGCGCCGGAGCGATGCCGTTGATGCGCACCGCAAGCTTCTCGGGGTAGCCCAGGAAGCGCTCCGGCGTCTCTGCTTCGAGCATCCTCAGCATCGCGCGCGCCACCAGGGCCGGATCGTCCATCGCGCTTCCGGTGGCCCGGTTGTAGGC